>JBCCTY010000006.1:0-44556 GCA_039197885.1 Actinomycetota bacterium | reverse complement strand
GCCGGCGCCGTGCTCGTCACGGGCGTGGTCGGCTCCTGCGTGATCGCCTGGTTCACGCGCTCGGAGGGGACGCCGCTCGGAGCGCTGGCCGGCGCCAACGTCGCGGCTTGGGGGTTCGTCGGCCTCGCCGCCGCCGGACCGATGTTCACCTGGCGAGTCGAGCTCGGCGGTGTGGTGGTGCTCCTCGCCTTCGTCGCCATCTACGACATGGGCTCGCACCTCGTCGGCGTCGACGCCTCCTCGGCGTGGGAGGGCCCGGTGTCGGGCGTGGTGGGGGTGGCCGTCGTCGCCTTCGCCGCAGCCGCCATCGGTGTGCCGCCCTTCGAGCTCGACGGCGCGGCCTCGTTCGCGCTGATCGCTGCGGCCACGCTGCCGTTCGGGCCGATCGTCGCGTCCTTGTTGGTGCCGGCCGGCCATCCGTCCCGCATGCTGCGCCGCATCGACTCGCTCCTGGTCATCGGCCCGCTCTGGGCCTTGCTCGTCGGGCTCTACGCCCAGTCCCTCTGAGTTCCCGGCGGTCTCGCTCCGGCGTGGACCGCGGTCCTGCGCCCGTCCGTCCGGCGACGGGAGCCGCGGGCGATTCGCCGACCCGCTCGGGGCTCAAGTCGGTCGGTCCCCACGCCGACACGGAACCCAACGGGCAGAGGAGCGGGCATGCGGTTGACCGACATCGAGGAGCAGGTGCGGTCCGAGGCACCACCGATCGAGGGCGCCGAGGTGTCCGAGCTGCGAGCCGAGCGGACCCGCCTGGGTGGGCTCGAGAGCCAGGTCTCGTTCCTGCGTCGGGTCGTCCAGTCCCGGGTCGACCTCATCGATGCGGCGTTGGCCGCCCAGGACGACGCCCCCGGTGCCGAGGCCCGGCTCGGTGCGCTGCTGAGCGCCGTGCCCGAGCTGCTCGTTCGTGGAGCCACCGGCGGCTCGGCCCGCTCGCCCCGCCACCGCGGTCTCGTCGACCCCGATCTCGAGCTGATCGCGGAGATCGACACCGACGATGCGATCGCGCTGGTCGACGTCCCCGGTGCTGCGGCCGATGACCTCCGGCACGAGCTCGCCCGCCTCGAGGACCTCGAGCGACGCGTGTCCGACGTTCGGCAGCGTCTGCATCGGTCGATCGACGTGATCCAGGCCGACATCGCCCGCCGGTACCGGGTGGGCGAGCTCTCCGTCTCGGGCTGAGGGCTCGGCGGCTTCGCGCGAGCGTTCGGCTCGTTGCCGGCCCGGCCGACGACCTCGCAGGTCAGGTGCCGACCGGACCTCGCCCTAGGCTGATCGGATCGTGCGAGACGATCTGGAACAACGTTGGGCCGAGCTGGGCGAGTACATCCGTGACCGCCGGACCCAGGCCGAGCTGTCCCTGCGTCGCCTGTCCGAGCTCTCCGGGATCTCGAACCCCTACCTCAGCCAGATCGAGCGCGGCCTGCGTCGCCCGTCGGCCGAGATCCTCCAGCAGCTCGCCAACGCGCTGTCCATCTCGGCCGAGTCGCTCTACGTCCAGGCCGGGATGCTCGAGCCTCGCGAGGGTGAGACCGATGTCGTCGCTGCCATCCGGGGCGATCGCCGCCTGACCGACGACCAGAAGCAGTCGCTCCTCACGATCTACCAGTCATTCGTCGCCGGCACCGACGAGGAGGAGGGGTGAGCGGCCACCGGCTCGCCATGCTCTCGCTCCACACCTCGCCACTCGCACAGCCCGGCGAGGGGGACAGCGGCGGCATGAACGTCTACGTGCGGGAGCTGGCCGGCGCCGTCGCCCGACGCGGGGTGGACGTCGAGGTCTACGTCCGTCGCACCTCGCCCGAGGTCGCCGAGGTCGTCGACGTCGAACCCGGCCTCCGCGTGGTCCAGATCGAGGCGGGCGAGCCCGACCTCGCGAAGGAGGAGCTCCCTGCGATCCTCGAGTGCTTCGCCGACGAGGTCGAGCGGCGAGCCGGCAGCTTCGACCCCACCGCGGTGCACGGCAACTACTGGTTGTCCGGCGTGGTGGCCCACGACCTGAAGCACCGGCTCGACGTCCCGCTGCTGGTGACCTTCCACACCCTCGGCGCCGTGAAGCGGGCGATGGGCGACGACGAGCCGCGGTCGCGCATCGAGGCCGAGCGGCGCACCATCGGCTGCGCCGACGTCGTGCTCGCCAACGGGATCCCCGAGCGCGACCAGCTCGTCGACCTCTACGGCGCCGATCGCGACCGGGTCGAGATCGTCACACCCGGGGTCGATCGCGCCGTCTTCTCTCCCGGTTCGCGGGCGGGAGCCCGGCGAGCCCTCTCGATCGGCGACGGCCCGCGGGCGCTGTTCGTGGGTCGGATCCAACCGCTGAAGGGACTCGACGTCGCCGTCCGGGCGTTGGCGCGGTCCGAGCACACCAACCTCCGCCTCAGCGTGGTGGGCGGCCCGAGTGGCAGCGACGGCCAGCGCACCCTCGTCGAGGTTCGGGCGTTGGCGACCGAGTTGGGCGTGCTCGACCGGATCGACTGGCACCCGCCCCAGCCCCACCACCTGCTGTCGACGTGGTACCGGGCCGCCGACGTGGTCGTCATGCCCAGCCGGTCGGAGTCGTTCGGCCTGGTCGCGCTCGAGGCGGCTGCGTGCGGCACCCCGGTGGTCGCCACCGCCGTCGGCGGGCTCCGGACCCTCGTGCGCCACGGCGAGACCGGTTTCCTCGTCGAGGGTCGCGATCCCGACGGCTTCGCCCACGGGGTCGACCGCATCATCGGCGACACGACCCTCGCGGTCGACCTGGCCGCCGCCACGCAGGTCGTGGCCGACGAGCACACCTGGTCGCGGGGCGCCGACCGCTTCGTCGGGTTGCTCGCCGAGGTGGCCGACCGAGCCCTCGTGCCCTGCTCCTAGGCGAAACACCGCCCGTCGGGAGACTGCCTCCGAGAGCGGCGAGCACTACCGTCTCCCGCCGATGGACGACACCGCCCGCTCACCGGAGGAGCTCGACGAGATCGGCGCCCGGATCGACGACTGGCTGGCGTCGCAGCTCGCCGAGAACCCGACCTACGTGGCGGTCGACCGGGGTGAGCCGGGTGAGCGTCGCTGGTACGTCCGACTGCGCGGCGAGGCGAAGGACATCACCACGATCTGGCTGACGCTGCGCCAGCGGATGCTGCACTACGAGACCTACGTGATGCCCGCTCCCGAGGAGCACCACCTCGAGCTGTACGAGCAGCTCCTGCGCCGCAACGACGGCCTGGTCGGGGCGCAGTTCTCGATCGGTGCCGAGGATGCGATCTTCCTCCGTGGCGCCCTCCCGCTCGGCGGCTTCGACACCGGCGAGCTCGACCGGATCGTGGGCTCCCTCTACGCCTACGTCGAGCAGAGCTTCCCGGGAGCGATCCGCCTCGGCTTCGCCCGCCGGTTCCGCGACGACCCCTGAGGATCGCCCGGATCCCGCGACCCACGTCGTCGCACGGCGAGCGCGAATCACAACTCTTCGCGGAGCTCTTGTGTTGCTTCGTGATGTTTCATAGGTTCTGCGTCAGCGTTCCGGTCCGGTCGTCGAGGGTCCACCGATCGGGGAAGCGCGGCGGATCGTCGTGCGGCCGGGTCGGGACGCCCCAGGTCGGGCGCCGACTCCGGGTGCGGGCCCGACGACCGGGAGCGAGCGGTGGCGCGGACGACCCGCGCTGCTAGCTTCATGCGCTCCGGTCCCGATCCCACCCGTCGCCCACCGACGCCGGAGGCCCTCCGTTCGATGCAGCGATTCCTCGCGTTCGTCCTCGTCGTGCTGGCGTTGTCCGCCGGCGCTGCGGTCGCCGACGACACGCCCCAGGAGCGCATCGAGTCGGCGCGGGCCGAGCGCGAGGCCGCTCGGGCCGACGCCGCCGAGCGCGCCGCCGACCTCGAGGTGCTCGCTGCGTCGGAGGCCGAGGTCGAGGAGGCCCTCGCCGCACTGCAGGAGCAGGTGAACGCCCAGGAGGCACGGGTCGAGACCGCCCGCGCCGCGGTCGCTCAGGCCGAGGCCGACGCCGCGGCGTTCCGCGACCGCTTCACCGTCACCGTCACCGAGCAGGAGCGACTGGTCGAGCTCGCCCGCGAGCGAGCGGTCGAGGCCTACGTCCGTCCCCAGAGCGGCGAGCTGGGCTCGGTCCTCGGCACCGAGGACGTCTACGAGGCGGCTCGTCGCGAGGCCGTCCTCGACGTGGTGAGCGGTCGCGATGCCGACGTGTCCGACCAGCTCCGGTCGATCGGCATCGAGCTCGAGGAGCTCGAGCGGTCGTCGCTCGACGCCGCCACCCGCGCTGATGACCAGCGGGCCGTGCTCCAGTCGGCCCTCGACGATCTCGAGGCGGCTCGCAACGCCGAGGCCCTCGTCCTCGCCGACCTCCAGGTCCGCATCGACGCCCTGACCGCCGAGATCGACGCCCTCGAGGCCACCGAGGCCGAGCTCACGTCGGTGATCGCTCGCGCCCAGGCCGAGATCGAGGCTGCGAATCGGCCCCGCCCCTCCTCGTCCAGCGGTGGCGGTGGGGGCGGCGGCAGCGGTCAGCTCTCGTGGCCCGCGTCGGGCACCCTCACGAGCGGCTTCGGACCGCGGTGGGGGCGCATGCACCAGGGCATCGACATCGCCGCACCGACCGGCACACCGATCGCCGCGGCCGACGGTGGGGTGGTCATCCACTCGGGCGGGCTCGGCGGCTACGGCCAGACCGTGATCATCGATCACGGTGGCGGGATCGTGACCCTCTACGCCCACATGTCCGAGCGCATCGCGGGGAACGGGCAGTCGGTCTCGAGCGGTGCGCTCATCGGGCGCATCGGCAGCACCGGCAACTCCACCGGTCCCCACCTCCACTTCGAGGTGCGGGTCAACGGTGCGGCGCAGAACCCGCTCAACTACCTCTGACCCCGAGTCCGTCCCCCGACCGCCGGTACGCTCCGTCGGCGTGACCGACGTCGAGCTGTGCCTCGTGGGTGGTGGGCGGATGGGCGAGGCCCTGCTCGGTGGGCTCGTCGCCGCCGGCACCGACCCCGACTCGCTGGCGGTCGTCGAGGTGCTCGCCGGTCGTCGGGCCGAGCTCGTCGACCGGTTCCCCGGCGTGACCGTCGCCGCCGAGGTGGTCCCGTGTCGAGCCGGGATCGTCGCCGTGAAGCCACCCGATGTCGCCGCGGCCACGGCCCAGCTCGCCGCTCGGGGAGCGTTGCGCATCGTGTCGATCGCGGCGGGGATCACGCTCGGGACGCTCCGGGCGGCGGCCGGGCCGGGCCCTGCGGTCGTGCGGGCGATGCCCAACACGCCCGCGCTGGTCGGGACCGGGGCGACCGCCATCGCCACCGAGCCCGCCGACGACGCCGACGCGGCGCTCGACTGGGCCGAGGGCGTCCTTCGCTCCGTCGGTGAGGTCGTCCGTCTCCCGGAGACGTCGCTCGACGCCGTCACCGGCCTGTCGGGCAGCGGACCCGCGTACGTCTTCCTCGTGGCCGAGGCGCTCGTCGATGCCGGTGTGCTCGTCGGGCTGAGTCGCCCGGTTGCCGAACAGCTCGCCGGGCAGACGCTGCTCGGCGCCGCTCGGCTCCTCACCGGCAGCGATGCGTCGGCCGCCGATCTCCGGGCGCAGGTCACCTCGCCGGGCGGCACGACCGCCGCCGGCCTGCGCGAGCTGGAGCGGGCGGGGGTCCGTGGCGCCCTCCTCGACGCCGTCGCTGCGGCCACGGCCCGCTCACGCGAGCTGGGCGCCTGACCGACGAGCGTGGGTTGCCCTCGCCTGCGACGGATACCGTCGTCGGTCGATGTCCGGCCGCTACGACACGATCACGTTCCTCTCCGACTACGGCGTCGTCGACGAGTTCGTCGGCGTCGTCCGGTCGGTGGTGCGCGAGCTCGCGCCGGAGGTGACCATGATCGACCTCACCCACGGCGTCCCCGCCCACGACGTGCGGGCCGGCGCGCTCACGCTCGCCCGTGCGGTGCAGTACGTCGCTCCGGGAGTGATCCTGGCCGTCGTCGACCCCGGGGTCGGCACCGAGCGTCGAGCGGTCGCCGTCGAGGTGCTCGACGGGCGGGCCGTGTTCGTGGGCCCCGACAACGGGCTGCTCGCTCCGGCGGTCGCCGTCGCCGGAGGCGCCACCCGGGCCGTCGAGCTCACCAGTGCCGAGCACCGGCTCCCGTCGCCCGGTGCGACCTTCGACGGCCGCGACGTGTTCGCCCCGGCCGCCGCTCACCTCTGCAACGGGGTCGACCTCACCGAGCTGGGGCCGGCCGTGTCGCCTGGGTCACTGCTCCCGGCCACGCTGCCGATCCCGCGCCAGGAAGGGGACCAGCTGGTCGGTGAGGTCCTCTGGACCGACACCTTCGGCAACTGCCAGCTCAACGTGGGGCCCGAGGAGGTCGAGTCGTGGGAGGCGATCATGGTCCGCTGGGGCGACGAGGCGCGCGTCGCCCACCGGGCCGACAGCTACGCCGAGCTCGGTGACGGCCGGCTCGGCCTCGTCACCGACTCCTATGGTGTGCTGGCGGTGTGCCTCGATCGGCGGTCCGCCGCCGACGAGCTCGGCATCGGGCCGGGGAGCGAGATCCGGTTGGAGGAGGCGACGTGAGACCAGCCACGACCATCACGATGGCGCTCATCCTGCTGGCGCTGATGATCGCTGCGGTCGTGCAGTTCGTCGTGCTGTTGTAGAACGTGTCGCTTGGTCGGACCAGCCGACGGTCCGAGGGCGACGAGCGAGGGGGAGTCGGATGAACCTGGTCGAGATCCTCGAGGGCCAGCCCGACGACGATGTCGCGCTGGTCTCCCAGTCCCGCGAGACCACCTACGGCGAGCTGCGGTCGCTGGTCGCCGACTTCGCCGCGGGGCTGGCCGACCGGGGCGTGTCGCGCGACGACCGGGTCGCCGTGGTCGCGGCGAACAACCTCGACTTCGTCGTGTCGATGTTCGCCGCGCTCCACCTCGGGGCGGTGGCCGTGCCGCTCAACCCCCGGTCTCCCCGTCCCGAGCTCGCCTCGCAGATCGAGGTCGTCGGCGCCCGAGCCGCGGTCATCGGCCCCGGGGTGGCGATGCGGCTGTCGGGCACCAACACGAGGGCCGAGGACCTCTGCCCCGACGGCGTCGTGATCGCCCCCGACGCGGGAGCGCTGCCGGGCGCCATCGGCCGCGCCGAGCTGTCGGGATCGACGGTCGACCGGTGCCCCCGTGACGAGGGCGACCTCGCCGTCCTCATGTTCACCTCCGGCACGGCCGGGGGCCCGAAGGCGGCGATGCTCAGCCACGGCGCCCTCCTCGCCAACCAACGCCAGTTGGTCGCGATGGGCGAGGGCAGCGTGTCGCGTGACGACACCGTGCTGGCCGTCCTGCCCTTCTCGCACATCTTCGGCCTCAACGTGGTGCTCGGCCTCGGGCTCGCCCAGGGTGCCCGACTGGTGTTGGTCGAGAACTTCGATCCGGTCAACGCCGTCGAGACGATCCGTCGTCACGGCGTCACGATGCTGCCTGGCGTCCCACCCATGTTCTCGTCGCTCCTCGAGCTCGCCGGCCTCGAGCGGGACGACCTGGCGACGCTGCGTCGCGTCTCGTCGGGCGCCTCGGCGCTCCCGCCGGCGGTGTTCGACCAGTTCTCCGAGCGGTTCGGGCTGACCATCGCCGAGGGCTACGGCCTCACCGAGGCCTGCCCGGTGGTGACGAGCTCGGCCGCGAGCGATGCCATCGCTGGTGCCGTCGGGGCGCCGATCCCCGGTGTCGAGGTCCGTCTCATCGACGACGAGGGTGAGGATGCGCTCGTCGGTGATCCCGGCGAGGTGTGGGTGAAGGGGCCGAACCTCTTCTCGGGGTACTGGCGCGAGGAGGAGGCGACCCGGGCCGTGCTCGGTGACGACGGCTGGCTTCGCACCGGCGACATCGGCGTCGTCGACGACGACGGCAACCTCTACCTCGTCGACCGGCGCAAGGACGTCATCATCGTCTCGGGCTTCAACGTCTTCCCGGCCGAGGTCGAGGAGGTCGTCCAGCAGCTCCCCGCCGTGCGCGAGGTGGCTGTGGTCGGCGTGCCCCATCCCCACTCCGGAGAGGCCGTGGTGGCCCACGTCGTGCTCGAGGAGGGCGCCACCGCGGACGAGGATGTCGTCATCACCTTCTGCGAGCAGCGGCTGCCCCGCTACAAGTGTCCGAGCAAGGTGCGCTTCGTCCCCGAGTTGCCTCGGAGCGACTCCGGCAAGCTCGCCCGTCGCCTGCTCGTCGAGTAGCTCGACGACCCCAGTGGTCGTTTGGAGCATCGGGGCCGCGGCGCCGTACCGTGACCGAAGTGAGCTCGGATCGCATCCCGGAGGCGACGGTCGCCCGACTGCCGCTCTACCACCGGGTGCTCGACCGGCTCTCCGAACTGGGCACCGAGACCGTCTCGTCGGGCCGCCTGGCCGAGATGACCGGCGTGACTGCGGCGGCGGTGCGCAAGGACCTGTCCCACCTCGGTTCCTACGGTACCCGTGGCGTGGGCTACGAGGTCCGCTACCTCCTGCACTCGATCCACGAGGCGCTCGGGCTCCGTCAGGACTGGCCGGTCGTGATCGTCGGTGCCGGCAACCTCGGGCAGGCCCTCGTCCACTACCGAGGGTTCGCCGAGCGGGGCTTCACCATCGTCGGCCTGTTCGACTCCGATCCGGCCAAGGTCGGGGTCGACGTCTACGGCGCCACGATCCGACCGATGGCCGAGCTGACCGACGCCATCGGTCCGCACCCCGACGTGATCGGCGTCGTCGCCACCCCGGCGGACGCGGCGCAGCAGGTCGCCGACCTGTTCGTCGCCGCAGGGGTGGTGTCGATCCTCAACTTCGCACCGGCCCACGTGGTGGTGCCCGACGACGTCGTCCTCCGCAAGGTCGACCTCGCGCTCGAGATGCAGGTGCTGACGTTCTACGCCCAGCGCCGCGAGGGGGATCCCGTCGCGTCGCGAACCGCTCCGCCGCCGGGGCCGTAGGGTGGCGTGGAAGCGCTCGCGCCGTGACCGGGTTCACGTCCATCGACTCGCCCGGCGCGGTGGCGGCGCGGTTCAATGGGAGCCGGCCATCAGGCCGCTGGATCGGGAGGTCCACCGACAGTGTCGTTCGTGGTCGTAGGGCTGAGTCACCGCACGGCACCGCTGTCGCTCCTCGAGGCCTGCAGCGTGCCGGCCCACGACCGCGCCAAGCTCCTCACCACGATCACCGGATCGAGCCACGTGAGCGAGGCCGTCGCCGTCACGACCTGCAATCGCACCGAGCTCTACGTCCATGCCGAGACCTTCCACGGCGCCTACGGTGACCTTCGCGACGTGCTCGCCGACCTGTCGGGTCTCCCGCCCGAGCGCCTGACCGATCACCTCGTCGTCCAGTACGACGAAGACGCCGTGCGGCACCTCTTCTCCGTGGCCGCCGGCCTCGACTCGGCGGTCCTCGGAGAGCACGAGATCCTCGGCCAGGTCCGCGGCTCGTGGGACCTCGCCCGCGACGAGGGCACCGCCGGCTCGCTGGCCAACCTCGTCTTCCGCCACGCCATCGAGACCGGCAAGCGGGCCCGCACCGAGACCGACATCGCCCGCGGCACCGCATCGGTCAGCCACGCCGCCGTCGAGATGGCGGCCGAGCACCTCGGCCGGCTCGACGGTCGCCGCGTGCTGGTGGTGGGTGCCGGTGAGATGGGCGAGGGCATGGCCGTCGCCCTGGCCGGTGCCGGGGTCGCCGAGGTCGCGGTGGCCAACCGCACCGCCGAGCGGGCGACGGCGCTCGCCGACCGCGTCGGGGGCACCGCCGTGGAGCTGACCGGCCTGGCCGACGCGCTCCACGACGTCGACGTCCTCCTGACCTCGACCGGCGCCACGTCGTTGCTCCTCGAACACGCCGAGCTCGAGCCGGCGCTCCGCCGTCGCGACGGGCGTCCGCTGCTGATCGTCGACATCGCCGTCCCGCGCGACGTCGACCCCGCCGTCGGCCGCCTGCCCGGCGTCACCCTGCTCGACATGGACGACCTCAACCGCTTCGCCGACCGGGGTCGGGCCGATCGCCAGACCGAGGTCGGCCGAGTCCGCTCCATCGTCGACGACGAGGTCGCTCGCTTCGCCGCGGTCCGGTCGGCCCAGGAGGTCGCTCCGCTGATCGCCGAGCTGCACGGTCGGGCCGAGGACGTGCGCCGCGCCGAGCTCGATCGCTTCGACGCTCGGCTCGCGGGGCTCGACGAGCGCCAGCGGGAGGCGGTCGAGCACCTGACCCGGGCGCTGGTGGCCAAGCTGCTCCACGACCCGACGATCCGGTTGAAGTACGCGGCCGGGACACCGACGGGCTCCCGGCTCGCCGACGCCGTGCGCGACCTCCACGGCCTCTAGCGGCGTGACGCTCCGCATCGCCACCCGAGGCAGCGATCTCGCCCGTTGGCAGGCCGAACACGTCGGGCGGCTCCTGGCCGAGCGGGCCGACACCGACCACGAGCTCGTCGTGGTCTCGACCACCGGCGACCTCCGTCGCGACGTGCCCATCGGCGAGCTCAGCGGCACCGGCATCTTCGTCAAGGAGGTCCAGGCCGCCGTCCTCGACGGTCGCGCCGACCTCGCCGTGCACTCGGCGAAGGACCTCCCGTCGTCGTTCCACGCTCCGGGGCTGAGCCTGGCTTCGGTGCCCGAGCGCGGTGATCCCCGCGACGCGCTGGTGGGCTCGACCCTCGCCGCGCTCGCCGAGGGGGCCACGGTCGCCACCGGGTCGGCCCGCCGGCGCACTCAGCTCGCTGCCGCCCGCCCCGATCTCCGGTTCGTCGGTCTGCGGGGCAACCTCGCCACCCGGGTCGACTGCGTCCGCCAGGACGGCATCGACGTCGTGCCCGTCGCGCTGGTGGCGATGCGCCGCCTCGGGATGGCCCAACACGTCGCCGAGGTGCTCGACCCCGAGGTCTGCGTGCCCCAGGTCGGGCAGGGCGCGCTGGCCGTCGAGTGCCGTGACGACGACCCCGCCACGATCGAGCGCCTGGCGGCGATCGAGGACCCGACCGCTCGGCGGCTCGTCGACGCCGAGCGGGCGTTCCTGGCGACGCTCGGCGGAGGTTGCGACCTCCCCGTCGGCGCATCGGCCTCGCTGGTCGAGAGCGGCGCCGTGCGGGTGATCGGCGTGCTCGCCGCCCCCGACGGCTCGCAGGTGCTGCGTGACGAGGTCGTCGGCGACGAGCCGGCGATCGGTGCCTCGCTCGCGACGCAGCTCCTCGACGGCGGCGGTCGAGAGCTCCTCGGCGTCCGATGACCGGGGCCCGTCTCCGGGTCGCCGTGACCCGCGAGGGTGAGGGTGCAGAGCGACTCGCCACGCTCCTCGACGATCGGGGCTTCGACGCGGTCGTGGTGCCGCTCATCGCCCTCGACGGCGCCGCCGACGGCGGAGGTGCGCTCCGGGCGGGCCTCCGCGGTGCCGACGACGGCGACTGGCTCGTCGTGACCTCCCCCAACGGTGCCGATGCGGTCGTCGACGCGCTCGGATCCGAACCGCTCACAGCCGGTGTGCGCGTCGCTGCCGTCGGACCGACCACGGCGGAGCGGCTCACCGCGGCGGGCATCCCGGTGGCGGTGGTGCCACGCCGCTTCGACGCTCGCTCGCTCGTCGACGAGCTGCTCGCGACCGTCACCACCCCGGGTCGGGCGGTGCTGGCGCTGTCGGCGCTCGCCGACGACACCGTCGAGCACGCGCTGGTCGGGCGTGGCTGGCAGGTCGAGCGCTTCGACGCCTACCGCACCGTCACCCGCGTGCCCGACGACGACGAGGTCGCCCGGCTCCGCACGTGCGACGTCGTGACGCTCGCCTCGGCGTCGGCGGCGACCGGGCTCGCCGCGATCTCCACCGACCTCCCCGTCGTCTGCCTCGGACGCTCCTGCGCCGAGCGGGCCGGCCAGCTCGGTCTCGATGTGCGCGCCGTCGCCGATCCGTCGAACCTGGAGGGGCTGGTCGAGGCGACCGCCCTGGCCCTGCACCCCGACGAGGAGTCGATCGAGCCGTGAGCGACACCGGACGCAACGCCGCCCTGCACGCCCGAGCGCTGGAGCTGATCCCGGGTGGGGTCAACTCACCGATCCGGGCCTTCGGGGCCGTCGGCGGCTCGCCGTACTACGTCGCTCGGGCCGAGGGCGGGCGGCTCTGGGACGAGGAGGGCACCGAGTACCTCGATCTCGTCCAGTCCTACGGGGCGATCATCCTGGGGCACGCCCACCCCGCGTCGGTGGCAGCGATCCAGGAGGCCGCCACGCGGGGCACGAGCTACGGCGCGCCGACCGAGCGCGAGATCCTGCTCGCAGAGGCGGTCCGCGAGCGGGTCCCGACGATCGAGAAGCTCCGCCTGGTCAACAGCGGCACCGAGGCGACGATGAGCGCCATCCGGGTCGCCCGCGGCGCGACTGACCGGGCCAAGGTGGTGAAGTTCGCGGGGAACTACCACGGGCACGGCGACCTCCTCCTCGCCGCCGCCGGCAGCGCGCTCGCCACCTACGGCCTGCCGGGCTCGGCGGGCGTGCCCGACTCGGCCGTCGCCGACACCGCGGTCGCGCCGTTCAACGTCGTGCCCGAGCTCGACGAGTCGGTCGCCTGCGTGATCGTCGAACCGGCCGCCGCCAACATGGGCCTCGTCCCGCCCGTCCCCGGCTTCCTCGAGGGGCTGCGTGCCGAGTGCGACCGTGTCGGCGCGCTGCTGATCTTCGACGAGGTGATCACCGGCTTCCGGCTCGCTCGCGGTGGGGCCCAGGAGCGCTACGGCGTCGTCCCCGACCTGAGCTGCTTCGGCAAGATCATCGGCGGTGGGCTCCCCATCGGCGCCTACGGGGGCTCGGCCGAGCTGATGGACTCGCTCACGCCGATCGGCAAGGTCTTCCAGGCCGGCACCCTGTCGGGCAACCCGCTCGCCACCGCGGCCGGTCTCGCCGTCCTCGATCGTCTCGACGCCGCCTTCTACGACGAGCTGACCGCCAAGGCGACGCGCCTCGCCGCCGGGCTCCGGGCCGCGTTCGGTGAGGCCGGCGCGGCCTGGCACGTCGCCCACGAGGCCACCCTGCTCGGGGTCTACTGCGGTCCGGAGGCACCCCTCGACTACGACGACGCGCTCGCGACCGACGAGGCGGCCTACTCCCGCTTCTTCCACGGGATGCTCGAGCGGGGCGTCGCCATGGCCCCGGCGGCCTACGAGGCGCTGTTCCCCTCGATCGCGCACGATGACGCCGACCTCGACCGGATCGCCGAGGCCGCAGGAGCGGCCGCGGCCGCCGCCGTCGCCGTCGCCGAGGGCTAGGTTCGGGCCTCGGGGCGGGCGCGCGTGGGCCGCGGCCGCCGAAGGTGGTGGGAGCGATGTCCCGGGCGATCGGGTTCGAGCTGACGCCGGACGAGCGGCTCGAGCGGTGGCGGCCGGTCGTGCACTGGACGGCCGGTCTGCCGCTCGCCCTCGCCGCGCTCGTGCTCGTGCCGGTCGCCGTGGGACTCGCCATCGTCGGGGCCGCCACGGTGCTCACCACCGGACGGTGGCCCGACCACCCGGCGCGCCGGCTGGTCGGCATCCACCGGTTCCAGTACCGGGTGGCCACCTACCTCGTGCTCGTGCGACGGCAACGTCCGTCCTGGACGCTCACGCCGACCTACGACGACCCGGGTGGTGACCCGCTCCGCTTCGACGTCCCCCGTCCCGACCCGGCGCACCGCTGGGTGCCGCTGGCCCGCGGCGTGCTCGGCCTCCCCCGGGTGGTGGTGATCGCCGTGCTCTCGATCGGAGGCGTCTTCGCCGTGATCGTCGGTGCGGTGTCGATCGTGGTGAGGGGCCGTTGGCCGCACGGCCTGGCCGACTTCGTGGTGGCCGTGGCTCGCTGCCAGGCGCAGGTGGTGGCGTTCGTGGAGTCGATGGTCGATCACGTGCCCCGGCTGGTGGGGCCGTGACCGAGGGCTACTCGCCGCCCGCCTCGGCGGCGCCGACGACGGTCTCGGCGAAGGTGCCGTGGGTGCCGCCGTCCTCGTTGAGGGTCGTCCACTGCTCCTCGCGGAGGGCGAAGGTCTCGTCGTCGATCTCCTCGCCGGACAGCGCCTCGCGCTCGTGGCGAACGATGGCGTACAGCTCGTAGTCGGTGAGGTTCGCGAACGCAGGCATGCCCCCGATCGAGATGCGCTGGCCGCCCTCGCGGTCGGGGTTGCCGTAGGGCTCGCCCGTCGCGGAGGACCCGTTCCGGATGTAGTCGAACATCGATGCCTCGTCGGGGAAGGTCGCCACGACCTCGCCCTCGTAGAGCGTCTGGCCGACGCCACCCTCGGCGCGGCCCCCGCCGTTGCCGAGGTGGCAGGTGGCGCACTGGGCGGTGTAGAGCTCGCTGCCGAGACCGAGCGCGGTCTCGGTGCTCGCGCTCTCCTCGCCGAGGAGGGCGACGTAGACGAAGAGGTAGACGGGCAACATGATGAACAGCGACGCGACCCACAGCGGCGGCTTCTTCCGGGCCCGCGACGCCTGCACGTAGGCCGGTTCGGGCGGAGGCGGCGTCGGCTCCTTCGGCGAGATGGGGGCGAGCTGGGTCGGGCCACCCCCACCGCCACCTGCGGCGGCGCCACCCGCCGGGGCGACGGCGCCACCACCGCCACCGGCGTCGCCCGAGTCGCCACCGTCGTCGGTGGCGAGGCCCAGCGCCACGCGGCGGGCCTTCGAGCGCTGGAGCAGGTAGTCAGGAACCTCGGTCACGAGACCTCCGTGGTGGCGACCGTGTCGAGTGGGTCGACGCCGACCACGGTAGAGCGCGCTGCACGACATCCGCCATGCAGCGCCCGCGGGCGGCCGGGCCGATGGTAGGCCGTCGCGGGGGTCGGCCCGGACCGCCGGCGCGCCGCCGACCGGGCCGCGTGGCGCGGACCCGGCGGGGCGTCACGGCCGGGTCCGTCGGTTCGTTACGATCGGGCCCCGTGATGCCGACAGGAACTCCGGCGACGCCGCGAGCGTGGCCGGCCGTGTCCCCCGAGCGGGGCGCGGGAACGCCGAACACCGCCGGCGACGTTGGCGGAGGTGAGGCAGATATGACCGACCCCGGGGCCGGTGGTAAACCGGGAGCTGACAACGGAGCGGCAATGCCACTCCGGGCTCCGCTTGTGAAAGCGATCACGAAGTCCGAGGAGATGACCCGAACGTGAAGCAGCTCGCGATCCTCGCCGCCGCCACGACCGCCATCGTCATCTTCGTCTCCGAGCTCCTGCCCTGGATCGGCGACCAGGATCCCGCGTTCCTGAAGTCGGCCGGTGGCCCGATGGCCGGCTTCGTCAACTCGATCATCATCACGGTCGCCTTCACGCTGGCCGTGATCATCTACGCCAAGCAACGCCCCGTCGGCACGCCGGTCACCTGGGGCGAGGCCATGGTCGGCGCCACGTTCGCCTTCATGTTCTTCACGCTCGGCTACGGCATCGTCCCCGACCGCTGGATCATCTACGCCTCCGAGCTCGGCTGGGACGACCCGGCTCGCCTGGTGCGCGACGACGCCGTCGCCCCGATCGACTGGATCGCCAACCTCTTCCCGTTCGACATCAACTACATCCACATCCGTGACCTCATCGTCGTCGGTATCTACGGCATTGCGATCGGGGTGAACATCTGGATCTGGCTGTACTGGCAGAACCGCGGCGCGACCAAGACCGAGGTCGAGCCGGTGTCGGAGTTCGGTCGTCCGCTGGTGAAGGAGTCGTGACGTGACCACGACCGACGCCAACCCCCCCATGCCGACCTTCCGGGACGACTACGTCCTGCAGGTCGTCAACGCCGACTGGTTGTCCCAGGCGGTCAAGCCCAAGCAGTTCATCAACATCGACCAGTCCGAGTGCATCCTCTGCGAGGGCTGCGTCGACATCTGCCCGTGGAAGTGCATCTTCCTCGTCACCACCGACGTCATCGAGGACTCGGTCGGCGTGGCGCCCCCCGGGCTCGATCCCGACGATGCGTCCATCTTCATCATCGACGACGACGTGTGCACCCGCTGTGCCCTCTGCGTCGATCGGTGCCCGACCGGGGTGATCACCCTCGGCAAGGTCTTCGACAACCCCCCCGCCACGGGCGACGTGCACGGGCGTACCAACAACCACGGGTACGCCTACGGCATGCGGTTCTAGACAGGGAGCGTTCAACCAGCGATGGCAACCCCCACCAAGGCACCCAAGCCGACGATCGGCGAGCGACTCGCGTCCGTCGGCGAGTCCATCCAGGACTCCCAGGCGTGGAACTCCATCTTCCGGCCCGGCTCGATCTTCCGGAAGGGCTACACCGACAGCCCCCGGAACCGGTCCTACGTGATCATGAACAGCGTGCTCTACCACCTGCACCCGGTGAAGGTGAAGCGGCACGCGGTGAAGGTCTCCTACACCCTGTGCCTCGGCGGGCTGAGCTTCTTCCTCTTCATCCTGCTCACGGTGACGGGCATCTTCCTGATGTTCTTCTACCGGCCCACCGCCGCCGCGGCCTGGGACGACATCGCCAACCTGCACACCGGCGTGGCGTTCGGCCTGCTCGTGCGGAACATGCACCGATGGGCGGCGCACCTGATGGTGCTGTCGGTGTTCCTGCACATGGCCCGCGTCTTCTACCACGGCGCCTACAAGGCGCCCCGTGAGTTCAACTGGATCATCGGCATCATCCTGCTGACGCTCACGCTGCTGCTCTCGTTCACCGGCTACCTGCTGCCGTGGGACCAGCTGGCGCTCTGGGCGGTGACGGTGGGCACCAACATGATGGGCTTCACCCCGGTCTTCGGCGATCAGGTGCGCTTCGTGCTCCTGGGTGGCTTCGAGATCGGGACCGACACGTTGCTGCGCTGGTACGTGCTGCACGTGCTGCTCTTACCCTTCGTGATCGTCATCTTCATGGCGATCCACTTCTGGCGGGTCCGCAAGGACGGAGGTATCTCCGGGCCGCTCTAGGCCCCGGAGACGACGAACGATGGAGCGGATCAGATGACCGAGATCCCCGAGCACCTGCTCAAGCGGGCGCAGGCGGCGAAGGAGAAGGCCAGCGCCAAGAAGGCGGAGGCCTCCGCCGACGCGGGCGCGGCCCCGAACGACGACGACGGCGAGAAGATCCCGCGGTCGCTGCTCGAGCGCAGCCAGCAGGGCGGCGGCACCGCCGTCGCCACGCAGGTCCAGCAGGCCGCGCCCCCGACCGGGCCCGACGGCCACACCCAGCGACTGCTCACGGTCGTCAAGAGCGGGTCGATCCAGGACGTCAAGGCGAAGCCACAGGACAAGGTCCACGTCTGGCCCCACCTCCTGGTGGGCGAGTTCGTGGCGGCGTTGTTCATCACCGCCTTCCTGCTCGTCTTCTCGATGTTCGTGAACGCCCCGCTGCTCGAGCTGGCCAACCTCAACCAGACGCCGAACCCGTCCAAGGCGCCGTGGTACTTCCTGGGCCTCCAGGAGCTGCTCACGATGTTCCACCCGATGATCGCCGGCGTGACGATCCCGGGTCTCGTGCTGGGCGTGATGATCCTGGCGCCCTACATCGACAAGAACCCGTCGAACAAGCCGGAGGACCGGAAGTTCGCCGTGTCGCTGTGGACGATCCACCTCATGTTCTGGGCGATCCTCACCATCATCAGCTCGTTCTTCCGAGGGCAGGGGTTCAACTTCACCTTCCCCTGGGAGACCGGTCTCGACGGAATCTTCCACCTCTAGCCTGGAGTTCCCGGGTCCTACGAAAGGACTGACCGATGTCCACCACCGCCGTCCTCGCCATCGTCATCCCCGTGCTGGTCGTCCTCGCGGCCGTCGTGTTCCTCACGACCTCGCGCCGCCGTGACGCCGAGCGCCTCGGTGCGCTGAGCCGCGAGACCCGGTCGCGCGACACGAAGGTGGCCGTCACCGAGTCCGAGGGCCCGACCGGCCGCGAGGTCGAGCGCTCCGTCGCCCTGGCCCGTCGCGAGGCCGCGCTGCCCGCCGTCGTCGAGCAGGCCGAGCTCGAGCCGTGGACCCCGCCCGACGAGGAGGCCATCGGCGTCAGCCGCCGCCAGTTCTTCAACCGGTCGATGATCGGCCTCACGGGCCTCGGCATCGCCGGCTTCGGTGCCTCGGCCATCGCCTTCGTGTGGCCCACCGCCTCGGGTGGCTTCGGTGCCTCGATCGACGTGGGCTCGGTCGACGACGTCGTCGATGCCATCAACGCCGGCTCACCGGGCTTCTCATACTTCCCGGAGGCCCGTTCCTACGTCCAGCAGTACCCGGCCGAGGCCTTCACCCGTGCCGAGGCCGTCTACCCGGCCAACGTGCTGGCCGGCATGGAGCCGATCGAAGGCCGCGACTTCGGTCTCGTCGCCGTCTGGCAGCAGTGCCCGCACCTGGGATGCCGCGTGCCCGAGTGCGCCACGTCGCAGTGGTTCGAGTGCCCGTGCCACGGCTCGCAGTACAACCGTGTCGGCGAGTGGAAGACCGGTCCCGCGCCCCGCGGCATGGACCGCTTCCCGGTCAGCACCTCGGGTGGCCGCGTCGTCATCGACACCGGCACCGTCGTGCAGGGCCCGCCGCTCGGCACCGACACCACCGCCCAGGGTCTCGAGGGTCCCCACTGCACCAGCGGCGGCGGCCACTGATGGTGTCCCGCACCCTGTGTTCCCTCGGAGGTCACCGCTAGATGGTCCTGGCCCTGTCGACCACGTTCCGGACCACGGCCTGGGTGTTGGCCGTCGTCCTCCTCATCGGGTTCGCGGTCTACTACTGGTTCAACATCCGGTCGGCGAGGGACGAGATCGGCGCCGAGCTCGAGCTCCCGCCGAACATCGTCGCTCCACCTCCCGACGAGGTGCTCGAGGGTCGGCGGCTCGAAGGGGTCCAGTTCTGGGGCGTCATCTTCCTGCTGATCATCGGGATCGGGCTGCCCTTCTACTGGCTGCGTGAGCCGGGTCGGCAGTCCGGCGCCGTCGAGTCGTTCGACAGCGTGGCGGTCAGCCGGGGTGAGAACCTCTACGTCGAGGGCTTCCAGTGCTCGAACTGCCACGGCGTCGACGGCGGTGGCGGCGTGGCCGGCTTCATCCTGCCGGTGCCGCTCACCGACGAGAACGGTGACCTCGTCGTCGACGACGAGGGCAACCAGCAGGTCTTCAACGTGAACGTCAGCTGGACCTCACCCAAGCTGACCGACGTCCTCCTGCGCTACAGCGAGGACGAGGTCCGTGAGATCCTCAACTGGGGACGGGCCGGGTCGCCGATGGCGGCCTGGGGTGTGCCCGGAGGCGGCGTCGGCACCGAGCAGGAGATCGACAACGTCATCGCCTACCTCCGGGAGATCCAGCTGGACCCCGACGAGTCCATCGAGTCCAACGCCGACCTGACCGACGGCGCCGAGCTGTTCGCCCAGCACTGCGCCCGCTGTCACACCCAGGGCTGGCAGTGGGCCCAGAACTCCTCGACGGAGGACCTCGTCGAGGCGGCCATGAACGTCGACGCCGTGGCCCCGGGCACCCAGCTCCCCATCGGCAGCATGGGCGGTGGCGCCTTCGGCCCCCGACTGGCCCAGGAGAACCTCGCCGAGCAGTTCCTGACCGTCGAGGACATGGTCGACTTCATCACGGTCGGGGCCGACGACAACGTCGGCTACGGCACCCGCGGCATCGGCAACGGCCAGATGCCCGGCTACGGGCAGCTCCTGACCCAGGAGCAGATCACGGCGATCGTGGAGTACGAGCGGGGCCTCACCCACGAGGACGAGGACGCCAACCCGGTAGCGCCGGCCTGTGAGGAGTTCCTGGACTTCGACGACGAGCGGTTGGGCAACCTGGCCGACTCGAACTACCCGGTCGACGCCGCGCTCGAGTTCTGTGGCGGCGTCGTCGAGGAGGCGGGCTGATGAGCACCCTGGGAACGGTCCTGGCCTTCGTGCCCTGGGACCCGTGGATCATCGGCGTCCTCGCGACGCTGATCAGCGTGATCGTGCTGTGCGGCTCGGTCTACCTCCTGCTCGCCACCAACACCGGCGTCCGGCTCGGCTTCCTGCTGGCCTGGACCGGTTTCTGGTCGTGGATGTTCCTCCTCGGGATCATCTGGTGGGTGTATGCCATCGGTCTCGTGGGCGACATCCCCGAGTGGGAGGTCGAGGAGGTGCTCACCGGCGACGGCGTGGCCTTCTCCGAGACCGAGGTCGTGCGCGACCTGCCCGTCGTCGAGGCCACCGAGATCGTCGTGGGGAGCGACGTGCCCGACGAGTGGCGGGTGCTCGACGCCGACGACCCGCTGCGGGGCGAGGCCCAGTCGATCGCCGACGAGGCGCTGCTCAGCGATCCGGCGATCACCGCGCTGTTCGGCACCACCGCCGGGACCGACGACTACATCACCACCGCCGCCTTCCAGACCGGTGGCGACCGGTGGCCGACGCTGTTCGGGTACGACGGCAAGCCGCTCGGCTGGTTCGGCGACCCGAACCACGTCGTGATCCAGGTGCAGCCCGCCACGCCGGCGGCCGCGCCCGACCCCAACCGCGCCCCGCCGCCTCGGACCCCCGACGCCGGTGAGGAGGTGCTGTCGGTGGTCCTGACCCGCAACCTGGGCAGCGAGCGCTTCCCGCCGTTCCTGGTGACGCTGGCCTCGGGCATCGCGTTCGCCCTGGGCGCGTACCTGCTCCACGAGCGCGACAAGGCGCTCTGGAAGGCCCAGGCGGAGCCCGCCCAGGAGCCGGTGGCCGTCTAGCCTCGGGCTCGACAACCGACATCTCGTCAGCGCCGGTCGCCCCCACCGGACGCCGACACCAGCCGAGCCGGGGCGAGGAGGAGCACGTGGAGCAGTACCTGCCGGTCGTCACGCTGGCCGTCCTGGCGGTGCTCTTCGTGCTGCTGAGCCTCGTGGCCAGCCGGCTGCTCGCTCCGGAGCGGGCGACCAGGGCCAAGCAGGCGCCGTATGAGTCGGGCATCGCCGACCAGGTGCCGATCCCCGACCGCTTCCCGGTGAAGTTCTACCTGGTGGCGATGTTGTTCATCATGTTCGACATCGAGATCATCTTCCTCTACCCCTGGGCGGTGGAGTACGAGGCGCTCGGTCTGTTCGGGCTCCTGGCGATGGTCCTCTTCGCCGGGATCTTCTTCCTGTCGTTCGTCTACGAGCTCGCCACCGGCGGCCTCAACTGGGGTCCGTCGAAGCGGGCCCGGGCCCAGGCCGGCCGGTCCGACCTCCGCACGTCGACGAGCACGGTTCGACGCGTCGGCCTCGACGGTCGCGAGCGAGAGGCGGTCTGATGGCCGGAGTCGACGACCTCAAGTCCAAGCTGGGCCTCCAGACGGGCTACGAGGGCCTGGAGCAGAACTTCCTCACGGCGCCCCTCGACGACCTCGTGAGCTGGGCCCGCTACCGCAGCCTCATGCCGGCCACCTTCGGCCTGGCGTGCTGCGCCATCGAGATGATGGCGACGGGGTCGGCCCACTACGACCTCGCTCGCTTCGGGATGGAGGCCTTCCGGGCCTCGCCCCGACAGGCCGACCTGATGATCGTCGCCGGGCGGGTGTCGCAGAAGATGGCCCCGGTGCTCCGCACGGTCTACGACCAGATGATGGAGCCCAAGTGGGTCATCTCCATGGGCGTCTGCGCGTCCTCGGGCGGGATGTTCAACAACTACGCCATCGTCCAGGGCGTCGACCAGGTGGTCCCGGTCGACGTCTACGCCCCGGGCTGCCCGCCCGGCCCCGAGACGCTGCTGCACGCCATCCTCACGCTCCACGACAAGATCCGCACGGGTGAGATCGAGGACCGCCGCCGGTCCCGCGGCGGCGGCGCCGGCCTCGAGCTCGATCCCGCGCTGGCCACCGACGCCCAACCGTCCCCGGTGGTGCTCCGCACGGGCCCTCGGTCATGAGCGACGACGTCGCCACCGACGAGGCCGAGGACGCCGCCGAGGAGACCGAGCCGGAGCTCGTGGTCGAGACCCGCTACGGAGCTGTCGTCACGACCAGCCGGGGTGCCACGGTGCTGCTCGTCGAGCGCGACCAGTACCTCGACGTCGTCCGGGCCGCCCGTGACGACGGCTTCGTGCTCTGCGCCGACCTGACCGCCGTCGACTACCTCGAGCACCCCACCCGCGAGGTCGGCGCCGGCCTCGAGCCGGAGCGCTTCGAGCTCGTGGTCAACCTCTTCGATCCCGCTGCCCGGCGCCGCATCCGGCTGCGGATCCAGGTCCCGGGCGACGATCCGACCGTGCCGTCGATCTACTCCCTCTTCCCGGGCGCCGATGCCCCGGAGCGCGAGGTGCTCGACATGTTCGGCATCACCTTCGACGGCCACCCCGACCCGACCCGCATCCTCATGCCCGAGGACTGGTCCGGCCACCCGCTGCGCAAGGACTTCTCGCAGGGGAGGATCCCGGTCCAGTTCAAGAGCGCCACGAACGTCCGCTGAGGCACCCATGAGCATCACCGAGGATCCCCCCACCACCGACGCCGGACCGCTGGTCGATCAGGCGACCCTCGAACGGGTCATCGATCGCGACGTCGTCCTCCGGCTGTCGCAGGCCGCCGCCGAGGAACGGGAGCACGATCCCGACGGCGAGCGCATGATCATCAACATGGGGCCGCAGCACCCGTCGACCCACGGCGTCCTCCGCCTCGTGCTCGAGCTCGCCGGTGAGCAGGTCATCCGCACCAAGCCGGTGATCGGCTACCTCCACACCGGCATGGAGAAGACCGCCGAGGACCTCACCTTCCTCCAGGGCGCCACCAACGTCACGCGGATGGACTACTCGTCGCCGCTGTTCAACGAGTTGGTCTTCTCGATGGCGGTCGAGGACCTGCTGGGCGTCGAGGTGCCCGAGCGAGCCACGTGGATCCGCATGCTGATGTGCGAGCTCAACCGGATCAGCTCCCACCTGCTGTTCCTCGCCACCAACGGCATGGACCTCGGCGCGGTGGGGATGATGCTCTACGGCTGGCGAGAGCGCGAGGAGGTCCTCCGCTTCTTCGAGACCGTCACCGGCCTGCGGATGAACCACAACTACATCCGCCCCGGCGGCGTCGCCGCCGATCTCCCCGACGGCTGGCAGGCCGACGTCGAGACGTTGCTCGACGTGCTCCCCGAGCGGCTCGACGAGTTCGACGTCCTGATGACGGGTCAGCCGATCTGGCGTGACCGGACCCAGGGCGTCGGGGTGATGACCACCGACGAGGCGTTGGCCTTGTCGATCACCGGGCCGATCCTGCGCTCGACGGGGTTCCCCCTCGACCTGCGACGCGACGAGCCCTACCTCGCGTACGACGAGGTCGACTTCGACGTGCTGGTCGGCTCCTACGGCGACACCTTCGACCGCTACTCGATCCGACTCAACGAGATCCGCGAGTCGATGCGGATCGTCCGCCAGTGCATCGACAAGATGCCGGCCGGCGACTACCGGGTGCAGGACAAGAAGGTGACCCCGCCGCCCCGGATGCGTATCGACGAGTCGATGGAAGCGCTGATCCACCACTTCAAGATCTTCACCGACGGCTTCAAGGTGCCCGAGGGCGAGGTCTACACCGCGGTCGAGTCGCCCCGCGGCGAGCTGGGCTGCTACCTCGTGTCCGACGGGGGCACGAAGCCCTACCGGATGCACATCCGGGGGCCGTCGTTCTACAACCTGCAGTCGGTGCCCTACCTGCTCCACGGCGGCCTGCTGGCCGACGGCATCGCCACCCTGGCGAGCGTCGACCCGATCATGGGCGAGGTCGACCGTTGAGCCGCCGGAGCCGTACGGCGCGACCCGGGACGGGTCGCCCGAGGGCGACCGAGGTGATGAGGCGGGTCGCATGAGCCGCCTCACCGACGACAACGTCAAGCTGGCCCACGAGATGATCGCCCGCTACCCCCGCAAGCGCTCGGCGACGATCCCGCTGCTGCACCTCGCCCAGGAGCAGGACGGGTGGGTGACGGACGAGGCGATCGACCACATCGCCGAGCTGGTCGAGGCCACCCCGGCCGAGGTGCTCGGCACCTGCACGTTCTACGAGATGTTCCGGCGCCACGAAGTCGGCCGCTACATGGTGAACATCTGCACCAACATCTCGTGTCAGCTGCTGGGCGGCGAGGAGCTGCTCCACCACGCCGAGGAGACCCTGGGCATCCGTGCCGGGTCGACCACCCCCGACGGCCTCTTCACCATCGAGGACGTCGAGTGCATCGCCGCCTGCACGGAGGCCCCGTGCCTGCAGGTCAACTACCGCTACCGCTACCAGGTCACCAACGAGGACTTCGATCAGATGATCGACGACCTCCGTGCCGGTCGCCTCGACGACGAGGTCCCGGTCCACGGCGTCCTGGCTCGCATCCGCCAGACCCCGACCGACAACTGGGCCGGCCGCGACGACGCCGTGCCGCCGGTCGCCGAGAACCTGAGCTGAAGGACCCATGAGCGACGTCCCCAAGATCGTCTCCTCCCGCTGGGACCTCGAGGACGGTCACACCCTCGACCGCTACGTGGCCACCGGTGGCTACCAGGCCATCGAGCGGGCCATCACCGAGCTGTCACCCGAGCAGGTCCACGACGAGGTGAAGACGGCCAGCCTGCTCGGCCGCGGCGGCGCCGGCTTCCCGGCCGGCATCAAGTGGGGCTTCTGCCCGCCGGGCGTGTTCCCCCGCTACCTCGTGGTCAACGGCGACGAGTCCGAGCCGGGGACCTACAAGGACCGCCTCCTCATGGAGCGCGACCCGCACCAGCTCCTCGAGGGCATCCTGCTCGCGTCCTACGCGGTGGGCTGCGCCCAGGCCTTCCTCTACGTGCGGGGCGAGATGGCGCTCGCGCAGGAGCGGCTGGCCCAGGCCCTGAACGAGGCCTACGAGGCCGGCTACGTGGGCAAGAACGTGTGCGGCACCGACTGGTCGCTCGACATCGTCCTGCACTGGGGTGCCGGCGCCTACATCGTCGGTGAGGAGACCGCCCTCATCGAGAGCCTCGAGGGCAACCGGGGCATGCCCCGCCTCAAGCCGCCGTACTTCCCGGCGGCCAAGGGCCTCTACATGCAGCCGACGATCGTCAACAACGTCGAGACGCTCGCCAACCTCCCGTGGATCGTCACCAACGGCGGCCAGGCGTTCGCCGACCTCGGCTCGGAGAAGTCGACCGGCACCCGCCTGTTCGCCGTCTCGGGCCACGTCAACCGACCCGGCGTCTACGAGGTCGAGTTCGGGGTCACGACCTTCCGCGACCTGTTCGAGAAGCCGGAGTACTGCGGCGGCATCCGCGAGGGCCGCCAGGTCAAGGCGTTCATCCCCGGCGGTGCCTCGGCGCCGTGGTTCTACGAGGAGCACCTCGACCTGCCCCTCGACAACGGCATCGTCGGCCAGAACGGCTCGATGCTGGGGTCCGGCGCCATCGTGGTGATGGACGAGACCACCGACGTGGTCAAGGCCGCTCTGCGTCTCGTGCGCTTCTTCGCTCGCGAGTCGTGCGGGAAGTGCACGCCGTGCCGAGAGGGCACCACCTGGCTCGAGAAGATCCTCGAGCGCGTCGTGCGCGGTGGGGGCCGTCCGAGCGATCTCGAGCTCCTCGTCGACGTCGCCGACAACATCTCGCCGGGATCCCCGCAGTTGCAGTGGCCGCCTCGCCAGACCACCATCTGCCCGCTCGGTCAGTCGGCCACCTCGCCGCTGATGTCGGGCATCCTCCGCTTCCGCGAGGAGTTCGAGGCCTACATCGAGCAGGCCCGGGTCGCCGCCTGAGCCGGCGCGACGCGACCGACCACCCGCCGACCATCCACCCCGAGCAGAAGAAGACGTACCAGTCATGACCGACGTCACCGAGGAGCAGGTCACCGTCACCGTCACCATCGACGGTCGGGAGATCGACGCGCGCCCGGGGGAGCTCGTCATCGCGGCCGCCGAACGCCACGGCGTCCACATCCCCCGCTTCTGCTGGCACCCGCGCATGCCCGAGGTCGGGATGTGTCGCATGTGCATCGTCGAGATCGACACCGGACGCGGTCCGGCGCTCCAGCCGTCGTGCATGGTCCCGGTGTCCGACGGCATGACCGTCGACACCACCAGCGAGACGACCAAGAAGGCCCAGGACGGCATCCTCGAGTTCCTCCTGATCAACCACCCCCTCGACTGCCCGGTCTGCGACAAGGGCGGCGAGTGCCCGCTCCAGGACCAGACGCTCGCGTTCGGTCCCGGCGAGACCCGCATGGTCGAGGAGAAGCGCCACTACGAGAAGCCGATCCCGATCAGCGACCTCGTCTTCCTCGACCGCGAGCGCTGCATCCTCTGTGATCGCTGCACCCGCTTCGCCGACGAGATCGCCGGCGATCCGCTGATCCACTTCCTCGATCGGGGCAACCAGACCCAGGTCAACACGTTCCCCGACGACCCGTTCAGCTCGTACTACAGCGGCAACACGGTCCAGATCTGCCCCGTCGGTGCCCTCACCGCGTCGAGCTACCGGTTCAAGGCCCGTCCCTGGGACCTCGAGGAGGCCGAGTCCACCTGCACCGGGTGCAGCAGTGGCTGCCGGGTCGCGGTCCAGTCCTCCCGCAACGAGGTGGTCCGGGTCCTGGGCGTCGACACCGACCCGCTCGGTGACCGGCCCGGCCTCCCCTCGGTCAACCACGGCTGGCTCTGCGACCGGGGTCGCTTCGACTTCGAGTCGCTCAACTCCGAGCATCGCCTCCGGGTGCCGCTGGTCCGCGATGCCGACGATGCCGATGCGCTGGTCGAGGCGTCGTGGCCGGGCGCGGTGACCGCTGCGGCGGACGGTATCCGAGCGGCCATCGACGACCAGGGTCCGGGGTCGGTCGCCATCCTGACGGGCCCTCGGTTGACGAACGAGGCGGCGTACGCCTGGTCGCGGCTCGCCCGGTCCGTCATCGGCACCGACCACATCGACTCCCAGCTCGGCGACGGGCTCTCGGCCGACGTCGTCCTCGGCCTGCCCCGGGCGACGATCGAGGATGCCTGCACGGCCACGACGCTGCTCTGGATCGGGCCCGATCCGAAAGAAGAGCTCGCGGTCCTGTACCTCCGCCTCCGGGGTGCGGTTCGCTCCGGAGCGGTGCGCATCATCGAGCTCAGTCCCCGGGCCACCGCGCTCACGCCGCTGTCGAAGCTCTCCATCCGGTACCGGCCCGGGGAGCTGGCCCAAGCCGTCTCCGGTCTCCTCGGCGCGCAGGTCGACGTCGGCGGTGCCGACCTCGGCGCGCTCGAGCAGGCCCGCGACCTGCTCGGCGAGGCCCCTCCCGTCATCGCCATCGGTCGGGCCTCGGTCGCCGAAGCAGCGACCAACACCGACGAGGCCGCGCTCCTGCTCGCGGACGGCTTCCCGTCGGCCACGTTCCTGCCGCTCCTGCGGGGTGGCAACGTCAACGGTTCGTTGGCGATGGGCCTCGCTCCGGGCGTGCTGCCCGGGGCGACCGCGCTCGAGGACGGCCGGGACCACTGGACCGACCACTGGGGCGAGCTCCCCGACCAGGCGGGTCTCGACGCCACCGGCATCCTCGACGCGGCGGCGAACGGTCGCATCGGTGCGCTCGTGCTCGTCGGGGCCGATCCGCTCGGTGACTGCCCCGACCGCGACCTCGCCCGCCGAGCGATCGCCGGAGCGAGGTTCGTGGTGAGCGTCGACAGCCTGCCGAGCGAGTCCACGCTGCACGCCGACGTCGTGCTCGCCGCCGCAGCGTGGAGCGAGACGTCTGGCACGACCACCAACCTCGAGGGTCGGGTCACCTCACTCAGCCAGAAGGTCACACCACCGGGGACCGCCCGAGCCGAGTGGATGCTCGCGGCCGATCTCGCCACGGCGCTCGGTGGCGACCTCGGGGTCGGTTCGTTCGACGAGCTCGTCGACGAGATCGCCCGTACCGTGCCGGGTTTCGGCGCGATCCGCGACACCGACGCCACCGATGGCCGGTTGTGGCAGGACGAGCGAACCGACGACGTCGCCACGATCACGCCACGGCGGCCACCGGCCTCGGGACCGGTGCCGGTCGACGCCTACTCGCACCGCCTGGTCGTGGATCACAAGCTGTACGACCAGGCCATCAGCACCCGCTTCTCCGATCACCTCGCACAGCTGGCCCCGGGCGCGGCGTTGCGACTGAGTCCCTACGACTTCGAGCGCATCGGCGTCGCCGGGGGCACCGGGCTCCAGGTCACCTCTGATCGTGGTTCGATCGTGGTGCCGGTCGAGCGCGACGCCGCCGTACCGGACGGCGTGGCGGTGCTCGCCGCCCGTCAGTCCGACGTGGCCGCCGAGGATCTCATCGACCTCGGTGCCCGCCTGACCAAGGTCCGGATCGAGACCCTGTGACATCGTCGGAGCAGCTCACGGTCGACACGGTCGCATCGGTGGCGCGCGGCGCGCCCCGGATGCGGGAGACTGTTCTGGATGGGTGATCCGCTGCTGCGAGGCAACGTCGACTGGGGCGATGTCGCGCTGATGATCGGCAAGGTCGGCTTCGGCTTCGTGGTCGGCCTCCTCGCCACCGTCTTCATGGTGTGGTTCGAGCGCAAGCTCATCGGCCGCATGCAGAACCGCGTCGGTCCCAAGGAAGCCGGACCGTTCGGGATCATCCAGGGCCTGGCAGACGGCATCAAGTTCTTCTTCAAGGAGGACAACCGCCCGGCCAACGCCGATCCGCTGATCTTCCGCCTCGCCCCCTACATCGCCACGGTGACGGCCCTGTTGTCGCTGTCGGTCGTGCCGATCGCCGGTGACTTCAGCGACGGTGGCGACGGCACCGTCAGCATCCTCGGCCAGCGCACCTACGGCATGGTCGCCGACCCGCCGGCCGGCATCCTCTTCCTCCTCGCCATGTCTTCGATCGCCGTGTACGGCGTGATGCTCGCGGGCTGGGCGTCGGGTTCGAAGTACCCCCTGCTGGGGTCGGTCCGGGCGTCGGCCCAGGCGATCTCCTACGAGGCCGCGCTCGGTCTCGCCGTCGCGGCCGTCGTGCTGGTGTCCGGCACGCTGTCGACCCACGGCATCGTGATGGAACAGGCCGGTGGCATCCGCAACTGGGGCTTCCTCTCCACCGGGCTGCTCCCCTTCGTGATCTTCCTCATCGCGGCGACCGCCGAGCTGAACCGTCCGCCCTTCGACCTGGTCGAGGCCGAGCAGGAGCTCGTCGGGGGCTTCCACACCGAGTACGCCTCGATCCGCTTCGCGCTGTTCTTCCTGGCCGAGTTCATGAACGTGGTCACGATGTCGGCGATCATGGTCACGGTCTTCTTCGGTGGGCCGCTCGCACCGTTCGAGAGCCCGGTCATCGACTGGATCCCCGGACCCGTCTGGTTCGTCGCCAAGCTGCTGGTGTTCCTGTTCATCTTCGTGTGGTTCCGGGCGACGCTGCCCCGCCTCCGCTACGACCAGCTGATGAACCTCGGCTGGAAGGTGATGATCCCCGCCGCTCTCGGTTGGCTGCTGGCCCTGGCGTCGATCCGGCTCGCCCGTCTCGACGAGAACAGCGACTGGAACCTCGTCGTCCTCATCGGCGGCGGGCTGGCGATCTTCGGAGTGAGCCTGGCGCTGTTGCTGGTCGCCATCCGTGCCGGCGACCGCACCTACGATGCCGAGCTGGAAGCAGAGGCGGCGCGCCGATGAGCACGACCGCCATCCCCGAGTTGGAGAGGGTCAGGTAGATGGGCTACCTCGACGGGTTCCGCGTCACCTTCAACAAGCTCTTCGACGAGCAGGTCACGACCAACTACCCCTACGAGAAGCGGCCCAAGCCCGTGCGCTTCCATGGCCGCCACGTCCTCAACCGCTACGAGGACGGCATGGAGAAGTGCATCGGGTGCGAGCTGTGCGCCGGTGTCTGCCCGGCCCGGTGCATCTACGTGCGGGGCGCCGACAACGATCCCGACGACCCGACGTCGCCCGGTGAGCGCTTCGGCTACGTCTACGAGATCAACTATCTGCGCTGCATCCACTGCGACCTGTGCGTCGAGGCGTGCCCGACCGAGGCGATCACCGAGTCGAAGGTCTTCGAGTTCTCGTTCACCGATCGCCAGGACGCGATCTACACCAAGGACGAGCTGCTCGTCAGCGACGACGGCACCCCGCGCCAGCTGCCGTGGGAGCTCTGGATGGACGGCGACGCCGAGGCCACCTCGGGCTGGATGCGGGCCACCTCGCCGTCGGGTGACGCCAGCTATCAGGGTCGGGCCCACTGGTCGGGCGAGCTGGGCTTCGGCGTGCGCTCACCCGAGGCCGGCCAGACCGCGGTCGCCGAGGCCGACGAGCCCGAGGCGGACGACGACCACGACCACGACCACGACCACGGTCACGGCCACTGATGATCGACGCGTTCGTCTTCATCGTCGCCGGGGCCATGTGCCTCGCCGGCGCGCTCGGCGTCGTGCTGTTGCGCAATCCGGTCCACAACGCGCTGTCCCTGGTCCTGACGCTGTTCGGCGTGGCGGTGCTGTTCGTCAGCCAGGAGGCGCACTTCCTGGCCGTCGTGCAGGTGATCGTCTACGCCGGCGCGATCGTCGTGCTGTTCCTCTTCGTGATCATGTTGCTCGGCGTCGACAAGGCCGAGCAGCTCTCGTTCGACTCGTTGACGGCCCAACGTCCGGCCGCCGCGATCTTCGGTGTCGGCTCGCTGGCGCTGATCGTCACCATGGTCGTGGCCTCCGATGAGCCGATCACGGGGGCCCGCGCCACCGACGTCATCGACCCCGAGCGGTCCAACGTCTCCCAGCTCGCCATCTCGCTCTTCGAGGACTTCGTCTACGCCTTCGAGCTGACGTCGGTGCTGCTCGTCATCGCCGTGATCGGCGCCGTCGTGTTGGCGGCCAAGCAGCGGACCACCGACGACGAGCAGGCCGACGTCTGATGGACGTCACCACCGGCTGGTACCTCGTCCTCGGTGCCCTCATCTTCACCATCGGCGGCGTCGGGTTGCTCCTGCGGCGCAACCCCATCGTGATGCTGATGTGCGTCGAGCTCATGCTCAACGGCGTCAACGTCACCTTCGTCGGGTTCGCCCGCGAGCTGGGCGACATCGCCGGGCAGACGGTCGTCTTCTTCGTGCTCGTGGTCGCCGCGGCCGAGGTCGTCGTCGGCCTCGGGATCCTCGTGGCCGTCCTCCGCCGACGCCCCGGAGCGACCGCCGACGACCTCACGAGCCTGAAGGGTTGATCACGGTGCGCGACGCCATCCGACCGACGACCGAGCCGAAGGGGTAGCGGGGTGCTCGATCTGGTCTGGTTGATCCCGGCCTTCCCGCTGGCCGGCTTCCTCACGGTGCTCGTCCTCGGTCGGCGACTCGGCGAGCCGTGGGCCGGTTGGGTGGCCACCGCCGCCTCCGGCGGCTCGTTCCTGGCGACGGTGATCGTCTACTTCGGCCTGCTCGCCGAGACGGCCGAGGAGCGCAGCTTCGAGCAGGTGCTCTTCGAGTGGGTGCCCGTCGGTGGACTCGGCATCGAGGCCGGCTTCCTCGCCGACCCCCTGTCGATCACGATGGCGCTGTTCATCACCGGCGTCGCCACGCTGATCCACCTCTACGCCATCGGCTACATGCACGGCGACCCGAAGTTCTCCAAGTTCTTCCTGTACCTCAACCTGTTCCTGTTCTCGATGGTCGTCCTCGTCCTCGCGAACAACATGGTCCTCACCTTCCTCGGCTGGGAGGGGGTGGGTGCGTGCTCCTACTTCCTGATCTCGTTCTGGTTCCATCGCGAGGGGGCGCCACCGGCGGGCAAGAAGGCCTTCGTCACCAACCGCATCGGCGACTTCGGCTACATGCTCGCCATGTTCCTGGTGTTCCAGTTCCTCGGCACGCTGCAGTACACCGGCATCACCGAGAAGGCCGGCAACCTCGCCGAGTCGAGCGCCGCCGCCATCACCCTGCTGCTCCTGCTCGCCGCAGCCGGCAAGTCGGCGCAGATCCCCCTCTTCGTCTGGCTGCCCGACGCCATGGCCGGTCCGACACCGGTGTCGGCGATGGTCCACGCCGCGACGATGGTCACCTCCGGCGTCTACCTCACCGCCCGCATGAACGCCGTGCTCTTCCAGGCTCCCGACTGGTCGACCGACCTGATCGCCTGGGTCGGCGCGCTCACGGCGCTGTTCGCCGCGACCGCGGCGGTCGCCCAGCACGACATCAAACGGGTCCTCGCGTACTCGACGATCAGTCAGCTGGGCTACATGTTCCTCGCGATCGGGCTGGGGGCCTACGTCGCCGCCATCTTCCACGTGATCACCCACGCCTTCTTCAAGGCGCTGCTCTTCCTCGGGTCCGGCTCGGTCATCCACGGGATGCACGACGAGCAGGACATGAGACGGATGGGCGCGCTCAGGAAGGTGATGCCGATCACCGCCGGCACCTTCATCGTCGGGTGGTTGGCGATCGCGGGCATCCCACCGTTCTCCGGCTTCTGGTCGAAGGACGAGATCCTGCTCTTCGCGTGGGAGCAGAGCCTCCCGCTCGCGATCATCGGCTTCGTGGTGGCGATCCTCACCGCCTACTACATGAGCCGCCAGGTGTTCCTCGTCTTCTTCGGTGAGCCGCGCTGGGACGCCGAGATCGACGGCGAGCCGCCCGAGCACGAGATCCACCCCCACGAGAGCTCGCCGCTGATGTGGATGCCGCTGGTGATCCTCGCCGGGCTCGCCTTCGCCGGTGGGTTCATCAACACCCCCATCACCAAGGACCTGCTCTTCCTCGAGCACTTCCTCGAACCCGTCTTCGAGGGCCGGCTCCTCGAGCTCGAGGCCAAGGGCGGCGAGAAGCTGATCTTCGGCGCCTTCGCCACGTTGACCGCCGTCGCCGGCATCGCCTTGGCCGTGCCGGTCTACCTCCGGAAGCGGCGCGAGCCCGTCGAACCCGAGGTCCTCGAGCACGCGTGGTACTTCGACGAGACCATCGCCAAGGTCGCCGGCGGTCCGGGCCGACAGAGCTTCCAGGCCGCCGCCGACGTCGATCAGGGTGTGGTCGACGGTGCGGTCAACGGCGTCGCCACGCTGGTCCGCGAGGTCAGCTCGCGGGGTCGGCTCACCGCCACGGGTCTGGTGCGCAACTACGCCATCCCCATCGCCATCGGTGCGGTCCTCCTCGGCGGATGGTTCCTGACGAGGGCGAGCTTCTAGATGTCGATCTCTCCGCTGCTCGCCGCAGGAGGCGAGGCGACGTTCCCGCTGCTCACCACGATGGTGCTGGTCCCGGCCATCGGTGCGCTCGTGATCGCGCTCATGCCGGCTGCTCGGACCGAGGTCATCCGCCAGGTCGGGGTGATCTTCGCCGCCATCTCCGGGGCGATCTCGATCTACGTGCTCTCCCAGTTCGAGACGTCCGACGCCGGCTTCCAATTCGTCTCGCAACGCTCGTGGATCGCCGACCTCGGCATCTCGTGGCACGTCGGGATCGACGGGATCTCGCTGTTCCTCGTGGTCCTGACCGGTCTGCTGTTCCCGTTCGTGCTCGTGGCCATCACGCCGGAGCACGACGAGAAGGCCTACACGGCGTGGATCCTGCTGCTCATGAGCGGCTGCATGGGCGTCTTCGTCGCCCTCGACCTGTTCATGTTCTTCGTGTTCTTCGAGATCGTGCTCGTGCCGATGTACATGCTCATCGGTGGCTGGGGGCACGGTCGGCGGGTCTACGCCGCCACCAAGTTCTTCCTCTACACGATGCTGGGCTCGGCGCTGATGCTGGTGGCGCTGCTGGCGCTCGTCTTCATCAGCGCCCGGGACGGCCTGCCGGTCACCTTCGACCTGCTCGAGCTGGCCGAACGCCAGAATCTGTCGGTCGAGACCGGTCGCTGGCTCTTCGCCGCCTTCGCCATCGCGTTCGGCATCAAGGTGCCGATCTTCCCGCTCCACACGTGGCTGCCCGACGCCCACACCGAGGCCCCCACCGCGGGGTCGGTGATCCTCGCCGGGGTGATGCTCAAGCTCGGCACCTACGGGCTCATCCGCTACGGGCTCTTCCTCTTCCCCGAGGCGTCGGTGTGGTTCGCCCCGGCGATGGTGACCCTCGGCGTGATCGGCATCATCTACGGCGCCGTCGTCGCCACGATGCAGACCGACCTCAAACGGCTGGTCGCCTACTCCTCGGTCGCGCACCTCGGGTTCATCGTGCTCGGCACCTTCGCCCTCACCAGCACCGGCATCCAGGGCGGTGTGCTCCAGATGGTCAACCACGGCATCTCGACCGGCGGCCTCTTCCTGCTCGTCGGCATGCTCTACGAGCGGCGCCACACCCGCGAGATCGCGAAGCTGCGCGGCATCCAGAAGCCGGCGCCGATCATGGCCGGCGTGTTCACCGTCGTGATGCTCTCGTCGATCGGCCTGCCCGGCCTCAACGGGTTCGTCGGCGAGTTCATGATCCTCATCGGGTCGTTCCCGACCCGTCGCTGGTGGACCGTCGTCGCGACCGTCGGGGTGATCCTGGCCGCCCTCTACCTCCTGTGGGCCTACCAGCGGGTCTTCCACGGCGAGCCCGACGAGGAGAACGCCAGGACCCCGGACCTCACCGCGGGCGAGATGTTGGTCATGGCCCCCGTGCTCGCCGCCATCGTCTTCATGGGCGTCTACCCCAAGCCGGTCCTCGAACGCATCGAACCAGCGGTCGATCGCCTGGTCGCCCACGTCGAGGAGTTCACCGACTTCGAGTCGCCGGAGGTCGCGGTCGTGCCCGACGCGCCCGTCGGTGAGGAGCACGGAGAGGAGGGTGAGGAGTGAGCGCCGTGTTGGCCCAGACCAGCTTCACCGCCCCCGAGATCGACTGGTGGGGCGTCTCCCCGCAGATCGTCCTGCTCTCCGGGGCGCTCACGATCCTGCTGCTGAACGCCCTGCTCCCGGTGAAGCCGCCGGCGTGGGTCACGACGGGCCTCTCGATCGTCACCTCGATCGTCACGATCGTGTTCGCCGCCATCCTCTGGTACGACGTCCGTGACCCGAACGAGGGCCCGGCCTCCATCATCGCCGGGGCGCTCGGGGTCGACGGCTTCAGCGTCTTCTTCATGGTGCTGCTGCCGCTGATCGCGATCGTCGGCTCGCTGCTCATTCACGACTTCGCCGCCCGCGAGGGCATCCAGGCGCCCGAGCTCCACGCGTTGCTGCTGAGCGCCGCCCTGGGTGGCATCGTCATGGCGCAGGCCAACGATCTGATCGTCCTCTTCCTGGGGCTCGAGACGCTGTCGCTGGCGCTCTACGTCGCTGCGGCGATGTACCTCCGCAAGAGCGAGGCGCAGGAGGCCGCCGTCAAGTACTTCGTGCTCGGCGCCTTCAGCTCGGCGTTCTTCCTGTACGGCGTGGCGTTGATCTACGGCGCGACCGGCTCGACCAACCTCGTCGAGATCCGCGACTTCCTCGCCGGCAACGTCCTCGGCGAGAACGCCCTGTTGCTGATCGGCATCGGCCTGCTGGTCGTCGGGCTCGGCTTCAAGGTCGCCGCGGTGCCCTTCCACATGTGGGCCCCCGACGTCTACCAGGGTGCGGCCACGCCGGTCTCGGGCGTCATGGCCGCCATGGCGAAGGCGGCCGGCTTCGCCGCGATCATCCGGGTCCTCGACGAGTCGTTGGGCATCTTCAGCGACGACTGGACCCCGCTGATCTGGGCCCTGGCCGCCCTCTCGCTGGTGCTCGGTTCGACCCTGGCCGTCGTGCAGTCCGACGTGAAGCGGATGCTGGCCTACTCGTCGATCGCCCACGCCGGCTATGTGCTGGTCGCCGTCGAATCGGCATCCGACGACGGGGTGACCGCCGCCCTGTTCTACGTCTTCACCTACTCGTTCCTCGTCCTGGGCTCGTTCGGGGCCGTCGCCGCGATCAGCGGACGAGGCGACCGGGCGACGACGCTCGACGACCTCCGCGGCCTGTCGCGCCGCCGACCCGTGCTCGCCATGGCGTTCACCGTCGTGCTGCTCGCCCAGGCGGGGGTGCCCTTCACCAGCGGGTTCATCGGCAAGTTCCTCGCCATCCGTGCCGCCGCCGAGAGCGGGAGCTGGATCCTGGCCATCCTCGCCATGGTGATGGCGGTCGTCGCGACCTACTTCTACCTGCGCATCGTCGTGGCGATGTGGCTCACCGACCCCGACGACGATGCCGCCCCCATCGACGTCCCGATCGCCAACGCGGTGGCCCTCGCCGGCTGCGTCGGCGTCACCGTCGTGGTCGGCATCGTGCCCCAGTTCCTGATCGAGTTCGCCCGCGACGCCGTCCCGGTGCTGGTCAGCGCCCCGGCCCTCTGAGGTCGCCGAGGGGCCGGTCGCCGTCGGCTGGGGCCGGCTGCCGTCCGGGCCAGCGTCGGTGGATCTCGGCGATGCCCTCGGCCGGCACGGCCGGCGAGATCAGGTAGCCCTGCGCCCGGTCACATCCCATGGCCTCGAGGCGCTCCAGGGTGGCCTCGTCCTCCACGCCCTCCGCCACGACCTCGAGCCCGAGGGTGCGACCGAGCTGCATCGTCGAGGCCACGATGACCTCGTCGTCGCTCGACGCCATCATCGAGCCGACGAACGCCCGGTCGACCTTCAGCTCCGTGACGGGCAGGTCCCGGACCCGGAGGAGGCTCGAGTGACCGGTGCCGAAGTCGTCGATGGCGAACCGCACCCCCGCGTCGGCGAGGCTGCGCAGGGTGGCATCGATCTCGGAGGTCATCGACGTCTGGGTCTCGGTGATCTCGAGGATCAACCGGTCGGGACCGATCTGATGTCGCTGCCAGATCTCGAGGAGCTGCTCGCGGAACACCCGGCGCTGCAGGTCCACGACCGACACGTTCACCGACATCGTGAGGTCGAGCCCGTCGTCGGTCCACGCCGCGAGCTGCCCGATCGAGCGATCGAGCACCTCCATCGTGATCTCGGGGAGCAGGCCCCCGATCTCGGCGAGGTGGATGAACTCGTCGGGGCGGACCGGACCGAGCCGGTGGTGGGTCCAGCGGGCGAGTGCCTCGACGCCGACGACCCGTCGGGTGGCGACGTCGATCTGTGGCTGGAAGTGCACGGCGAAGTCGGGTGACCGCGTCACGGTCCGGAGCGAGCCGAGGAGCTCGAGGCGCCGGGCGATCGCGACGGCGTCGTCCGGGTTGGCCCGGTGTACGGGATGACCGTGCTCGGCCGCCATGCGGGCGGCCCGCTCCGCGATGCGGACCAGGTCGGCGGCGTCCTCGGTGTCGGTCGGGCCCAACGCCCAGCCCACGTGCGCCACCAGGTCGGCCAGCGAGGGCAGGAGGGCCATCTGGCCGAGATGGTGCGTCACCCGGTCCGCCAGTCCGGTGTCGTCCGACTCGCGGCGTGCCGAGAGCGCGATCGTCGAGCTGTCGACGACGGCGATGAAGGTGTCACGGTGGCCGGTGAGGTCGACCTCGAGCGCCCGGAGCGTCTCGTCGGCGTGATCGCGGCCGAAGGCGCCGGCGATCTCCTCCAGGGCCTGGAGGCGGAAGATCGCCACGCTCACCTGATCGCCCGCCGCCAGACCGTCCTCGACGAAGCGCACGAGCGAACCACGCGTCGGCAACCCCGTGGCCGGGTCGAGCGCAGCGGCGTCGGCCACGGCGGCGAGCTCGGAGGAGGCCGTCGTGGTGCTCGAGATCAGCTGGGCCGCACAACCGAGCAGCGCGAGCAGCGTCGTGACGACGACCAGGACCGGGAGGTCGACGAACCAGGCCGTCGCGCCGCCGACGGCGAGGCCGAAGCCCAGGACGACCTGTGCGTCGCGTCGACCGGCGGTCAGGCCCACCGTCGTGACCGCGAGCAGGCTGCCCAGCTGGGCGACGATCCAGCCCTCGGGGTCGAACTGCAGCAGCCCGACATGGCACAGGACCACGTCGCCGACGCTCAGCCACCAGACGCGGTGGGCATCGGTGCGCACGAGGCGCCGCCACAACAGCGACCACGGCAGCCACAGCAACAGCGCCACGGCGGCGTACCGGAGGGCGACCGCCGACTCGTGCACCAGGGCCACGACGACGACCGAGATCGGCAGGGCGACGAGGCGTGCGCCGACCTGGCGCGCCAGCACCCGTCGCAACGGGGCGTCGACGCCCGCCTGGTCAGGCCCACCCTGTCCCACCTCGCTCCATCGGCCGCTCCGGCACCGTCGTGAGGTCGTTCCCGGGTGTTCTCGGGACGGCGGGCCGGGCCGGGATGGCCGGTCACCGGGGGGTCGTCCCGGTGTCGTACTCTCTCCACGAGCGCCACCACCCGTGGAATGGCGCCCCCCTGACCTCGTCCCTAGGATCGCCAGACGTGATCGAGTTCTCCGACTTCCTCCGGAGCTACCTCACCGTCGTCATCTTCGGTGCGTCCGCGCTGGCCCTCGGTGGGCTCATGTTGACGATCGCTCGGGTCCTCCGACCCACGGCGAGGACCCCGCAGAAGTACATCGCCTACGAGTCCGGCGTCGACCCGGTGGGCACGGAGTGGAACCAGACGCAGGTCCGTTACTACATCTTCGCCGTCCTGTTCGTGATCTTCGACGTCGAGGCGGTCTTCATCTTCCCGTGGGCGGTCGGCCTCGAGCGCTACGGCGTGTTCGGCCTGGTCGAGATGGCGATCTTCATCTTCATCCTCGCCCTCGGCCTCGGCTACGCCTGGCGCAAGGGGGTCCTCCGATGGATCTGACCCGTCGCCCCCCGACCCGAACGGAGGTCCCGGCGTGGGCCTGATCGACAGCGGCAAGATGCCCAAGCCGCTCACCTGGCTCCTGAACTACGGCCGTGCCCGTTCGATGTGGGTGTACCAGTGGGGACTCGCCTGCTGCGCGATCGAGATGGGCGCGGCCTTCGGATCGCCCCGCTACGACGTGATGCGCCTCGGGGTGATCCCGTTCCCGGCCAGCCCCCGCCAGGCCGACCTCGTGGTGATCTCGGGCACCGTCACCGACAAGATGGCGCCGGCCATCCGTCGCCTCTACGAGCAGATGCCCGAGCCCAAGTACGTGATCTCGATGGGCTCGTGCGCCAACTGCGGCGGTCCCTACTGGGACAGCTACTCGGTGACCAAGGGCGTCGACCAGATCGTTCCCGTCGACATCTACGTGCCGGGCTGCCCGCCCCGCCCCGAGGCGCTGCTCGAGGGCATCGTGCTCCTCCAGGAGAAGATCCAGCGCGAGGACATCGTCGAACGCTGGCAGGGCGAGCCGTCGGTGCTCGGCGCCGGGGCCGGCGGATGACCGACACCGAGGCGTCCGAGTCCACCGAGGTCGACGAGGCCGAGGAGGTCGAGACCGACGAGGCCCGCGAGGCGCTGCTGGCCGACCTCACCGACGCCTTCGGTGACGCCCTGGTCGAGCACCACCTCGTGCCGGGCCGCGACCTCTGGGTGCGGGTCGACGCCACTCGCTGGATCGAGGTCGTCACGGCGCTGCGCGCCGATCTCGACTTCGGCTACTTCGACTTCCTCTCCGGCATCGACTGGATGATCGCCCCGTGGGGTCGCTACGAGGACACCGCCTTCGGTGGGCTCGAGGCCGACGACGAGGGTGGTGGTTCGATCTCGTTGCCCGAGGGGCCCGGCTACGCCGGCGGCGACAGCCGCTTCCAGCTACTGCTCCGGGTCTTCTCGGTCGAGCGCCAGCTCGGCGTCACGATCAAGGCCGACCTCGACGAGGACTACCCCGAGGTCCCGACGATCTCGTCGATCTACGCGGGTGCCGACTGGCACGAGCGCGAGACCTGGGAGATGTTCGGGTTCACCTTCGTCGGGCACCCGCACCTGGTCCACATGTACCTGCCCACCGACTTCGAGGGCTTCCCGCTGCGCAAGGACTACCCGCTGCTCGCCCGCGAGGTGAAGCCGTGGCCCGGCGTCGTCGACGTCGAGCCGATCCCCGAGCACCTCGAGGCCGAGCTCGAGGCCGCCGTCATGGAAGCAGCCGAGCAAGCCGAAGGAGCGTCGTAGATGACCGCCGTCAGCGATCGCGAGCAGCTCTCCTACATCGCCGGCCAGGCCGCCGACGCCCGCGTCAACGTCGAGCTCCAGGCCGGCGACATGACGCTCAACATCGGCCCCCAGCACCCGGCGACCCATGGCACGCTGCGCATCGCCGTGCGCCTCGACGGCGAGCAGGTCGTGCAGGCCGAACCGGTCGCGGGGTACATGCACCGCGGCTACGAGAAGCTCACCGAGGTCCGGACCTTCCCGCAGGTGACCACCCTGGTCAACCGCATCGACTGGCTGGGCAGCTTCGCCAACGAGGTGCCGTTCATCCTCGCCGCCGAGGACCTCATGGGCGTCGAGGCGCCCGAGCGAGCCAAGTGGATCCGCACCATCCTCTTCGAGCTCTCCCGCATCGCCCACATCAGCCTGTTCCTCGGCGACATGGGGGTGCAGCTCGGCGCGCTGACGCCGGTGTTCTTCGCCTTCCGCGATCGTGAGCGGGTCCTCAACCAGATCGAGGCGGCCACCGGTGGCCGGTTCCATCCGAACTTCGACCGCATCGGTGGGCTCAAGGACGACCTGCCGGCCGGTTGGATCGCCGAGACCAAGGCGACCATGGAGAAGATGCGGACGTTCTGTGACGAGATCGAGGATCTCCTCATGGGCAACGAGATCTTCGCCGCTCGCTGCCGCGGCGTCGGCGTGATCCCGCCCGACGTCGCCCTCGCCTACGGTCTCTCGGGGGCCAACACGCGGGCCTCCGGCGTCGACTGGGACCTCCGCCGCGACGGTGACAGCGCCAAGCACCTGGCCTACGACCAGGTCGACTGGAAGGTCTGGACCCACCCCGACGGCGACAGCTTCGCCCGCTTCTGGGTGCGGCTCCAGGAGACCCGCGAGGCGACCCGGATCGTCGACCAGCTCTGCGACGGCCTGCCGGGCGGGCCGATCATGGCCAAGGTGCCCCGCATCATCAAGGTGCCCGAGGGCGAGTCCTACGTCGTCACCGAGAACCCACTCGGCCAGATGGGCTACTACGTCGTCTCGAAGGGGGACCTCGGTCCCTTCCGCGTCAAGATCCGCTCTGCGAGCTTCAACAACATCTCGATCGTGCCGTGGGTCCTGAAGGGCGTGTACGTGCCCGACGTCATCACGATCCTCGGCTCGCTCTACTTCATCCTGGGGGACATCGACCGGTGATCCACGTCTGCATCGCACCGTCGTCCGACGAGGTGAGCGACCGATGATGGGTTCCCTGCTCGCTCTCGCCTACTGGCAGGAGACCACGATCAAGCTGTTGATCGTGCTCCTCGTCGTGCCATCGGCCTCGCTGATCCTGGTCTACGTCTTCCTGTTCAAGATGATGTCGTTCATGCAGAGCCGGCTCGGCCCGATGGAGGCCGGTCCCTACGGCACGCTGCAGCTGATCGCCGAGGCGATCAAGTGGTTGCAGAAGGAGGACATCCAGCCCGAGGGATCCGATCGCCGCGTGTTCATCGCCGCACCGATCGTGGTGCTCACCTCGACGTTCCTGATGTACGTCGTGCTCCCGGCCGGGCCCGACGCGGTCGTCTCGAACCTCGACACCGGCATCTTCTACCTGCTCGCCGTGTCGTCGCTCTCAGCGCTCGGCGTGTTGATGGCCGGGTGGGCGTCGGCCAACAAGTACGCGCTGCTCGGCGGCCTCCGCGCTGCTGGTCAGCTCATCGCCTACGAGCTGCCCCTCGTGCTCGCCACCATGGGCGTGGTCGTCCAGGCCGGCACCCTCAACCTCCAGGGCATCGTGCTCGCCCAGGCCGAGGGGGAGATCTTCGGTTGGGGCGGGATCGGCAACCCGTTCATCCTGACCCAGTTCCTGGGCTTCTTCATCTTCATGATCGCGGCCCAGGCCGAGCTGACCCAGACCCCGTTCGACATGCCGGTGGCCGAGTCCGAGCTCGTCGGCGGCTACCACATCGAGTACACCGGCTTCCGGTTCCTGCTGTTCTTCATGGCAGAGTTCGGCACGACCTTCGCGTTCGCCGCGGCGGCTTCGGTGCTGTTCCTCGGTGGCTGGTGGATCCCGGGCTTCGACGCCGACGACAACATCCTGAACATCCTCGGGCCCGGCGTGATGCTGGCCAAGATCATGTTCCTCTGCTTCCTCATCTTCTGGGTGCGGTTCTCCTACCCCCGCCTGCGCGAGGACCAGCTCCAGAAGTTCGCCTGGAAGTTCCTGATCCCCCTGTCCCTGGTGAACATCGCCCTGACCGGCGTGTTCAAGGTCGCCTTCTAGGAGCCGCTGACCGATGCCTCAGGTTCCCGGACTGCTGAAGGGCCTCAGCGTCACCTTCAAGACGATGCTGGCCCCCAACGTGACCGTGCAGTACCCGCACGAGAAGGAAGCGCCCCCGACCCGCGCCCGCGGCGTGATCGCGCTCAAGGAGGAGAACTGCACCGCGTGCATGCTGTGCAGCCGCTCCTGCCCCGACTGGTGCATCTACATCGAGGCCCACAAGGTCAAGGCACCGCCGCGCCGCGCCGGAGGCAAGCCTCGGACCGTCAACGCGCTCGACCGCTTCGACATCGACTACGCGCTCTGCATGTACTGCGGCATCTGCGTCGAGGTGTGCCCGTTCGACGCGCTGTTCTGGTCGCCGGAGTTCGAGTACTCCGAGCCCCGGATCGCCGACCTCCTCCACGACAAGGTGCGCCTGGGGGAGTGGATGGAGACCGTGCCCGACTTCGAGTCCTACGAGTCGGGCTCCGAGCAGAAGGTCCGGAAGGTCCCGAGGTGACCTGGCCGAGCCGCACGGCGCGGGCGGGAGCCTGCCCGAAGGCGAGCCACCCGGTCGACGCCGCCGGCATGGTCGCCGGTCACCCGGCGACCCCCTACGCTCTCTGCGGTCCTTCCGAGGAGTCGGGTTGGTAGCGCAGAACATCGCCTTCGGCATCATCGCGGCCGTCGTCGTGCTCTCCGCGTTCCGCGTCGTGACGACCTCCAACGTCGTGCACGCCGCCCTCTACCTCGTGGGCGTGCTGGCCGGCATCGGCGGGCTCTACATCCTGCTCGTCGCCGAGTTCGTCGCGACGACGCAGTACCTCGTCTACATCGGTGCCATCGTCGTGCTGTTCCTCTTCGGCATCATGCTCACCCGAGCGCCGATCGGGCGGACTGCCGACCTCACGAGCAAGCAGTGGCCCGTGGCCGCCCTCGTCGCGTCGCTGCTCGGCGGCGTGCTGGTCTACGCCCTGCTCGACGAGTTCGACGACACCGAGCTGCCCGAGGAGCCGGTCATCAACCGCACGGCCGACGTCGGCGACTCGATCTTCTCCCAGTTCATCATCCCGTTCGAGGCGGTGTCCGTGCTGCTGCTGGCCGCGCTGATCGGAGCGATCGTGCTCGCGAGGAGGGACTGAGCCGATGCTGATCAACCAGTTCCTGATCCTCGGCGCCGTGCTCTTCGCGCTCGGTGTCTACGGGGTCCTCGCCCGGCGCAACGCCGTCACGGTGCTCATGTCGATCGAGCTCGTCCTCAACGCCGTGAACATCAACTTCGTCGCCTTCGGGATGATGAACGGTGACGTCGTGGGGCAGGTCTTCGCCCTCTTCGTCATCGCCGTCGCCGCCGCCGAGGTCGGCGTCGGCCTGGCGCTCATCCTGCTGATCTACCGGACCCGCACCGACATCGATGTCGACGAGCTCGATCTGTTGAGGGGCTGACGCCGATGATGGAGAACGCCTTCGTCATCCCGCTGCTCATGGCGGTCTCGTTCACCCTGATCCTCTTCTTCGGGAAGCGGGTCAAGGGTGGTCAGGGCGCGCACCTGATCGGCATCCCGTTCATCGCCGCCGTCTGGGTCCTCTCCGTCGTGGTCGGCGTCAGCTGGACCGACCGCGTCAACGACGCCGAGGCAGCGGCCGAGGAGCAGTCGGAGCTCGAGTCCGAGGTCGAGGAGTCCCTCGGCCTCGACGGCGCGGCCGGTGGTGACGGCGCGGTCGTCCTCACCTCGGCCACCGTCTCGGCCGAGGCCCCCGTGCTCGCCGCCGAGGAGGGCGAGGAGAAGCTGAAGGTCGAGCCCGTCATCGAGACCGTCTCGTGGTGGTCCAACGGTGGGTTCGACTTCAACATCGGCACCCACGTCGACGGGCTCTCGGCGATCCTGCTGTTCGTCGTGGCGAGCATCTCGCTGCTCGTGCACCTGTTCTCGACCGAGTACGTCAAGGGCGACCGGCGCTACACGCACTACTACGCCTTCCTGAGCCTGTTCACCGCGGCGATGCTGTTCTTCGTCCTCACCGAGAACATCATCCAGCTCATCGTCGGCTGGGAGCTCGTGGGGCTCTGTTCGTTCGCGCTCATCGGCCACTGGTGGGAGGAGGGCAAGAACACCAACGCCGCCCTCAAGGCCTTCCTCACCAACCGGGTCGGCGACATCGGCCTCCTCGTCGGGATGATCACCCTCTACTGGGCGGTCCGCGAGGCGGGCGAGAACACCTTCTCGATCCAGCGGATCAACGAGCTCGTCATGGCCGGGGAGCTCCGCCACTTCCTGCTGCTCGTCACGGCGTGCTGCCTCATGGCGGCGGTGGCGTCGAAGTCGGGCCAGTTCCCGCTCCACACCTGGCTGCCCGATGCCATGGCCGGGCCGACCCCGGTCTCGGCGCTCATCCACGCCGCCACCATGGTCGTGGCCGGCGTCTACATGATCGCCCGCCTCTACCCGGTGTTCTTCGAGGGCTTCTCGATCGCCGACGGCGGAGCGAACCTCATGGCCATCGTCGGCATCGTCACGGTGCTCGGTGGCGGCCTGCTCGCGTTCGTGCAGTGGGACATCAAGAAGGTCCTCGCCTACTCGACGGTCTCGCAGCTCGGCTACATGGTCCT
>JBCCTY010000005.1:0-45339 GCA_039197885.1 Actinomycetota bacterium | reverse complement strand
ACCGACCGAGCGCTTCGACGTCGGCCTCCAGCACGAGCGCACCGCGCTCGCCTGGGAGCGCACCGCCATCTCGACGATGGTCGCCGGGGTGTTCCTCGCCCGGTACGCCGCCGAGGCCTCACATCCCGGGTGGGCCGTCGTGGGCCTCCTCCAGGTCGCCGGAGGCGGGGCCGTACTCGTGTGGGCCGGTTGGCACTACGACGAGCTGCACGGGCCGCTGCGGCGCGGCGCTCCGGTGGTCCATCCGTCCGCAGCGCGCTTCGTCGGGCTCTCCACGGTGCTGTTCTCTGGTGTCGCGTTCGCACTCGCGCTCGCCGACGTCCTCGCCGATCTGGGGACCTGAGGCCCTGCCCCGCCCGTGCCGGGTGCGGTGAGATCGGTGCATGTCCAGGCCGAAGGACCGTGAGGAGCTCGTCGAGCGGATCAGCAGCGACTTCCAGCGCCTCGTCGACGAGGTCGACGCCGTGCCGACCGACCTCCTCGAGGTGCCCGGGGTGTGCGATGACTGGTCGGTGAAGGACCTCCTCGCCCACCTCGACGCCTGGCACGAGCTCTTCCTCGGCTGGGAGGAGATCGGAGCAGGAGGTGGGCGACCCGACATGCCGGCTCCCGGCCTCACGTGGAGGGAGACACCGACGCTGAACGAGCAGATCTGGGAACGGACCCGCGACGACGACCTGGCCGATGTGCGGGCCCGCTTGGACGACTCCCACCGACGGATCCGGGCGGTCGTCGAGTCCTACGGCGACGACCTGTTCGTCAAGCGCCGTCACGCCTGGACCGGCTCGACCTCGGTCGGCAGCTACGCCGTGTCGGCGACCACCAGCCACTACGAGTGGGCCCGCTCACTGATCCGCCGCTGGATGCGGACGCACCCGAGCAACCCGGGGACGAGCCCCTAGAGGGCGTCGAGGAACGCTCGCAGGGGTCGGTTGACGACGTCGGGGTGGGTCATGTTCGGTGCGTGGGCCGCTCCCTCGACCTTCACCACGCCGCGGCAGTCGGGGATGCCGGCGCACACCGCCTCGGCCCGGTCGACCGTGATCGCCTGGTCGGCGGTGCCGTGGACGATCAGGATCGGACAGCCGATCTCGCCGAGGCGGTCGCTGAGGTCCTCGCGGCCGAGCAGTGCGCTGCCGGCGGTGACGAGCTGCTCGCGGTCGAGCTCGTGCCACCGCGGGATCCACTCTGCGGCCAGCTCGTCATCGCCCAAGATCAGTCCCGCGACGCCCTCGAAGAGCCCGGCCAGCTCGTCGTCGGAGCCGTTGCCCATCACGTGCATCATCCCCTGGTAGCCGGCGAGCGTCTCGTCGTCGTCGACGTCGGCGGCCGAGTCGATGAGCACGAGCGCCCGCACGCGATCGGGCGCGGTGAGCGCGGCGCGCAGCGACAGGAAGCCGCCCTGGGACATGCCCACCAGCACCGCCGACCCCACACCGAGATGGTCGAGCAGCCCGATCGCGTCGGCGGCGGAGTCCCAGTACGTGAACGGGCCTGGTGCCGGCGTGTCGCCGAAGGCCCGCTCATCCCAGCGGATGCACCGGTAGTCGGGCGCGAGCGCGTCGACCTGCTGATCGAACATCGTGTGGTTCATCATGAACCCGTGGCTGAAGAGGACGGCCGGTCCCTCGCCGCCGCTGTCCTCGAAGCGGATCGGGATGTCGTTGATCGTCGCGGTGGGCACGTTCACAACCTAGGTCGACGATCGCCGTCCGTCCTGGCGAACCCGGCTGCCTCGTTGCCGAAGCGCAGGAGCGGCATGCCGGCCCGGACGACCTCGACGATCGCGTCGACCGCAGCACCCTCGCACCACACGTCGGACGGCAGCGGACGACTGACCTCCAACGAGCGGAGCCGGAGATCGGGCTCCAGGACGTGGCCGGAGCGGTTGGTGAAGCCAACGGGCATCCGCCGCAACCGATCGTCGGCGAGCGGGAGCCCGGCCTCGCCGAGGTCGTCGACGATCGTCCGCCACCCGGTCGGGTCGTCGAGCATCGCCCGCCGGATCGGGGCGAGCATCGCCGCCGGAGGTCGATGGAAGCCGACGCCGACGAACCCACCCTCCGGCGCGATCTCGACGTGGACGCATCCCTCCCGCGCCGGCTTCGTGCCGGTGCTGGTCAACAGCGCCCGGACGCTCGTCGCGTAGGGCTCGGCCTTCGCGTAGCGCTGGTCGCGCAGCTGGCGGAAGACCGTCCGTCGACCACCGGACACGGGCCACGGTCCGTCGGCGAGCTGTGCCGAGGCCGCCTCGAGCACCTCGGTCAGCGGAGCGATCAGGAGTCGGTGGAACTCCTCACGCCGTGGCTCGAACCACGCTCGACGGTTGTTGGCGACGAGCTCATCGAGGAACGCGAAGGCGGCGGGGTCGAGTCGGATATCGGGCATCGCTCCGACCGAACGTAGCCGGGCGTCGGCCCCACCGATCCCGGCCGGTTACCGTCGCCGACGATGGACCTCGCCGACCGCTACCCGATCGGTGAGGTCGACCTGGTCACGACGCTGCGTCCGATCACCTTCCTCCGGGGTGACCCGTGCGTGCGGCTCGCCCCCGGTCGATTCGGGCGGGCGACCGTCACGCCCGATGGCGTCGGCGCGCTCGTCGCCGAGTGGTCGTCCGACGACGGCGAGGTCGTGGTCGAGACGACCGGCGACGGGGCTCGCTGGTTGCTCGACCGTGCGACCGGCCTGCTCGGCCTCGACGACGACCCGGGTGATTTCGAGCCCGCGGGTCCACCGCTGCGCGACGTGTGGCGGCGCCATCGCGGCGACCGCATCGCCCGCACCTCGACGTTGTGGCACGACGTCGCGTGGTTCATCGTCCAGCAGCGGATCACCACCGACGATGCCGCCGACCAGTGGCGACGGCTCGTCAGCGAGCTCGGCACGCCGATCGAGGGAACGGGGCTGACCGCGCCTCCGACGCCGGCCACCATCGCCCGACTCCGCTACCCGGAGCTGCACCGGTTCGGCATCGAGCGTCGCCGTGCCGAGCACCTCCGCGCGGCCGCACGAGCCCTCGCCCGTCGCGGCGACCTCGTCGACGACGACTTCGCCGACGTGCGTGCCGGGCTGGCCGCCATCCCGGGCGTGGGACCGTGGACCCTCGGCTGCCTCGGCGCGCAGACCTGGGGGCGGGCCGATGCCGTGATCGTGGGCGATGACGGACTCCCCTCGATGATCTGTTGGATGCTGGCCCGCGAGGCCCGGGGTGACGACGAGCGGATGCTCGAGCTCCTCGAACCGTTCCGACCCCACCGCTACCGGGTCATCCGGCTGGCCCTGGCCGCCGGTGTGAGACCGCCACGACGCGCACCCCGGGGGCGCCGGACCGACATCCGTCGACGCTGAGGTCGTGCAGTCAGTCGCAGACCTGCCGTGAGACGACGTCGAACTCGATGGTCCCGCCGTCGAGTGCGTTGACGGCGACGGAGATCAGCGGTCGCGAGACGCCGTCGATCTCGCCGCGACCGAGCGCGACGTTCAGCCAGGCATCGCCGCGGCGGAGATCCAGCGCCGTCCGGAACTGCCGATCGACCCGGCAGATCACCGTCCACCCCTCCAGCGCCGAGACGAACCGGTCACCCAGCTGCTCCGGCGTCATGCCCGGTGGCGCCTCGTGGACGACCGACGACATCGCGCCCACGCCGCCGGGCGGGCCGACCGTGTCGTCGGCGAGCAACGGCTCGCCGTCCAGCATCGGCACCTGGGCGAGCACCGCGCGGTTCGCGGCCACGGCCTCGGCGGACGGCGAGCTCCTCGCGTCGGCGCCGTCCGAGCACGCCGCCACCACGAGCACCACCACGACGGTGACGGAGCGCAGGAAGGCGGACATACCCTCCGATCGGCACGTCACCTCTGCGACTGGAGGGCTCGGTGCGCGGGACGTCGTTGCTCAGCAGCGCTGGCGCGAGGTGCCGCAGACTCAACCGACGGGTGCGCCCCGAGCGTCGTCGACCGCCGCCATCATCGCGTCGAGCAGGCGCTCGTTCGCGCCGGCGAGACGGACCGGATCGCGATGCCCGAGCTCGTCGGTCTCGTCGGGATCGGCCAGGAGGTCGAAGAGCAACGTCTCGCCACTGCTGAAGCGGGTGAGCTTGGTGCCGTCGTCGCCGACGATGGTCCGGATCCGGTGCGGCACCCGCCCGCGAGCCGCCTCCCGGCGGAGGTCGTCCTCGATCAGGACGTGGTCGCGCACCGTTGCCGCCGCGTCATCGAGCACCGGGACGAGCGACCGACCCTGCACGCCGTCATGGGGTGGGACGTCGCAGAGCTCCATGAGGGTCGGTCCGAGATCGATGCTCTGGGCCAGCGATCGGGACCGTCCGGGCCGACGACGGGGATCGACCACGACCAGGGGCACCCGCTGGGTCCCGTTGAACGGCATGAACCCCTTCAGGGCGAGGCCGTGATCACCCATCATGTCGCCGTGGTCCGAGGTGACGACCACGATGGTCTCGTCGAGGCTCCCGAGAGCGGACACGGCCCGGAGGATCCGCCCGACACCGTCGTCGACGTGCTCGATCATGCCGAAGGTCGCGGCGAGCATCTCGCGCACGAGCTGCCGGTCCCTCGTCCCGCAGGGTGCCACCCATCCGCGCTGCTCCGAGGGCGGCATCCGCTGGAGGTGTCGCAGGTAGGCGGGCGCGTGCACGAGGGGATCGTCGATCGTGGCCGGGACCTCCATGTCGCCCGGGTCATGGCGATCGAACCACTGCCCGGCCGGTGTCATCGGGTGGTGCGGATCGGGGAACGACGCCCACACCAACCACGGGCTGCCGTCGCCGGAGGCCTTGTCGATGGCCGAGATCGTCCGATCGACCACGAACTCGGTGCTGTGGAGCGTCTCGTCGTAGGGCGGTCGGTAGATCTGCCACCACCGCTCGGAACGATCCCGCGCCGGGGCGTCCGCCGAGTACGGCACGACGAGGTCCTCGCGACGCCCGCCCCGGTCCAGCGCCCAACGGAGGTGGTGCCCACTGATGCGGGCCCCGTGATCGATCGACAGCTCGACGCGATCGAACCCGTAGAAGTCGTCCGGTGCGCCGGGGTCGGCGCCCTCGTAGCGCTCGGCGTGCTCCCATCGATCCCACCCGTCGCCGTACCCGTGCTCGACCGTCGGTGCCCGGGCGACCTCGGTCACCGCGTTGCGGCTCATGCCGTGCTGGAGATGCGACTTCCCGATCAGCGCCGTGCGCCACCCGGCTCGGCGGAACTGCCGCACGTGGGTCGCCGCGCCCCACTCGAGGGAACGGTCGTTGAAGATCACGCCGTGAGCGCTCGGCAAGCGGCTCGTCATGATCGACGACCGGTTGGGCATGCACACCGGGTTCGCGACCCAGGCGTTGTCGAAGATGGTGCCGCGGGCGGCGAGCCCGTCGAGGTGGGGCGTGCGCACGGCGGCGCCGGCCCACCCGACGTGATCGGCCCGCTGCTGGTCGGTGACGATCACGAGCACGTTCGGGCGGGATCGGTCGGACGCCCTCGTCATCGCGGGGATACTACGGCCGCAACGCGGATCACCGGCCCGCCGAGGTCCGCCCGTCAGCCCGAGAAGCTGCCGCCACGGCCGGCCCCGTCCGAGAAGCGCCGGGCCCCCTCGGCCGTCTCTCCGCTGTCGATGACGCGGCGACCGAGGACCGTCTCGTTGGCCAGTGCGGCGCCCACCGGCTCGTCCCACTGCTCGTAGCTGCTGAGGCGGTCGGATCGCAGGCATCCCTGGGGGAACGCCCGCAGGCTCCGGGCCAGCTCGACCGCGGTCGCCAAGGCCTCGCCGGCCGGAGCGACCCGGTTGGCGAGACCCATGCGCAGCGCCTCGTCGGCGCCGACCGGTCGTCCGGTGAGGATCAGGTCGAGGGCGTGGGAGTGGCCGATCAGACGTGGGAGGCGGACCGTCCCTCCGTCGATGAGGGGCACACCCCAGCGCCGGCAGAACACGCCGAGGATCGCGTCGTCGGCCACCACGCGCAGATCGCACCAGACGGCCAGCTCGAGTCCGCCGGCGACCGCGTGGCCCTCCACGGCGGCGATGACCGGCTTGGTGAGCAGCAGACGGGTGGGACCCATCGGGCCGTGGGTACCGACGATGCCGTCGGGCTCCTCGATCGTGACCCGGTTCCCGTCGCCCGAGCCCACGGCGTGCAGGTCGGCCCCGGCGCAGAACGTGCCCTCGGCGCCGGTCAGCACGGCGACGTCGAGGGCGTCATCGGCATCGAAATCGCGGAACGCTGCCTCGAGGGCCTCGGCCGCGGGTCGGTCGACCGCGTTGCGGCGCTCGGGGCGGTCGATGGTGACCACCCGGATGCCGCCGTCGTCCTCGATCCTGACCGTCATCGCTCCCCCTCGTGTCGACCCGACCCGCTCAGCATCGCGCCGACGACCAGCGCCGGCCTGCGGTCAGGGCGTGACGACGAGCTTGCCGGCGGCCTTGCGGTCGATGAGGGCACGCAGGGCCTCCGACGCGCGGTCGAGCGTGTACCGGGCGGACACGTGGGGCGCGAGGTCACCGGCAGCGACCCACTCGATGAGCTGATCGCTGATGGCGGCGCTCTTCTCGGGCTCCCGACCGGTCATGGCGCCGTAGAAGACCCCGATGATCTGGCAGCTCTTGAGCAGCGCCAGGTTGAGCGGGATCGCCGGGATCCCGGCCGTGAACCCGATCACCAGGAACCGACCCTCCCACCCGATCGCCCGGAGCGCCTGCTCGGCCTTGTCACCGCCGACGCAGTCGTAGACGACGTCGACGCCCTGCCCGCCGCTCAGCTCCTTGGCCCGCTCCTTGAGGTTCTCGGTCGAGTAGTTGATCGTCTCGTCGGCCCCGGCCTCCCGGCACAGGTCGAGCTTCTCGTCGCTCGACGCAGCGGCGATGACCCGGGCACCCATGAGCTTGCCGATCTCGATCGCCGAGAGGCCGACCGCGCCGGCCGCGCCGGTGACCAGCATCGTCTCGCCGGCCTGCAGGTCGGCGCGGTAGCGCAGCCCGTAGAGGGTCGTGCCGTGGGCGTAGTTGAGCCCGGTGACGGCCTCGAACGAGACGTTGTCGGGCACTCGACGGGCCGCCGCGGCGGGGAACACCATCTGCTCGGCGTAGGCACCGGTGGTGCCGAGACCGCCGGCCGCCCGATCACCGACCGACCACCCCTCGACCCCCTCACCGACCGCCCGGACGACTCCGGCTCCCTCGGTACCGGGCACGTAGGGCAGACCGGTCTTGAACTGGTACTTGTCCTCGAGCATCAGCGTGTCGGGGAAGGTGACGGCCGCCGCGTGCACGTCGATCAGCAGCTGGCCGGGCCCGGGGACCGGGTCGTCGACCTCCTCGACCGCCAGGTTCTCCGGGGGACCGAACTCGTTGCAGACGACAGCCTTCATGGCGGCGACCCTAGACCTGGGGCCGCGACCGCCGCCCCTCCGGCCGACGCCCGGTCGCTCAGAGCGGGAGCTGCTCGACGGCGGCGTAGTGGCCGTCGTCGACCGCGACGAGGCCGGTGAGCCCGGCGGCCCGCAACTCCGGAGCGAGCTCGCTGGTGGCGCCCAACAGCCGACTCCTGATCCGATCGGCGAGCGCCGGATCGAGATCGGCGGCGACGACCAGCGGCTGGACCGGCCAGGGCCCGAGGCGCTCGGCGACCCGGAGATCGGCGACGGCGGGATCCGACCGCGACCGGGTGAGACGCACGACGGAGTCGACGACGGCGGCATCGAGGGAGCCCTGCGAGACGAGATCGAGGGAGCGGTGGTGCCCGCCGGTGAACACGAGCTCGACGAACCGGTCGGGATCATGACCACGCTCGCGCAGCGCCGCACGGAGCGCGTGGTGACCGCTGAGGCTCACCGGGTCGTTGCATCCGATCGCGTGCCCGCCCAGGTCGTCGAGACGCCCGATGTCGAGTCCGGGCCGCACGACGAGGTCGCCGAAGTAGTGGGGGCGGCCGCCGACACCCGGATCGTCGGGCACCCACGCGACACCTCCCAGGCGCACCGTCGGGCTCGGCGATCGGCGGTTGAGCTGGACGTAGGAGGTCGAGCACACCCACCCGAGGTCGGCCCGTCCGTCGGCGAACGGGTCATCGACGAGATCGGGACCCGATCGCTCCTCGTCGAACCACACGTCGGCACCGATGAGCTCACCGACCCGCTCGAACAGCTCGCGCGGGAACCCCGGGACGAGGTAGGAGACGAGGCGCACCCGTCGGACGGTAGCCAGCGGCGACGGCAGCGCCGCCCCGCTCGCCGGTCAGAAGCCCATCGAGCGCCCGATGATCTCCTTCATGATCTCGGTCGTCCCGCCGTAGATCGTCTCGATGCGGGTGTCGGTCCAGGCCCGCGCGATCGGGTACTCCCGCATGTAGCCGTAGCCACCGTGGAGCTGGACGCACTGGTCGACGACCTTCTTGCGCAACTCGGTGCACCACCACTTGGCCATCGATGCCGTCTCGGTCGTGAGCTGCTTCGCGACCAGCTCCTCGATGCACCGGTCGACGAAGACCCGGGCGATCTGGATCTCGGTCCGCATCTCGGCGAGGACGAACTTCGAGTTCTGGAACGAACCGATCGGCTGACCGAAGGCCCGTCGCTCGGTGCAGTACTCGACGGTCCAGTCGAGGTACTGCTCGCACGCCGCCACGGCGTTGAGGGCGATCGACAGGCGCTCCTGGGGCAGGAAGTCCATCAGCGAGAAGAAGCCGGTGCCCTCGTCGCCCAGCCGGTTGGCCACGGGCACGCGGACGTCGGTGAAGGACAGCTCGGCGGTGTCCTGCGCGTGGAGCCCGACCTTGTCGAGGTTGCGGCCGCGTTCGAAGCCCTCCATCCCCCGCTCGATGACCAGCAGCGAGACACCACGGTGGGCCTGCGACGGGTCGGTCTTGACGGCGGTCACCACGAGATCGGCGATGATGCCGTTGGAGATGAAGGTCTTGGACCCGTTGACGATGTAGTCGTCGCCGTCGCGGAGGGCGGTCGTGGCGATGCTGCCGAGGTCGCTGCCCGTGCCCGGCTCGGTCATGGCGACGGCGAGGATGCCCCCGTCTCCGGCGCACGCCTGCGGGACCCAACGCTCCTGCTGCTCGTCGTTCGCGAGCTCGAGCAGGTAGGGCAGGACGATGTCGTTGTGGAGCGTGAAACCGTTGGCCGCGCCGCCCGGTCCCGCCTTGGTCAGCTCCTCACCGAGGACGGCGTTGAAGCGGAAGTCGTCGACGCCGCCACCGCCGAGATGCTCCGGGGCGGCCATACCGAGGAAACCGGCCTCACCGGCCTGCTTCCAGACGTCGTTCGAGACGACGCCGGCCGTCTCCCACTCGTCGATGTGCGGGACGACCTCGCGATCGACGAAGGTCCGGACGGCAGCACGGAACTGCTCGTGCTCCTCGGTGAACAGGGTGCGCTCCATGGCCCCAGTGTGCGCGCCGGGGCGGAGCGGAGGCGAACGGGCCGACGGCTCGTGCGAGGCCGCCGCTCCGTCAGGCCGAGGCGTGGGCTCGTTCGGCGAGCCGGGTGAGGAGGGCCAGCAGGGCCCGCTTGGCGGAGACGCGATGGCGGGCATCGAGCTCGACCATGGGGATGTCGGGATCGAGGTCGAGTGCGGCGCGGACGTCGTCGAGCGGATGGAGCCGCTCGCCGTCGAAGAGGTTCACGCCGACCGAGAACGGCACCCCGCGGCTCTCGAAGTAGTCGATCGCCGCGAAGGACTGGTCGATGCGCTGGGTGTCGACGAGCACGACGGCACCCAGTGCGCCCTGGACGATGTCGTCCCACATGAACCCGAAGCGGTCCTGACCGGGCGTGCCGAACAGGTACAGCACGAGGTAGTCGTCGACGGTGATCCGCCCGAAGTCCATCGCGACCGTCGTGGTGGTCTTGGTCGTGACGTGGCCCCGATCGTCGACGCTGGCGCCTCGCTCGGTCATGGCCGCCTCGGTCTGCAGTGGCTCGATCTCCGACAACGCACCGACGAAGGTCGTCTTCCCGACGCCGAAGCCGCCGGCCACGACCACCTTGACGGCCAGCGGGGCCTCGGTCTGCTCAGAGCGCACGGACACGTTCGATCAACCTCTCGATCACGGTGACGTCCTCGGCGACGGACGGACTGGGTTCACGGACGTCGACGTGGCCGCTGGCGTCCAGGTCCGCGACGAGCACGCGTGCGACGCCGAGCGGGATCCGGAGATGGGCGGCGATCTCGGCGATCGAGACCGGCTGCACGCACAGCTGGACGATGTCGGCCGCCTCGAAGCGGAGCTGGGAGTCGCGGACGTCGACGACGCTCACGACCATCGCCTCGATGGCGAGCGACTCGTCGACGGGACGGGTCCGACCCCCCGTCATGAGGAAGGGTCTGACGAGATCGGGACGCCCGCGGCGGATGGCGCGGGGGTCGGTCACGCCAGGACCTTCCGCTTCAGCTCGGAGACGATCTCGGGGGTCAGCATGGCGCCGGCCCGCTCGACCAGCAGGGTCATCTCGTAGCCGACGAGACCGATGTCGGCGTCACGCCGAGCGAGGACGCCGAGGGTGCTGCCATCGGAGATCGAGGCCACGAAGAGGAACCCGCGGTCCATCTCGACCACGACCTGCTCGAGCCGCTCCATCCCGAAGCACCGGGAGGCTCCGTGGCCGAGGCTGACGAGCCCGCTGACGATGGCGGCGAGCTGTTCGGCTGCAGAGCGCTCGAGGCCCTTGGACACCGCGATGAGGAGCCCGTCGGAGGACACACCGACCGCCTCGAGGACCCCGGCGGTCTTGGTCACGAAGTTCGACATCAGCCAGTCGAACTGCCGCGCCTGCTCGACGACCGCGCTGCCGGACGTGTCACTCATCGGAGGTCTCCTCGTCGAGCGGAGCTGCGACCTCGCGGCCCCGCTGCACACCGTGATGGAACCGCGAGAGCATGTCGCGCACCGAGGCCGCATCGCGCTGGGCGACGGCGGCGCCATCGTCCGGGAGGTCGGCGAAGCGACCGCTGGTCTCGGGCAGCTGGGCGCCGCGCACCCGTCGGGCGAGTGGCGCCGGCGCTCCGGGGGCTGGCTCGGGCGCCGGCGTCGGTTCCGGCTCAGGGGTCGTGGCGACCTCGGGTGTGAGCTCGGGGGAGCCGGCAGCGGCCGTCTCGTCCCCATCGGTGTCGGCCACCTCGACCGAGCCGTTCGAGCCGCGCCCGGCGTCAGCCAGCTCGGCCCAGCCGTTCGACGCGGCGTCAGTCGCCTCGGCGACACCGTTCGAGCCGGCGTCGGCGGCCTCGATCACGCCGTTCGATGCGGGCCCGCCGTCGGCGACCTCGGCCCAACCGTTCGACGCGACATCAGCCACCTCGCCCACACCGGTCGACCCGGCCTCGGCCGTCTCGGCGACACCGTTCGACCCGGCGTCGGCCTCGCCCGCGCCGTTCGAGCCGGCGTCGGCGGCCTCGGGCACCGGGGGGCGGAGGTTCGGCACGCCCGAGGTCTGCCGGCGGCGCTGCGGCAGCGCGGGTGGGCCGCCATCGGAGCCGGCGTCGGCGGCGGGCTCGGCGACGCGCTCCGGACTCGATCCGGGTGCGGGCGGCATCGGATCGACCGAGTCCTCCGGACCAGGCCCGTGCTCCACCGGCGCGTCGGGAACGACCACCTCGGCCACGGGCTCCGGGGTCGGCTCCGCCGGTGCGGACGACGGCTCCGGGACCGACGGCGGCTCCTCGGCCGGCATCGCCGGACCGGTGGGGACCGGACGCCGCCCGCCGAGGACGGCGGTCGGCTCGTAGGGCAGCGCCGGCGGGACACCCGGCACGTTCATGACCTCGGCGGCGTCGAGCTGCGATGAGCCGCCGTCGTCGGTGGTCGGTGCGGGTGGCGGGATGCGGGGCTCGACCAGGTTGGCCTCGGCGCCGGCCAGCACGAGGGACCGCGGCACCAGGACGTCGGCGAGGACGCCGCCGGTGGTGGCCCGCGAGAGCTGCACGCTCGCGCCCAACCGGGCGGCCAGTCGGGCGGCGACGTAGAGCCCGAGGTAGCGGGACGGAGCTACGGTCGGGGCCTCCTCGCCGCGAAGGCGCGCGTTCGCCTCGGTGAGCTCCTCGTCGGTGAGGCCGACACCGCAGTCGACGATCGCGATCCGGTAGACGTCGTCACCCAGGCGGCCGACGATCCCGACCGGCTGATCGGGCGGCGAGAACTGCAGCCCGTTCTCGAGCAGCTCGGCGAGCAGGTGGGCGAGGTCGGCGATGGCGTGGCCGTGGACGATGGCGTCGTCGACGGGTCCGAACTCGACGCGCTGGTAGTCCTCGACCTCGCCGAGCGCCGCTCGCAGGACGTCGCCGATCGAGGCGGCGTCGCCGCGGGACCGGGGCCCCTCGTTGCCGGCGAGCACGATCAGCGATTCGGCGTGGCGGCGGATGCGGGTCGTCAGGTGATCGAGGCGGAACAACCGGTCGAGCGCGTCGGGATCGGTCTCCTGCTCCTCGAGCTCGGTCAGCTCGTCGAGCTGGCGACCCACGAGGCTCTGGGTCCGGCGAGCGAGGTTGAGGAGGCTGTCGGAGACGTTGTGGCGCAGCACGGCCTGCTCGACGGCGAGGTCGAGGGCCACGTGCTGGAGGCGGTCGATGGCCTCGCCCACCTGGCCGATCTCGTCGGACCGCGCCCCGGCGACCCGCGGCAGCTCCGGGAGCTCGATGTCGTTGCCCCCGGGCACGGCACGGACCTGCTCCACGGCGAGCGGCAGCCGGTCGTTGGAGATGTCCTGCGCCTCGGAGGTGAGCTCGCGGAGGGGGCGCACGATCGAGCGCGACCCGATCGTCACCAGGACGATCGCGATCAGCACGGCGGCGACGGCGGCGCCGATGGCGATGAGCTGCTGGCGGCGCGAGTCGGCGACCACGTCGTCGCCCGCTGCCTCGATCTCGCCCACGACGAGGTCGGACTGCGTGGCGAACACCGCCTCGGAGCCACGACCGGCGGCGGCCCAGGCGTCGGTGTCGATGCCGAGCTCCTGGCCCTCACCCGCGTCGAGGACCTGCTGGAGGAAGCCGTCGACGGCGAGCAACGACGGATCCTCGCGCACCGTGAGGGCGGTGGACGCGTCGGCGGCCGCGATCTGGCCGAGACGGACCTCGCGCTCGGTCTGGAGCGAGCGGATGGCGAGTTGCGTCGCCGCGTCGGGACCGACGCCGAGCTCGACGATGGGGCCGAGCTTGTCGCGGAGCGCCGCGTCGCCCTCGCGGGCCTCGCCGATGGCCGAGAGCAGGTCGAGCCCGGTGCGGACCTCCGCGATCTCGACGTCGGTCCGGGTCTGCGCGTTCGCGTCGAAGACCTGCCGGATGCCGGCCCGGTAGAACTCCCACGCCTCGGCGGCGCTGGCGGTCCCGGCGAGCACACCCTCCCGGAGCTGGGGCAGCACCTGGTAGCTCGCGAGGGCGGTCGTGTAGGCGGCCTGATCGTCCTCGCTGGCGTCGGCCAGGTCGGCGAGCCCGATCTGGAGCGCCGCATCGGTGGCCTGGTGCACGGCGATGACGTCGTCGTTCGTGGCGAGACCGGCGAAGAGGCGCTCGGTCACCGCACGCTCCTCCTCGAGGGCGCGGATCACGTCACCGGGTCCCGCCGGGTTCTCGGCGAGGGTGACCGCCTCGTCGGCCTGCGCGCTCCGCTCGTTCGCCGACCACACCGCGAACCCCGCGGCGGCGAGGAGCGCGAGCAGCGGGAGCATCAGCAACAGGACCAGTCGGGTCCGGATGGTCAATCTGCGCTTCACCGCGGCTCCCTGCTTCCTTCGACTTCGAGCCCGCGAGTTGTGTCGACCGGAACTGCGGTCCGCTTGAGGAGCGGCGCCGTCAGGTCCGTCGAGGTCGGTCAGGTCGGTCGTGCACGCACCGGGAACGAGGAGATGGGCCAGGACCGTGGCGCCACCCGCCACCAGCGCCCCGAGAACCGCCAGGCCGGGGGCCGATCGGGCGGAGGTGGCGCCGCCACCGGCCTCGGCCAGGCGACCTCGACGGCGGCGACGACCGCGGCGAGCTCCTCGGCGGACAGCTCGCCGCCCGGGTCTCGCACCTCGATGGTCACAGGGGCACGTTACCGTGCTTGCGGTTGGGGAGGTCCTCGCGCTTCGAACGGAGGACACGCAGCGCGGCCACGACCTTGCGCCGCGTCTCCGACGGCTGGATCACGTCGTCGACGTAGCCCCGTTCGGCGGCCACGTACGGGTTCGCCGTGCGATCGGTGTACTCCCGCACCAGCTCGTCCCGGGCGGCCGCCGGGTCGGCGGCGTCGGCCAGCTCGCGCCGGTGGAGGATCTCCACCGCGCCCTGGGGCCCCATCACCGCCAGCTCGGCCGACGGCCAGGCGAAGGCGAGGTCGGCGCCGATCGACTTCGAGTTCATCACCACGTAGGCGCCGCCGTACGCCTTGCGGGTGATGATCTGCACCCGGGGCACCGTGGCCTCACAGAACGCATAGAGCAGCTTGGCGCCGTGGCGGATGATCCCGCCGTGCTCCTGGTCGACGCCGGGCAGGAAGCCGGGCACGTCGACGAAGGTCACGAGCGGGATGTTGAACGAATCGCAGGTCCGGACGAATCGCGCCGCCTTCTCGGAGGACTCGATGTCCAGCACACCGGCGAGCACCATGGGCTGGTTGCCCACCACGCCGACCGCGGCACCGTCGACCCGGGCGAAGCCGCACACGATGCTGCCCGCCCAGTTGGGGAAGTACTCGAAGAACTCGCCGTCGTCGACGACCTCGGTGATGACCGCCTTGATGTCGTAGGGGACGTTGGAGCTCTCGGGGATGATCGAGTCGAGCGCCGCGCACTCGCGCTCGGGATCGTCGGCGGGCTCCTCCGTCGGGGGCATCTCGAGGTTGTTCGACGGCAGGAACGACAGCAGGTAACGCACGTCATCGAGGCAGCTCTGCTCGTCGGCCGACACGAAGGTCGCGACGCCTGACTTGGAGGCGTGCGTGGCGGCGCCACCGAGCTCTTCGAGCGTGACCTCCTCGCCGGTCACGGTCTTCACGACATCGGGCCCGGTGATGAACATGTGCGACGACTCGCGCACCATGAAGATGAAGTCGGTCATCGCCGGGCTGTAGACCGCTCCACCCGCGCACGGACCGAGGATCACCGAGATCTGCGGGACCACACCCGAGCTGAGGACGTTGCGGTGGAAGATGCCGCCGTACCCGTCGAGGCTGACGACACCCTCCTGGATGCGGGCCCCGGCGCCGTCGTTGAGCCCGATCAGCGGGGCCCCCGTCTTGAGCGAGAGGTCCATGACCTTGTGGATCTTCTCGGCGAACACCTCACCGAGGGCCCCACCGAAGACCGTGAAGTCCTGGGAGAACACGAAGACCTTGCGACCGTCGATCGTGCCCCAGCCCGTCACGACCCCGTCGGTGTAGGGGCGGTCGTCGAGGCCGACGTCGTCGGCACGGTGGCGGGCCAACATGTCGAGCTCGTGGAACGAACCCGGGTCGAGCAGCGCATCGATCCGCTCGCGGGCGAGCATCTTGCCCTTGGCGTGCTGGCGTTCGACCGCCCGGTCGGAACCGGCGTGCAGGGCCGCGTCACGCCGCTCGGCGAGGTCAGCGAGTCGATCCTTCATGGGGTGCTCGGACACGGCTGGGATCGTAGTGCGGCGGCTTCGATCCGCTTCCAGTCGAAGGTCCCGACCGCTCCCGGACACGCCCGGCGCGTCCACGGTGCTTGACCCGGACTCTCCGACACGCTCTCCTGTTGTGTGACACGCGCAACGCGCTCCACGCGCACGCGCTCGGGTGCGGGCCCAGATCGCTCCGCGAAGGGGAACCATGAAACTGGCACGTCGGATCGGGGCGGCCCTGCTGCTGAGCGCACCGCTGCTCGTGATCCTCGGGACGCCCGGCGGGGCGCAGGACACCGGCTGCGAACCGGAGACCGTCTCGATCAGCTCCGGGACGTTGTTCACGCCCGGCAACGGTGATTCCCAGACCGACTGGGTGCCGGTCAGTTGGCCGGCCGGCACCGTGATCAGCGCCACCATCGACACCGCCGACCCCGGTCACCTGACGGCCCGCGCCGCCAACGAACCGCAGATCAACGAGACGGTCGCCGTCCGCTTCGCCCTCAGCGGCGGCGGGATCGTCGCCACCACCCCGACCCCCGACCTGCCGATCGAGCTGACCGAGGACGGCCCCTTCAGCTTCTCGCTGATCGCCCCGGCCGACATCGTCCGGGTGCGCATCTCCCACGGCTGGTACGTGAACGGCATCCAGGGCGATCTCACGAACTCGATCCAGGCGGTCGCCGAGATCTCGTGCGTGGCCGAGCAGGTCACGACGACGACCGAGGCCACCACCACGACCGAGCCGACGACCACCACCGAGGCGACCACGACCACCGCACCGCCGCCCCCGCCGACGATCACGTCGACGACCACGCTCGATCCGACGACGACCACCACCGAGCCGACCACGACCAGCTCGACGACCATCGAGCAGACGATCGTGACCGAGCCACCCCAGGTCGAGTCGACCACCACGGCACCGCCGAACACCGGCGGTGGTGAGCTGCCGCGAACCGGTCCGAACGACGGGATCGTCCGCATCGGCCTGCTCCTCGCCGGAGCCGGTGCCGCCCTGCTCCTCGTGGAGCGCGTCGGCTTCGGTGAACCGGCGACGGTGCGAGCCGAGCTCGACGACTGAGCGCACGGCCGGGGCAACGGATGCCCCGGCCGTCTCGCTGCTACAGCATCCACTCCCCGTTCGACCACGTCGCGAAGACGATCGAGAACGGACCGAGCAACACGGCGATGGTCAGCTGCGCCAGGCGGCGTCTGATCGGAGCCGGGGCGTCGGTCGGTGACCAGGCGTCGGCTCGCATCCACCTCATGAGAGGTCCATCGGCGCCCGAGCCACCGGTTCAAGCCCGTGGCCTCACCCGATGGCGATGCCGTACATCTCCTTGAGCGGGTTGCGGATGATCTCGAGCCGCTCGCCGTCGGGTCCACCGAAGTACGTCGAATCCGACACGTCCTCCGGACCGACCTCGACCACGCCGGCCTCCTCGAGCCGACCACGGATGGCGTCGTAGTCCTCCGGGGTCACCGAGATGGCGACGTGGTGCAGGCCGCCCAGCACCTCCGCATAGTCGCCGAGGTCGAGACCGGGGAAGTCGAAGTAGGCGACGGTGTTGCCGTTGCCGACGTCGAAGAAGAAATGCGTCGAGCCCTCGTAGTCGCGGTTCTCGAAGAGCTCCACGAGCGGCATCCCGAGGACCTCGTCGTAGAAGCGGATCGTGCGCTCGATGTCGCTGCTGAGCAGCGCGGTGTGGTGGATGCCCTGGCCGGTGCTCGCCGGCCGGGTCTCGCGCGGCGCGAGGTAGCGCTGGCGCAGCTCGCCCCACTCCTGCTCTCGCTCGGTCGTCGCCATCAGGGTCCTCCTCGTCCGGTCGGGCTCAGCCCGCCGGAGCGAACTGGGCCTCGAGCTCGATCGTCACCTTGTCGCCGATCATCACCTTGTCAGCTCCGAGCGGGACCTCGAACTCGATGCCGAAGTCCTTGCGGGAGATGGCACCCGAGGCCGAGAACCCGGCGTGCACGCTCTGGTCGAAGGGGAAGGTCTCGGTGCCGTTGAACTCGACCGCGAGCTCGACCTCGCGGGTCACGCCGTTGATCGTGAGCTCGCCGGTCACCACGTAGTCGTCGCCGTCGGCCCGGACCGCCGTCGACGAGAACGTCATCTTGGGGTTGGTCTCGACGTCGAAGAAGTCGGTCGAGCGGAGGTGCTGGTCGCGGTCGTCGTTGTTGGTCGACACCGAGGCGAGCTCGACATCGGCGGACAGCGAGCAGGCAGCGAGGTCGTCACCGACGACCAGCGCGGCGGTGAACGAGCCGAAGCGGCCGCGCACCTTCGACAGGCCCATGTGGCGGACGACGAACTCGACCGACGAGTGCGCCGGATCGATCGTCCAGGTGCCGGCGGCGACCGGGAGCGTGGCGGTGGTCATGGGAGGGCTCCTGACTCAGGGAGATGATTCGAATCCGAACCATATCGACCTGCCCGCTGTAGTTCAAGACTGAATGATCTAGACTCGTCGACGTGACGACCACCCGCTGGCTCGACGCCGACGAGCAGCGCTCCTGGAGGCGCTTCCTCGAGGCGAAGCAGCGGCTCACCGATCGCCTCGATCGTGAGCTCCGCTCGGCCCACGACATCGGCCTGGACGACTACGAGGTGCTCGTGCACCTCTCCGAGTCCGACGACGGCCGACTCCGGATGAGCGAGCTCGCCGACGCGCTCCTCCACTCCAGGAGCCGGCTCACCTACCGGATCGACCGCCTCGTCCGCTCGGGGCTCGTCCGGCGGGAGCGGTGCCCCGACGACAAGCGGGGGACCTTCGCGGTGCTCGCCGAGGCCGGTGCGGCGCTGCTGGTCGAGGCCGCACCGACCCACGTCGAGGGGGTCCGCACCCACCTCGTCGACGCGATGGACGCCACCGAGTTCGCCCGACTGGGTGATGTCATGGAACGCATCGCCGCACCCCTCCGGGACACGCCGTGACCCTGCCGCTGGCGCACCCGATCGAGCCCATGCTGGCCAAGAAGACGACGAAGCTGCCCGACGGCCCGATGGTGTTCGAGCCGAAGTGGGACGGCTTCCGCTGCATCGCCTTCCTCGACGGCGATGAGGTGACGCTGCAGTCCCGCAACCGGCGCGACTTCAACCGCTACTTCCCCGAGCTGCTCGAACCGCTGCGTGCCGCCCTCCCGGACCGCTGCATCGTCGACACCGAGCTGGTCGTCCCGGGGCCGAACGGCCTCGACTTCGACGCGCTCTCCCAGCGCATCCACCCGGCCGAGAGCAGGGTCCGCATGCTCGCCGAGACGACGCCGGCCGAGGTCGTGGTCTTCGACCTGCTCGCCGTCGACGACACCGACCTCACCGGCCACCCCCTGCACGAGCGGCGGGCGCTCCTCGAGGCGGCCATGGCCGCGGCCGAGCCACCGATCCACCTCTCCCTCGCGACCGCCGACCCCCAGCTGGCCGCCGACTGGTTCGACCGATTCGAGGGCGCCGGTCTCGACGGCGTCATCGCCAAGGAGCGCGACGGCACCTACCGCCCCGGTGAGCGGGGTTGGCTCAAGGTGAAGCCCGAGCGCACCGCCGACGTCGTCGTCGCCGGCTTCCGCATCCACAAGGACGGCGCCGGCATCGGCTCGTTGCTGCTCGGCCTCTACGACGACGACGGCACGCTCCAGAACGTCGGCGTCGCATCGAGCTTCACGGCGGTGCGACGGGCCGAGCTGCTCGTCGAGCTGACCCCGATCGTGCTCGACGACGTCGGCGAGCACCCGTGGGCAGCCTGGGCCGACGCCGCGGCCCATGCCACGGGTCGGATGCCGGGCGGACCGAGCCGGTGGAACAACGGCAAGGACCTGTCGTGGACGCCGGTCCGGACCGACCGGGTCGCTGAGGTCAAGTACACGCAGCTGGAGGCCGGGCGATTCCGCCACGCCACCAAGCTGCTCCGTTGGCGACCGGACCGGGACCCCGAGTCCTGCCGCTACGACCAGCTCGACGTGCCACCTCCACGAGAGCTCTCGGAGGTCTTCGCCTCGCGGCGGGCCGACCACATCGCGACCCCGCCGCGACCGTCCGAGGGTGACGGCGCATCGTCGGTCACCCCCTCGACCGGATCCGCCACGGGACGTCGGAGCCACGAGTCGACGTAGCCGTCGGGATCAACCGCATCGCCGTGTGCGATCGCCGGCGCTGCCGGCGACGACTTGCAGTGCGAGCACACCCTCGAGGGGGTGCTCGTACGTCACGACGAACGGGACTCGGCCAGTCGGGCCGCGGCGCCATCGAGGAGCAACGCCACGAGCTCGTCCGTCAAGTTCGTCGGCGCCACGCCGACCAGCCGCGGCACGACGGCGACGAGGTGGGTCATGTCGGCGGCGTGCTCCGCCATCATCGCCCCGAGCACCGCGGCTCCGCTGGGATGATCCTCGGGGACCGGACCCCGCTGCTCGCTCCGGACCCTGGCCCCGATCAACTCCATCAGGGCCAGCCAGACCAGGCCCGCGTCCTCGTCGCCGAAGCCGGCTCGGCGGAGCACGGCCAGGGTCCGGTCGGTCGTGATCCAGACCTGCGGGTTGGCATTGCCCTGCGTGGCCAGGTGCTCCGCGACACCGGGATGCAGCCGGAGCACCTCGGCCAGGTTGGCGGCGAACGCCTCCATCCACTCCCGCCAGTCGAGGTCGTCCGCCGGGAGCACGATCATCTCGTGGACGCGGTCGAGGACGAGTTGCACGAGCTGCTGCTTGTCGCCGACGTGGTGGTACACGGAGGTCGGCCAGGCATCGAGCTCGGCGGCGAGTCGGCGCATCGACAGCGAGTCGAGACCCTCGGTCCGGACGATGACCAGGGCGGCGTCGCTGATCTCATCAGCGGTCAGCGGGGTGGCTCGGCGTTTCGAGCTGATGGCGACCTCACGTCCTTGGAGAGGCAGAGCGTACACGCGGCCCGAGACGTCGCCGGCTGGCGGCGGGCCGACGTGGCGAGCTGCGAACGCCGTCTGTTTGGACACCGTACAAGTGTCCTTTGTACGGTGTGCAAACGCTGGTTGACGTACACGGGGGCGAGATGAGATCGAGTCGGAGAACGCGGTTCCGCTGGGGATCGGCGCTGGTCGCTGCCGTGCTCGTCGCCGCGGCGTGCGGTAGCGATGATGACGCCGGAGACGCGCCCGACGAGACCGAGAGCGCTGCCGCGGCGCCGTCGACCGAGCCCGCCTCCTCCACGCCATCAGCTCCGACCACGGTCGCCGGATCGAGCCCGGACGACGAGGACGGGCCGGACGAGCGCATCGTGATCGACGACGTGAGCGGGCCCGTCGAGCTGCCGGTCACCTCCGATGGCGTCCACGCGCTCGACGAGTGGACGGCGGTCGCGCTCTTGCTGCTCGGCGTCACACCGTCCGTCGACGGGTTCTTCGAGGACCTCGTCGTCGCCGAGCTGTTCGCCGACGAGAACCTCGATGTGGGGCCACCGGGCGTCAACCTCGAGACCATCGCGGCTCGACGACCCGAGCTGCTCCTCGGGATCGGCGAGCCGGTGCTCATCCAGGCCGAGCCCGACCTCGAGGACATCGCTCCGACGGCGATCACGGAGTACGCGGCCTCGTGGGACGACCAGATCGAGCTGCTCGGTTCGATCACCGGCCGCGACGACGAGGCCACCGCGGTCGTGACGGCGATCGACGCTCGCATCTCCGATCTGACGGCGCGGCTCGACGATGCGGGCTTCACGGGCCAGGAGGTCTCCGTCATGCAGACCTTCGGCGGCATGGTCTTCGCGCTCGGACCCCTCACCCCGGCGGGTGCGATCCTGGACCTCCTCGGCTTCACGCGCACGGAGGCGCAGAGCGCCGAGGGCGCCTTCGGGTTCATCACGCTCTCGGAGGAGCAGCTTCCGGACGAGACCGGAGGCGACATCGTGCTCGGGTTGCGGAGCCTGGCCTTCGGCGGCGACGACGAGACCATCTTCGACAACCCCGTGGTCGACACCACCGGCAAGATCACCGCCACGGTCATCGGCGACTACTGGTTCGCCAACCACGCGCTCGCGTACTGGCTGATCCTCGACGACATCGACGCGCTCCTCCTGGGAGACGGCACGCCATCGACCGGGACGATCGAGGAGATCGACGCCGCGTGGGAGGCCCTCCGGACCGCCGTGGCCGACGCGGAGGCCGACGGCGGGTAGCCATCGCGATCGGCGACCGTCGAGTTGGCAGGGCGGCCGGGAACAGGTCGTGCCAGCCCCCGCGTCCTGAGGGGGGTCGGAGCGGCCGGGGGTAGTGTCGCCGACATGCTGTTCGAGGGGACGACCGTCGACCGGGACGCCTTCGCGGCGGGCACCGGCTGGGAGATCAAGCCCGAGGGAGCCTGCCGAGGAGACGTGTGCGTCCCCCTGCCGGAGGGTGTCGACGGTGACGTCGTCGATGCCGCCGTCGTGGGCGCCCGACTCGGCATGCCGGTCGTCACCGACGACGACCACGGCGTGTCGGCGCTCGGGCCGGCCACGACCTCCGGGCGGGCGCTGGTCACCGCCGACGCCCCGGCACTGGAGCTCCCCCTCGTGCTGTCCGACGATGTCTGGCGCCTGGCCGAGCAGCGCGGGCGCCGGACCGTCGTCGTCGCGTGGGCCCCCTGGTGAGGGTGCCGCTTCGACCTCCCCGGGTGGGAGGCCCTGCATCGTGAGCTCGCCCCCAGCGGCATCGACGTCGTGACCGTGTGCCTCGACGTCGAGGGCCGGCCGGGAGCGCGGCCCGACCTCGCCGCCGTCGACGAGGTCACGCACCACGCCGTGGTCGATCAGGCGCACACCGTCGACGCCGCGTTCGGGATCACCAACGTCCCGATGGCCGTGTGGATCGACGAGGACCTGCGCATCGTCCGTCCCACCGAGGCCGCCTGGCCCGACGACGGGAGCACCGGTCGGCGTCCTCAGCTCCCCGACGACATCCCGGACCGACTGGTCGAGATGGGTGCCGCGGCGGCCAAGATCGTTGCCGATCGGGGCTGGTACGCCGAGGCGCTCCGCGACTGGGCGGCGAACGGCGCCGCGAGCGAGTTCGTCCTCGACGAGGAGGCGGTGGTCGCCAACTCGATGCCCCGCGGCGGTGACGAGGCTCGGGCAGCGGCGGCCTTCGAGCTCGGCCAACACCTCCACCGGACGGTCGGCCAGGAGGCGGCCGTGCCGCACTTCCGCGAGGCGCACCGGCTCGATCCGTCGAACTGGACCTACAAGCGCCAGGCCTGGGAGCTCGCCTCGCGGGTCGGTGGGCCGATGTCGCGCTTCTGGCAGGGGCCGGTGCCCGGCGCCGAGGACGAGTGGCCCTACGAGGGCGACTGGGTGAGCGACATCAACGAGAGCGGACCGGAGAACTACTACCCACCGGCGGTGCGCTGAGCGGCCAGCTGCTGCGCCCGATCCGCCAGTCGGGGCGCGTTCAGCCGCTCGCACCACCCGTCGAGCTCGTCGGTCGGTCCGGTCCACGCCCAGTCGTCGACGGTGCCGACGTCGACATCGGTCTCCAGCGTGGCGAGTCGCCGGAAGAGCAGGGCGTGGTCCCGTTCCTCGACCAGCGTCGCCGCCAGCTTGGCGGCGCCCCGGGGCCGGACCTCCCAGTCGGCCGACGCCGCCGGGATCTCGTCGAGGTGGCCGTAGTGGGCGAGCACCGTGGCAGCCGACTTCGCTCCCCAGCCGGCGAGACCGGGGAAGCCGTCGGCGGTGTCGCCGACCAACGCCAGCCAGTCCGGGATCGACGCCGGTGGCACCCCGAACTTGTCCAGCACCCCGTCGGCGTCGCGCAGCTCGCCTCGGCGCCGGTCGAGCTGGACCACCCGATCGTCGACGACGCACTGGGCGAGGTCCTTGTCGGGGGTACAGATGATCGCCTGCTCGACCCGGTCGTCGGCTGACGCCACGGCCGCTGCGGCGGCGAGGGCGTCGTCGGCCTCGACCTCGACCATCGGCCAGACCACGAAGCCGGCGGCCCGCAGCACGTCCTCGAGCATCCCGAACTGCCCGAAGAGGTCCTCGTCGATCCCGCTGCCGTCCTTGTAACCGGGCCAGAGGTCGTTGCGGAAGCTCTCGATGACGTGATCGGTGGCGACGCCGACGTGGGTTGCGCCATCGGCGACGAGGTCGAGCACCGACGACAACACACCCCGCGTCGCCCCACGCTCCGGTGACCGGTTGTTGGGGGCGTAGTGGTACCGGAAGAGCTCGTAGGTCCCGTCGACGAGGTGGACGCGCATGACCGCAGGTTCGCGCATCCGACCCTCGCCGGGGCGCAACTGATTCGTTGCGCATCGCTCCGGACTCTGTTCGACTGGCCACATGGTGGGTCGAACGTCGGGTGACGAGTCGCTCGGGACGGACTTCACGCGGTTCTGGTTCGCCTCCGCCGCCTCGAACCTCGGCGACGGGATCCGCTTCGGCGCGCTGCCGCTGCTCGCCCTCTCCCTCACCGACGACGCCCGCCTGATCGCGCTGGTCACGGCCTCGACGCTCGTCCCGTGGGTCGTGTTCGGTCCGGTCGGCGGTGCGCTCGTCGACCGGCTCGATCGTCGGCGGCTCATGATCGGCGGCCAGCTGGGTCGGGCGGTGGTCGGCGCCGTCCTCGCCGTGCTCGTCGCCACCGACCAGGCATCGATCTGGTGGGTGGTGGCCCTGGCCTTCGGCCTCGGCCTGGGGGAGGTGGTCGTCGACGCGAGCTCCCAGGCCGCGATACCGCAGCTCGTCACCACCGACCAGCTCGACCGGGCCAACGGTCGACTCATCACGGCGATCACGGTGCTCGACAACGTCGTGGGCGTCGCGCTCGGTGCCGTGCTCTTCGGCATCGCGGCCGGCCTGCCGTTCGCCGTCGACGTCGCGACCTTCGCGATCAGCGCATCGCTCCTCGCGACGATCAGGCGCCCGCTGCAGACCGAGCGCACCTCCACCTCGTCGATCCGGACCGACATCGGGGAGGGCATGCGGTTCCTGCTCGGGCACCCCCTGCTGCGCGGACTCGCCGGTGGGGTCGCCACGGCGAACCTGGCGGCGAACACCGCCTTCGCGGTCGTCGTCATCCTCGTCGTCGACGAGCTCGGCGCCAGCGAGGTCGCCTTCGGCGTCGTCCTGTCGGTCGGTGCGATCGGTGGCGTCGTCGGTGCGCTCGTGGCCGCTCGCGCCACGGCGAGGTGGGGACGCCGTCGAGTCCTCACCGGTGCGCCGCTCCTGTTGGCCGGCTCCTTCGTCATCACGGCGGCCGCCGTCGCCCCGTGGATGGCCTCGGTGGCGTTCTTCGCCTCGAGCTTCTCGATCGTCGTGTTCAACGTGCCCGCCCAGTCGGTCCGACAGGCGGTGACGCCCGAGCACCTGCTCGGGCGGGTCGTGACCTCGTTCCGGATCTTCGGGATGTCGGCGGCCCCGCTCGGAGCGATCCTCGGAGGGTTCGTGACCGAGGCGACCGACGTTCGCACGGCGAACGTGGTGGCCGCCGTCATCGGAGCGGGCGCCTGGGTGCTCCTCGCGAGAGCGCTCCGCCACCTGGAGGCCGACTGACCGAGCGACGCGGACACCCGCACGGGCCAGGGGCCGGTCGAGGAGGCGGCGAGCACTCGCCGACCCGGGCGAGCACGGGTGCCACCACGGCGCCCCGCCTAGTGTCGGACGCATGAGCGGGGACGCCGACCTCGACCGCCTCGTCGCCCGGGCCCGGGCGGCCTACGCCGAGCGCCGACCGGTGAGTGCGGCGTTGGCCGAGCGGGCCGGGGAGGTCCTCCCCGGCGGCTCGACCCGATCGGTCCTGGACTTCGCTCCGTTCCCCTTCCGGGTCGCCGAGGCCGAGGGCGCCCGCCTGACCGATGTCGACGGCCACGCCTACCTCGACCTGCTGGGCGACTACTCGGCCGGGCTCCTCGGCCACCGGCCCGAGTCGGTTCGCCGGGCCGTCACCGAGGCACTCGAACGAGGATGGTCCTACGGCGCCACGCACCGCGACGAGATCCGTCTCGCCGAGCTGTTGTGCGACCGGTTCCCGACGATCGATCAGGTGCGCTTCACGAACTCCGGCACCGAGGCCAACCTCATGGCCGTCAACCTCGCCCGCCACGCGACCGGGCGAGACGAGGTGCTCGTCTTCGACGGCGCCTACCACGGCGGTCTGCTCTATTTCGGGGCGGGCGGCGAAGCGCTCCAGGCGCCGTTCCGCTTCCACCGCTGCCGCTTCAACGACCTCGAGTCGGTCGAGGCGGTGCTCGCCGGGCACGGCAACCGCATCGCCGTCGCGCTGGTCGAACCGATGCTCGGGGCCGGCGGCTGCATCCGAGCCGAGCCCGGGTTCCTCGAGGGACTGCGGGAGCGGTGCGACCACCATGGCGTGCTGCTCTGCTTCGACGAGGTCATGACCTCGCGCATGTCGATCGGTGGTGCCCAGCGACGCCTGGGGATCCGGCCGGATCTGACGACGCTCGGCAAGTACGTCGCCGGCGGTCTCACGTTCGGCGCCTTCGGCGGCCGGGCCGATCTCATGGCGGCGTTCGACCCGGCGACCGGAGGCTCGCTCACCCACGGCGGGACCTTCAACAACAACGCCCTGTCGATGACAGCAGGGGTGGCCACCGTCGAGCACGAGCTGACCGCCGAGCGACTCGACGGGCTCTTCGCCCGCGGTGAGCGGCTCCGCGACGACCTGAACCGCACGCTGCGCGACACACCGGTGCGAGCCATGGGGTGGGGCTCGATGATCGGCCTCCATCCGACCCGCGACCCCGTTCGCCGACCGTCCGACCTGGCCGCGGTCGATCCCCGCCTCCGGGAGCTGCTCTTCTTCGGTCTGCTCGAACGGGGGTGCTACGTCGCACCTCGCGGCTACCTCGCGCTGTCGCTCGAGCTGACCGACACCGACCTCGATCGCTTCGTGGCCGCCGCCGCAGCGGCCGCCGACCTCCCCGTCGCCGTCGGCGCGTGACGAGCAGTTCGCCCAGCGCGCGACTCGGCGCGACCCCTCGGAGACGAGCCATGCCGTACGGTGGCTCTCTGTGCGTACACGACTGACCACGTGGAGCGCCAGCGTCGTCGCGCTCCTCGCTCTCCTGGGCGTCGGCGCCGCGGTGCTCGGCCCGGGTGACGACACGACGACCGCCGTCGCCGCGGCGGGAGGCGAGGGCCGCTACTGGCTGACCACCACCGACGGCACCGTCCTGACCTTCGGCGACGCCGCCGATCACGACGACCTCGACGGGCGCGCTCCCGCCGACATCGCCGACATCGCGGCCCGACCCGACGGCGACGGCTACTGGTTGGCCGACGTCGACGGCACCGTCTACGTCCTCGGCGAGGCCGACTTCCACGGCTCGGCGGCGGCGACCACGCTCGGCGGACAGGTCACCGATCTCACGGCGACCACCTCGGGTGAGGGCTACTGGCTGGCCACCGACGCCGGTGAGGTGCTCGCCTACGGCGACGCCGTCGATCACGGCGACGCTGCGGCGCTGCCACTGGTCGAACCGATCGTCGGGATGGGCGTCACCGCCGACGGCGGCGGGTACTGGCTCGTCGCCTCCGACGGCGGCCTCTTCTCGTACGGGTCCGCTCGGTTCCACGGCTCGCTCGGCGGGACCCGTCTCGTGGCGCCCATCGTGGGGATGGCTGCGACCGACGACGGCGGCGGGTACTGGCTCGTCGCCTCCGACGGCGGGGTCTTCGCCTTCGGCAACGCCGCCTATCACGGCTCGGCCGCCGAGCTCCGGCTGGCCGCCCCCATCGCCGGCATCGTGCCCACCCCGTCCAACGATGGCTACTGGCTGGTCGCCGTCGACGGCGGCGTCTTCGCCTACGGCGACGCCCCGTTCCTGGGCTCGACCGGCGGCACCGTGCTCGAGTCGCCCGTGGTCGGGCTGGCGTCATGAGCGTCGCCGAACGAGCCGAGCTCGCGTCCACCGCCGCCGTCCTCCTGGCCGTCGTGTTCGGCTGGGCCGCCTTCGCCAAGCTCGGTGACCGCTTCGCCGCCACCGGTCGCTTCCGGCGCCTCGGTCTGCCCGCACCGGGACTCGCCGTCCGGCTCATCGTCGCCGTCGAGCTCGTGACCGCCCTGGCGCTGGTCACCCGGCCCCGCATCGGCGGGATCGTGGCCATCGCCGTCCTCGCTGCGTTCACCCTCTTCCTCGCCGACGCCATCCGACGCGGCGTGCAGGTCGGCTGTGGGTGCTTCGGACAGGCAGCCGATCATCCGGTGTCGGGGCGCGACCTGGCGCGCAACGTCGCGCTGGTGGCCGTGGCCGTCATCGCGACGGACACGACGACCCTCGTGCGCCCCGGGGTCGAGGCGATCGTCCTCGCCGCCACCATCGTGCTCGTGGCGGCGGTGCTCGCCGGGCTCTGGGACCTGCGTCGCACGACCGGCAGGATCTGGGCCGTACCCGAACCCCTGCCCGAACCCCTGCCCGAACCCATGTCCGAGCCCCTACCCGAACCCCGACCCGAACCCATGCTGGTCGAGCAGCGGGAGGGACGGACATGAGCGGAGGGATCTGGGTCGCCTCCTACGTCGCGCTGTGGATCGCCGTCGTGGTGCTCGGCCTCGCCGTCGTGGTGCTCCTGCGCCAGATCGGCGTGCTCCACGCCCGCCTGCAGCCGATGGGCGTGCACTTCGCCGGCGAGGGACCCGAGCTGGGCGGTGCCGCCCCCGCAGCCGGACCGATCGACTACTCGTCGCCGATGACGCTGGTGGCCTTCACCTCGACGACCTGCGAGGCGTGCGCGGCGTTGCGGCCGGCGCTCGCCGCCGTCGAACGCTCCTACGACGGCGTCTCGCTGGTCGAGATCGAGGCCGGCGACGCGACCAAGGCGACGTTCCGGGCCTTCAACGTCTCGAACACGCCCTACCTGGTCGCAGTCGACGGTGACGGCATCGTGCGCGGCCGGGGCATCGCCAACACCCTCGATCAGATCGAGGAGCTGCTCGCCGAGGCGATGGAGCAGACGGCGGTCGAGCTGTGAGCCGCACGGAGCCGGACCGCAAGATCGGCCCGAAGGCGAACGAGCCAGCATCGAGCCCCACGATCAGCGCGGCGGCGAACGGCGTCGACCGCACCGTCGAGCTGCTGTCGCGGTGGTTGGCCGTCCGTACCAGCCGGCGCAGCTTCCTCGGGCGCCTCGCACGGGTCGCCGTGCTGGTCGCCACCGGACCGACGCTCGCCGTCATGCTCGCTCGACGGGCGGAGGCCCGGGTGTGCGGCCAGACCGGGGTCACCCCGAAGTGCCCGACCTTCGACTGCGACGGCGAGGACGACGTGTGGGGTTGGTGCTGGTACGCCAGCCCGGGCTGCTGCGCGAACGGCGGCCTGAAGAAGGTCTGCGACTGCTGCACGGTCAACTGGCCGAACGTCCACGGCTACTGCCCCTCGGGCACCAACGTCCGCTGCATCGTCGAGTCGTGCCACTCCGATCCCCGGGTCATGGACGTGGGGCTCTCGGCGGTCACCGGCGACGATGCGGCCACCGTCGCCGCCGAGCTGGTCCGGGGAGCTCCGACGACGGCCTGGATCGTCGACACCGATCCGTTGCTCGCCGCCTCGGCGGCTCCGCTCGCCGCCCTCGCCGGCGCACCGCTGCTCCTGTCCGACGGCGACCGCCTCCATCCGGCCACGATCCGCGCCCTGCAACGCCACGGCATCGGTCGCGTCGAACACGCCGCCGGGACCGTCAGCGCCGGCGCGCTCGCCGAGGCCGCTCGCTACGCCACGGTCGCCGAGGCGACTCCGGGTGAGTCCTCGGCCGATCGCGCCATCCGGGTGCTCGACGAGACCGGCGCCCGTCGCATCATCGGCGTCGTCGACGAGGGCCGGTCGGCCCAGCTCGCCCCGCTGCTCGCCGGGATCGCCGCGGCGACCGGGTGCCCGATCGTCGTCGGCCGCGCCGACATCGACGCCGTGCACGCCGCCCGCCGTCCGGTGGTGACGTGGCTCGTCGGTCCCGAGGCCGCAGCGCTCGCCGGTGAGATCGCCGGCGGCAAGCCGATCGGGAGAGCCACCGGCATCGCATCGGCGCTGCGCGAGGCCGCGGCTCGGATCCTCGAGACCGAGGACGTCGACGGCCTCCCGGTCGTGCTCGCACCGACGGCTGCCGATGCCACCCACATCGGGTTGGCGGCAGCGACCGGGCCGGTGCTCCTCCACGGCGACGGCACCATCGACACCGACACCCGGGCCTTCCTCCGTGACCACCAGCCGCGCCTGACCTCGGCGAGGTACGTGCGCACGGTCGGCTCGCTCACCGCCGCCGGCATCTGGGAGACCCAGAGCGCCGTCAACCACTACGACACCCACCAGCTCCGCGGCGGGTCCGGCGAGGGCCTCCCCGTCTTCTCCCAACCGCGAGCCGAGCGCGAGATCGGCAGGGCCCGCATCTCGGCGTTCCGTGCCGACGAGCTCGTCGAGGACGAGTCGCCGTACTGGCTGGCCCGCGCCAACCCCGACCGGACGGGCCGATGAGCGCACCGGTCGTGGCGACGGTCCTCATGGCCTTCGCCGGCATCCGCTCACTCTGGTCCCCCTGAGGCCGCTCGGTGGCCGAGACGGTCACGCTCCCGGTCCGGGGGCTCCGACGCATCCAGGTCCTCACCGTCCTCACCCTCGCCGGCTCGGCGACGGCGGCGGCGACCGGCCTGCTCGCCGGGCTGCTCCTCGGACCGCTGCCCGATCCCTCCACAGCCGTCGTCGCCGTCGTCGTGGCCGCCAGTGGCCTCGGCGATCTCGCTCGTGTGCACCCCCTCGACGTCGGGCGACAGGTCCCGCTCGAGTGGGGTCGCTGGTTCTCGGCCACGACGACCGCGCTGCTCTACGGCGCCCGACTCGGTGTCGGTCCTCTCACGGTGCTCACCTCGTGGACCTGGTGGGCCGGTCTCCTGCTCGCCGGGCTCCACGGACCGCTCGTTGCCGTCATCGCCACCGTGGTCTTCCACCTCGTGCGGGTGGCCGTGATGGTGCTCGGTGTTGCCGGGTCGTCCCGCTCGGGTCCGCGCCGGGCGGCGCTGATCGCCCGACTCGACCGACCCGTCACGGTGCTCGCCTCGGCGGCGACGCTCGCCGTCGCCGGGGCGGTGCTGGCATGACCAGCAGGACCGGACGATGACCTCGCGCTGGAAGGAGTGGACGCTGCTGGCCACCGTCGGCGCTGCGATCCTCGTCCTCGGAGCGACCCGCCAGACCGATGACGGCGATGCGTCTCCGCCCTCCAGCACCACCGAGGCCACGGTCGTCGCCCCGGTTCCGACCACGGCTCCGCAGTTGCTGGCCCCGGCCGATCTCGAGGATCCCGAGCGCGATGCGGTCTCGCCGGCAGCAGCGAACCTCACCCCGACCACCGCCCCCGTCGAGATCGCCGAGGAGGTCCCCATGGATCAGTTGCTCATCGACGAGATCACCGTCGGCGGGCTGATCGACGGCATGGCCCTGGCCTCCGACGAGCTGCTCGGCACCGGGCCGATGGACCTCGAACGTGCCGCCGGCGCGGAGCGGGACGTCGAGGCGGAGCGGGCGGTGCTGACCACCCGCGGGTTCGAGGAGGGCTTCTCCCGTGGCTTCCGCCACGACGACGGTGGGATCGTCCTCGTGCAGATCTACCGGTTCGCCGACGCCGACGGTGCCGCTGCCTACGTGCTCGACGGGGCGGAGCACCTCCTCGGTCGAGGGGCGACGCCCTACGACGTGTCGCCGCTGGCCGGTGCGCTCGGCTTCACCGACCTCGACGGCGAGTTCGAGGCCCACGGTGTCACCCTCTCGGTCGGGCGACACCAGGTGCTGGTCGTCGTCGGTGGTCCGCCGGGGACGCAGGTGCCCGAGGCGGCCCGCCAGGTCGCGCTCGCCCAACACGAGCACCTGCTCTCGCTGGTGAGCTGAGCCCCGGCGGCCCCGGCGTCAGGTGCCGAGCAGCAGCCCGATCCCGCCCATCGTGAACAGCACCATCACCGCCATCAGCGGGTACTGGGTGTCGCGGGCACGGCGACCCGACCACCACTCGACGGAGCGGTCGTGGGCGACGAGCACGCCCAGCACGTGCCCGATCACGATCGCGAGCACCTGGATCCAGGCGATCACCTCAGTGGAGACGACGGTGAAGTCGATCGAGTTGGTCGCCGTGCCGAACACGTCCCACCCCCGCGACAGCGGATCGGAGATGCGGGCCAGGAGCTCCTGGCCCTCGAAGATCAGCAGCGAGGCGTAGTGGGCGATGGCGTAGCCGAGCGCGATCGGTGCCAGCGACGGGCCGAAGCCCCGCGCGACCTCGTCGACGTCACGACGACCGATGCGGGCCGTACCGACGGCGGCGGCACGGTAGAGCGCCATGACCACGGCGATCGAACCGACCAGGCCGATCGTCGCGACGGTCGTCCGGTCCCAGCCGGTCCGTGAGCCCGAGATGTCGAGCCACCAGGTCGTCCGGGTCAACCCGTCGAAGGCCGTGCCACCGAGGGTCACGAGCAGGGTGAGCGTCGTCGCCGTCGGGACGGTCGCCGCCAGGCGACTCAGGGGCCGCGTGAGGTGGAGCCGGTCGCGCTCGTCGAGGGCGACCGGTCCGATCCGACCGAGGGCTCCGAAGAGGACGGCGAAGCCCTCGCCCCGGGCCAGCCAGCCGCGCCCCCACCGAGCCACGCCGACGAGGGCGACGAGCACGTAGACGGTCATGGTCGCGGCGAGCATCCGAGGCGACGCGGAGTCGTGGTAGGCGAGCTCGATCCAGAGGAAGCCGCCGATCATCGCCGGAGCGGTCCACGTGGGGCCCGGGCCCGCCTCCGAGGAGGCGGGACGGACCCGCTCCACGATCCGGGCGAGCGTGTCGATCGGGTCGAGCATCCGCCAGACGTCGCCGATCACCAGGGCGAGGATCGGGACGAGGACCCAGACCACGACGTAGATCATCAGCGGGGCGATGGTCTCGGCCGATTCCGCCGAGCCGAACCACGCCGCCGACAGCGTCAGGAGGAAGAACACCATCCCGATCGTCCGGGTGACGACCAGCAACGGGACGCCGTCGCGCCCGCGACCGGAGGTGGCCGCCTCGGCAGCGGTGGCGAGGCGCGGGGTCCGCCATGCCGCACCGAGCACGGCGAAGGAGGCGAGCATCGCCCCGACCGCCCCGTAGGTGGCGAGCCACACGGGCACGGGCAGGTCGCTGCGGCCACCGACGCCGTGCGCCGCGGCCGGCGTCGCCGCCGCCAGGACGGCCCCGGCGGCGACGACGGCGGCCAGCGAGCCCCGATGGGCGACCGGCTTCACCGGAGCGAGAGCTCCGGGGTCACGGGGCCTCGGAGGTCACGAGACCTCCAACTGGGCGAGCAGCGTGCCGCTGCCCTCGAGCTCGATCTCGAACACACCGGGCACGTCGGCCACGAAGTCGATCTGGGCCAGCTGGTCGGGCGCCACGTCACCGAAGAGGTCGTAGCCGTGGACGTGCACCTCCTCCTCGAGGTCGGCGGTCACCTGGACCGACACGTTCGAGCCGAGGTCGACCGAGATCCGCTCGGGACCGCCCGCGACCTCGCCGCCGACGACGTCGAGGGCCACGACGTCCACGGCCTCGATGGCCTCGCCGGAGGCGCCCTCGTCACCCGAGGCCTCGAGCTCGACCGGCTCGAAGTCGACGCAGGCGATCTTGTTGTCGATGAGGTCGAGGGGGTGCACGACGAAGGAGACGGCATCCGCGCCGGCCACCATCTCGTTCTCGGCGGTCATGAAGCCGCTGCCGTCCTCGGCCGCGTCGAAGCGCAGGTGGATCTCGTTCGGCGGCACCTCGGGGCCGTCGAGGTCGAACATGTAGTGGTCGCCGCCCCCTTCGGCGCACGAGGCCGCGTGCACGTGGGAGATCATCTGCTCGCCCGGAGGCAGGCCCTCGAGACGGACCGTCACGGTCGTCCCGCCGTCGTGGCGGGCGATCGTGGCGGTGCCGCTCAGGTCGTCGTAGCCGGACGGGCGGGTGTCGAGGAGCACGAACTCGCCGGTGGCGAGGTCGGCGCCGGGCACCTCCTCGGCCGGTGTGGCCTCCGGGTCACCCATGTTCATGGACATCCCGTCCATGTCCATGTCGTCCATGTCGTGGCCCTCGTGCTCGTCGCCCTCCATGTCCATGTCGTCCATCTCCATGTCGTCCATGGACTCGGAGGCGGTCGTGGCGGCCGGCTCGGCCTCGTCGCTGTCGCCGCAGGCGGCGAGGAACGCGGCGCCGGCGAGCAGGATCGCGCCCGTCCGGGCGCGTCGGGTGGTTCGGTTGGTCATCAGGGTGTCCTTCGTGTCGTCGGGGTTCGGGGGTGATGGATCCGCTGCTCAGGACGGCAGCGGCGGCCCCCGACGACGAGGCGAGCCGAGCGGAGCACCGACGCCGGTCACGAGCGTCGGGGTGACCGGGACGAGGGCCGACGTGCGGGGCGGCACGACCACGGCCGCACCGCCCGGCGCCCCGAGGAGCCGGCTGCCGAGATCGAGCAGCCGCTCGACGCCGAGTGCCACGAGCGGCTGCGAGAGGAGCCCGAGCACGAACCCGAGCGAGGTGAGGTGGCCGAGCGGCACCGTGGCGAGCGCCTCGATCGATTCGAGCAACAGGTAGGCGACGACGTGGCCGACGACGAGGGTCCGCCGGCCGACGACCGTGCCGGTGCGCCGGAGCTGGCGCACCGAGAGGGCCAGACAGCCGGCAGCGGCGATCACCGACAGCAGCGGCCAGGCGAGCGCCACGTGGGCGTGATCGGTCGTGGTGGCGGCCCCGCCGATCCCGTAGCCGATCCCGTGCCCGAGCAGCGCACCGGCCGCGACGACCGGCGCGAGCAGCGCCAGATCGACTCGGCGGGAGACCTCCGACATGGCGCTCAGTGTCGCACGATCGCGACCGTGTCACTCCGTCACCCCGAGGGGCGCCGATCCGGCTTCGTATCGGGCAGGCTGGAGGGGTGCCGACCTACCGCAGATCGCGTCGCCATCCCCGCACCGCGCTCGAGGCCCGCGCCCCGCTGGAGTTCGGACAGTTCGTCTCGGCCCTCCCGCTGCTCGCTCGGGCCCCGCGCGGCGACGGCGGGCCCGTCCTGGTCCTGCCCGGACTGTCGGCCAGCGACGTCTCGACCCAGCCCCTCCGGGCCTACCTCCGCAACCAGGGCCACCACACCCATGGCTGGCGACTCGGACGCAACGAGGGCCCGACCGGGCGCATCCTCCGGGGACTGTCCAAGCGAGTCGGCGAGCTCGCCGACCGTCACGGTGCTCCCCTGTCGATCGTCGGCTGGAGCCTGGGGGGCGTCTACGCCGTGGCGATCGCCGAGGCCGCCCCCGGCGCCGTCCGCCGCGTCATCACGCTCGGGAGCCCGCTCGCCGTCCTCACCGATCCACGGATGCCACGCACGGGGCTCGGTCCGCTCGTCAGGGAGCGGCTCGGGCAGCGCAACGGCCCGCCGACCCCGCTGACCTCGATCTGGAGCCGGACCGACGCCGTCGTGCCCTGGGAGGCCGCGCTCGCCACCACCCGCGTCGGTGGCCCGTCGGAGGACATCGAGGTCCGCGGCAGCCACCTGGGTCTCGGCTTCAACGTGGCCGCCGTCTATGCGGTCGCCGACCGCCTCGCCCTGCCCGGCCGCGAGCTCCCGGCCTTCGACCCGCCGTGGACGTTCCGAGCCGGCTACCCCGACCCCGAACGCCGGCGCCCCGCCGACGCCACCACCTGATCCGTGCCGTCGCCGGGCCCCGCGGGTCCCACCGGCCTCCCGGTCGAGCACGTCGTCGACGAACTGCGGGACGCGCTCACCGCCCGAGGCACGGCCGTGCTCGTCGCCGAACCGGGTGCCGGCAAGACGACCGTCGTCCCCCTGCGGCTCCTCGACGAGCCCTGGCTCGGTGGTGCCCGGATCGTCGTGCTGGAACCCCGCCGCCTGGCCACCCGTGCCGCCGCGCGCCGGATGGCGTCGCTCGCCGGCGATCGCGTGGGCGGGTTGGTCGGATACACCACACGCGACGAGCGCCGCACCGGGCCCGACACCCGCATCGAGGTCGTGACCGAGGGCGTGCTGACCCGGCGCCTCCAACGCGACCCGACGCTGCCCGGCGTCGGACTGGTCGTGTTCGACGAGTTCCACGAGCGCAGCCTCCCCGCCGACCTCGGCCTGGCCCTCGCCCTCGACGGCCGGGCCTCGCTCCGACCGGACCTCCGGGTGCTGGTCATGTCGGCCACCCTCGATGCCGGCCGGCTCGCCGAGTTGCTCGGCGACGGTGCCGGTCCGGCCCCGATCGTCGAGGCCGAGGGTCGGACCCATCCGGTCGAGACCGTGTGGCGGCCACGCCGCCAGCGCGACCGCCTGGAGCCGGCGGTCGTCGGTGCGGTCCGCTCGGCGCTCGCCGACGACGGCGACGTGCTCGTCTTCCTCCCGGGCATGGGCGAGATCCGGCGCGTCGAGCGGGCGTTGGACGAGGCGGGTCTGCCGGCCGATGTCGACGTCACCGCGCTGCACGGCTCGCTGCCCGCCGAGCACCAGGACGCCGCGGTGTCCCCCTCGCCGCCGGGGAGGCGCAAGGTCGTGCTCTCGACCGACGTCGCCGAGACCTCGTTGACCGTCGAAGGGGTGACCACCGTCGTCGACAGCGGGCTCGTCCGCACGCCCCGCTTCGACGCTCGGACCGGCATGACGGCGCTCACGACCGTCTCGGCGTCGCGCTCCTCGGCCGACCAGCGCGCCGGGCGGGCAGGGCGCGTCCGACCGGGCACGGCGATACGCCTGTGGTCGAAGCTGGAGCACGCCAGCCGACCCGCCTTCACCCCACCCGAGATCGGTCAGGTCGACCTCGCCGGTCTCGTGCTCGAGCTGGCGCTCTGGGGCGTCACCGATCCGTCCGAGCTGGCGCTGCTCGACCAGCCCCCCACCCGGGCCTGGTCCGAGGCGGTCGACCTGCTCACCGGCCTCGGCGCGCTCGACGCCGACGGACGACCGACCGATCTCGGGCGGTCGATGACCGAGCTGCCGCTCCACCCGCGACTGGCACGGATGGTCGCGGTCCACGCTCACGGGCGCCTCGGCCGCCTCGCCTGCTTGCTGGCCGCGCTGCTGGAGGACCGCGACGTGCTGCGTGGCCGACTCGACGAGGTGCCGGCCGACCTCGGCGTCCGGCTCGCCCTGCTCGATGATCCCGGGCGCCGCCACCCCCTCGCCGACGGACGCGCCCTTCGACGGGCCCGCGAGCGTGCGGACGCCATCGCGCAGCGGGCCGGGGTGACCGGGGTGGCCGTCGACACCGACGCCGCCGGTGTCGTCCTCGCCCACGCCTACCCCGACCGCGTCGCCATCCGTCGGGGGACCCGGTCGCGGGGGCGGTTCCTCCTCCGCACCGGTTCGGGGGCCTGGCTCCCCGACACCGACGAGCTGGCCGACGCCGAGCTCGTCGTCGCGGCGGACCTCGACGGCAAGCGCAAGGAGGCCCGCATCCGCCTCGCGGCGGCGATCGAACAGTCCGACGTGGTCGAGCTCTTCGGCGACGCCATCGTCGAACGCAGCTCGGTCGGTTGGGACGACGAGCGCGACGACCTGGTGGCCCGGACCGAGCGTCGCCTCGACGGCATCCCGCTCGTCGTCACCACCGGACGCCCGGAGCCCGGGCCCGACACCGTCCGAGCGCTGCTCTCGCGGGTCCGAGCCGAACACCTGCGACCCCTGGCCTGGGACGCCCGGTCGTCGTCGATGCGTTCCCGGCTCGCGTTCCTCGGGCGGGTCGACGACGGTGACTGGCCCGACGTGAGCGACGAGGGCCTGCTCGACTCGCTCGACCGCTGGGTCGGGCCCTTCCTCGACCGAGCCTCGGGCCGGCGCGACCTCGAGGCCCTCGACGTCTCGTTGGCCCTCGGCACCCTCCTCGACTGGGACCTCGGCCTGCGACTGGCCGAACTGGCTCCCGAGCGGATCGAGGTCCCGAGCGGACGCGAGGTCGTCATCGACTACGACGGCGAGCAGCCCGCCGTCGCCGTGCGCGTGCAGGAGATGTTCGGCAGCGCCGAGACCCCGAGCGTGAACGGCGGGCGGACGCCGGTCCTCCTCCAGCTGCTCTCGCCCGCCGATCGACCCATCCAGATCACCGCCGACCTGGCCGGGTTCTGGAGTGGCTCGTGGCACGACGTCCGACGCGACCTCGCCGGTCGTTACCCGAAGCACCGCTGGCCCGAGGATCCGCTCGGCGCCGAGCCCCATCGCAGGTGAACGATCGCTGAACTCCCGGTGCCGACGGGGACGGACAGCACCGGAGGGACGGTTGCCCACCCCATGACCACCGGCACGCCGACATCCGAGGAACGACGAGGCGATACCGTCTCGGAGATGGCATCGCCCGCCGAGGTCCTCGTCGTGGAGGACGAGACCCAGGTGCGCGAGCTGGTCTCCGAGGCCCTCCGACGTGAGGGCTACGGGGTGCGGGTGGCGGCCGACGGCTCCACCGCCGCCAAGGAGCTCGCCGCCGAGCTGCCCGACATCGTGCTGCTCGACCTCGGCCTCCCGGGCATCGACGGCTTCGAGATCCTCCAGCGGCTGCGGGCCGCCGGTGCCGACGTCCCCGTCATCGTGCTGACCGCGCGGGGCCGTGACGGCGATCGGGTGCGCGGCCTCGAGCTGGGCGCGGACGACTACGTCGTCAAGCCGGTCTCGACCCGAGAGATCGTGGCGCGGGTGCGGGCGGTGCTGCGGCGGGTCCGCCGCGACGCACCCGCCGAGGTGCTCGAGCACGGGTCGCTCACCATCGACCTCGGTGCCCGGCGCGTGACGCTCGACGGCGAGGAGGTGGAGGTCCCACCGCGCGAGTTCGACCTGCTCGCCCATCTCGCCCAACGGCCCGGTGTGGCCTTCTCGCGGGCCGACCTGCTGCGGGAGGTCTGGGGCTCGTCGCCCGAGTGGCAGGACCCGTCCACCGTGACGGTCCACGTCCGTCGCCTCCGCAACCGCGTCGAGCCCGACCCGACCGAGCCGCAGCACCTCGTCACCGTCTACGGCGTCGGCTACCGGTTCGACCCATGATGCAGTCCGGCCCCGGGATCCTCTCGTTCCTCGCGACGATCGCCGGGCTCTCCCTCCTCACAGCAGCGCTGGCCCCCCGGATCGTGCGTCGGCTGTCGGTGCGCACCTCGCTGCTCGCCATCGGCCTCGTCGGTCCGCTCCTCGGTGTCATCGCCGGGCTCGTCGCCATGTCGATGATGGCGTTCCAGGACGACGAGTCGTCCTATCTCATGATGCTGCTCGCCTCGCTCGCGCTCGCCGCCGCATGGACGGCCGTCCGCCTCGGCCGTCCGCTCGCCGAGGACCTCGAGCAGCTCCGGGCAACGACCCGCGCCGTCGCCGCCGGTGATCGGTCGACGCGGACGGGCATCGTCCGCGACGACGAGGTCGGGCACCTCGCCGCCGAGCTCGACGCGTTGGTCGCCGAGCTGCAACAGGCCGAGAGCGAGCGGTCCGCCATCGCCGCCGAACGCCGTCATCTCGTCGACGGCCTGGCCCACGACCTCCGAACTCCGCTCCAGGCGCTCCTCGCCACGGCCGAGGCCATCGGCGACGGGCTCCTGCCGCCCGACGAGGCACCCGAGGCGGTCCACCGCCAGGTCGCCACCCTGCAACGGCTCCTGGGCGACCTGCTCGTGCTCGCACGCGTCGAGGCCGGCACGCTCGAGCTCCACATCGAGCGACTCGACCTCGCGGAGCTGGTCGACGACGCCATCGCCCTCGCCACGCCCGTGGCCTCGAACCGCGAGGTCGCCCTCCGAGCCGACATCACCGGACCGGTGATCGCCGAGGTCGACCCCGATCAGGTCGGTCGCGTCCTGCGCAACCTGCTCGACAACGCCATCCGCCACACCCCGACCGGCGGCACCGTCGAGGTCCGCCTGTGCCCCGGCGCCGAGGGGCGGGCCGAGATCGAGGTCCTCGACGAGGGGCCGGGCTTCCCGGCCGCGATGGTCGAGGAGGCCTTCCAGCCCTCGGTCAGCGGCGGCGGGAGCACCCGACCCGGAGCCGAGGGCCTGGGCCTCGCCATCGCCCGCGGCGTCGTCGAGGCGCACGGCGGAGCGATCGCCGCTCGACCCGGTCCGGGTGGAAGTGTCACCGTTCGTCTGTGAGTGACGAGCACGCGGCGATCGCCGCCGCCACGGTGATCCCGCTGCGAGACGGGCCCGACGGCCTCGAGGCGTTGCTGTTGCGCCGAGCCGACGAGCTGCGTTCCTTCGGCGGGATGTGGGTCTTCCCGGGTGGCCGCATCGATCCGGTCGACGCCGACGGAGCCGCCGACGAGGAAGCTGCCGCCCGTCGGGCCGCCGTCCGTGAGGCCGGTGAGGAGGCCGGACTCGGCCTCGACCCGCTCGACCTCGTCCACCTGTCGCACTGGTCACCCCCTCCGCGGGCCGGGCGGCGCTTCGCCACGTGGTTCTTCCTGGCCCTGGCCGACGGCCACGACGTCCGGATCGATGACGGCGAGGTGCGTGCGCACCGCTGGACGACGCCGGTCGCGGCGCTCGAGGCCCGCGACGCCGGCGACTTCGAGCTCGCGCCGCCCACGGTCGTGACGCTCCACCAGTTGGCCGGCTTCGGGCGTGCCGTCGACGCGCTCGCCCACCCCCATCGACCCGAGGTCTTCGAGTCGCAGATCGCCCGGCACGACGGGCCCCGCACCCTGCTCTGGCACGGCGACGTCGGCTACGGCGGCGGTGACCCGGCAGCCGAGGGACCTCGGCACCGGCTCGTCATGACCGAGCGCTGGACCTACGAGCGCACGATCTGACCAGCCGGCTCAGCAGCGCACCTCGATGGTGCCGCCGATCCCCTCGTCGCCGGGGTTCGTGAAGCCCTGGGAGTCACCCTCGAAGAACACCGCGTCGGCGCGGATGAGCTCGTCCTCCTCGGTCAGGTCAAGGAACGTGGCGTCGTTGCCGAGCAGCGACGACGCCTCCAGGTAGAGGTCGTAGGTGACGAAGTCGTCGGTGATGTAGAGGTTCACGGAGTCGATCGGACCCGAGCCGACGTCGAGTCGGCTGACGTCGAGGTAGGGCGACTCCTCGACGCGGGCGGCGTTGAACAGAACCGAGTCGCGACCGGTCGCCTCGGGGGAGAGCCCACAGCGGACGCCGTCGAGCTCGAACACCCGACCGTCCGACAGCGTCACCGTCGCTCGGCCCCCGGCCGAGCGGAGCGGCGGACCGACGTCACCGGCCACCACCTCGCCGCCCTCGGGGAGTGGATCGGTCGGCGGACCGCTCGGGGGTGGTTGGACGAGCTGCTCGCCCTCGAGTCCCTCGGCGGCGTCCGGATCGCTGTCTCCGCCCCCGCCGCACGCGCTCAGGAAGACGAGGACGACCAGCACGGCGCCGATCACCCGCGCCCGACGGGCGACGGGTGGCAGTCGGGAGGACACAGGGGCCATGCTGTCACCGTGAGCGGCGCGAACGATGCCATCCGGGAGCTGACCGACTTCGACCGGGCCACGGCGGCACCCGGCGACGGGATGGGTGCGGTCGCCGCCCTGCTGCTCGAGGTCGAGGAGGACGCCGTCCTGGTCCACGGTCGCCACGGCGGTGTGGCGGTCTTGACCGAGCGCGACATCGTGCGCGGCGTGGCGTCGGGTGATGCCGACACGTGGGCGACCGACATCATGAGTCGGGAGCTGGTCACCGTCGACGCAGACGTGAGCGTCACCGAGGCGACCCGACGCATGCTCGATCACGGGATCCGGCACCTCGTGGTGCAAGATGGTGACCGGTTGGGCATCCTGTCCCTCCGAGACTGCGTCGGCCCGCTGATCGCGTCCGTCGACGCAACCTAGTTCCCCTCCAGTCTCTCCCACCCGCGTCCGATGGAGTGTTCGTGAGCTACAACGTCTGGATCGATCAGGACCTGTGCACCGGTGACGGCATCTGCGTCGAGATCTCGCCGGCCGTCTTCACGCTCCTCGACGACGGACTGGCCTACGTCAAGCAGGGTGACGACGTGAAGAGCGACCCGGGCGGCCCGCAGGGCATCGTGCCGGTGCCCGACGGCGAGCTCGACGGCGTGATCGAGTCGGCCGAGGAGTGCCCCGGCGAGTGCATCTTCATCGAGGCCCCCTAGCTGGCTGAGGGCGGCGCCGCCCCGGTCCTCCGCGTCGGGTGCGCGATGTGGGCCCATCGCGCCTGGGTCGGACGCCACCTCCCCGACGGCACCTCACCTGGTGAGGAGCTGAGCCCCTACGCCCGACTGTGCAACGCCGTCGAGGGCAACACGACCTTCTATGCCCTGCCCTCCCCGGAGGTGGTCGATCGGTGGCGTGAGTCGGTCGGCGCCGAGTTCCGATTCGTGTGCAAGCTGCCCCGCGAGATCACCCACGACCGTCGGCTCCGGGTGAGCGGTCCGACGCTGACGGGGCCGATCGAGCGTTTGGCCGGTCTCGGCGATCGGCTCGGCCCGATCTCGATCCAGCTGCCGCCGACGTTCGGGCCCGACGACCTGGGCGTGCTCGACGCCTTCCTCGGCGCGGTGCCCGACGAGCTGCCCTGGGCGGTCGAGGTCCGTCATCCGGCCTTCCACGACGGCGGTGACGACCAGCGCCGCCTCGACGAGCTGCTCCACCGCACCGGCACCGATCGGATCGTGATCGACACGCGGGCGCTGTTCGCCGGTCCGTGCGAGACACCCGAGGAGATCGAGGCGTTCGAGCGCAAGCCACGCCTCACCGTGCGCCCGGTGGCGACCGCCTGGCAGCCGATCGTGCGGATCATCGGCCAGCGCGACCTCGACGAGACCGAGCGCTTCTGGGAGCCGTGGGTCGCGAAGGTCGCCGAGTGGCTCGCCGACGGCCTCTCGCCGATCGTCTTCCTGCACACGCCCGACAACGTCGACGCCCCGCTGCTCGCCCGCCGCTTCCACGGCGAGGTCGCGGCGGCGGTCCCGGAGCTGGCGCCGCTGCCCCATCCACTCCCGGTGCGCGACCAGCTCGACCTGTTCTGACGGCGCTCCGCGGTGCGCAGACGTCCCGTGCCCCCGTCCATCGCTGGTCACCGGTCGTGTACGACGGGCTCGACTGGCCGAGCATCGCTCCGGGCTGTCGAACGGAGCGTCAGCACCCGAGCAGATGTGCCGAGATGTGTTCCCGGCCGAAGTTGCTGGCGACCTGATGGCCCCGATCCATCCGAGAGATCGTCGACCACGCCGACGAACTCGCCCAGCGTCTCGAGGACGACGAACCCGGGTCCGACGACGTGCGCTCCGTCCGAGGAGTACCTCCTCGGACGCGCCGCCCTCGCCCGAGCCCGAGGTGAGCGCCAGATCATTGACGCTGTCACTGCCGCCCGGGCCAAGGGTGTCGCTCGGCAGCGCATCGGCGAACTGCTCGGCACCTCAACCCAGGCCGCTGAGCAGCGAGACGGCGCAGTCGTCGAGACGAGCTGATCCCGGGCGCCAAGAACGCTCAGGACGGCCGACATCGAGCGGGTCGGTGGTTCGGGCTGGTTCTCAGCGCTCGAGGCGTGCTTTCAGGATGGTGTCGGTGTGGTGGAGGTGGTCGGTGGCGGAGCCGGCCGGGCGTGGCCGCTGGTCGCTGACGGTGATGTCCCACTCGGGGCGGCTGTTGATGAATCGCTCGAAGTCTTCGACGCCGAAGTAGGCGTTGCGGTCGAACATTCGGCTGGGGTGGTCGGGGTCGGTGGGTGTGGTCGTGGGGTGGTCGGCGTGGCCGACGATGAGGAGGGCTCCGCCGGGCGCGACGCCGTTGATGATGTTGTGGATCGCTCGGTCGTCGGGCGTTCTCGGTATCGCGCCGTACTGCAGCGTCACAAGGTCGAACGCTCTGGGCTCGATCGCGTGGAGGGAGTTGACATCGGCGCGGATCGCGTCGATGTCGAGGGAGTGGGCGGCGGCGTGTTCGGTGATCTGGTCGACAGCGTTCTGGGCGATGTCGATGGCGGTGACGGTCCATCCTTGTCGTGCGAGCCAGATCGCGTCGGCTCCCTCGCCTGCGCCGATGTCGAGCGCGGTGCCGGGTCTCAGGTCGTTGGTTTCGTTGACGAGGGCGCCGTTCGGGTTGCCGCTCCAGACATCGGCGTCGCGGTAGCGGTGCTCCCAGTCTGTCTGGTTCTGGTCGCCGTGCTGGCCGGCTCGGAGGTCTTCGGAGGCGAGGCTGAAGCAGATCATGCCGGCAACTCGACTCCCGTCCGCGGCGGCTTGGAGTACCTGCTGGCTGGGGTCGACGACGTTCCCGGCGGCGAACACGCCCGGGACAGAGGTCTCGCCGGTGGGCTGCGTCGAGACGACTGCACCGAGCCCGGTCGGGTGTTCAGCCATGTCCACTCCGAGCGAGGCCAAGGCGTCCACGCGCACTCCGAACCGCGTCGCTATCGCGACGGCGTCGGCGTCGAGGCTTCGGCCATCGACCAACTCGACGGCGGCGAGCCGACCGCGGTCGTCGGTGCTCAGCCGACGCACGCGAGAGGCGATCACATCGACGCCAGCGTGACGGAAGGTCTCGACGTCGGGCGACTCGGGGTCCACGCCCTCGTGAAGTACGAGGGTGTACCGGTCGGTGAGCTGGCGGAACAGGCCGGCGGGGTGCAGACCGATGGGGCTCGTGATGATCTGGACGATTCGCTGGTCACGAACCTCATAGCCGTGGCAGAACGGGCAGTGGATGACGTCGGTTCCCCACAGTTCGGCCATGCCATCGATCTCGGGGAGTTCATCGACGACTCCGGTGGCGACGAGTACTCGTCGAGCCACCACGGCGTGAGCTCCGACGAGGACCACTCGGAATCGCCCATCGGGTGCGGGTACGACATCGGCGACACGGCCGTCGAGGATCTCACCGCCATAGCTGCGGACCTCGCGTCGCGCGATGGCTGCGAGCTCGCTGGGTGGCAAGCCCTCGTGGCCGAGGTAGCTGTGCATCTGGGAGGCGGGTGCGTTTCTCGGTTCGCCCGAGTCGATCACGATCACCGAGCGGCGTTGACGGCCGAGCTGGAGCGCAGCGGCGAGCCCAGCCGCTGATCCGCCGACGATCGCCACATCGCAGTGCCGCTCGAACCCCTGAGAAGACGTCGAGGTGTCCATGACTGCGACGCTACCCACGCTGACCTATACTGCAAGGCCTCATGCAGAATTCGCAAGCCGCTTCAGGAGCAACCCCACCGAGTCCGGAGGACGTCGTGCGCGGCCGGCTGCGAAGTCTCCGCACCAGCCTCGGCCTGTCCCTCGACGAACTCGCCGCCCAGACGAACCTCAGCCCGTCCACCATCAGTCGCCTCGAAACCGGCAAGCGCTCCATCAGCCTCGATGTACTCATCCCACTCGCCCGAGGGCTCCACGTCGACCTCGACACGCTCGTCACCACCCAGAGCGACGACGACGTCGTCATTCGCCCCACCCCAAACCAAGCCGGCCACATCACCACGTGGCTGTTGAGCCGGCCAACAGGATCCACCGTCGCGCTCAAGATGCGGCTCGAGCCGAGCGATGAACCACCCGACCAGCGAGTCCACCCCGGCCACGACTGGTTCTTCGTCACCCAAGGACGCGTCAAACTCCTCCTCGGCGAACGCGAGCTCACCGTCGAGACCGGAGAAGCCGCTGAGTTCGAAACCATGACACCCCACGCCGTCACCACCATCGACGGCCCCGCCGAACTCATCATGATCTTCGACCGCGACGGCCAACGAGCCCACGTCCACACCGAAACCACGCCAACCAACCCCAACCGCCCCCACCCCTGAACGCACGCAGCCGACCCACGCCCGCCCCGAGCCGGCACGACGGCGCGGTCACCGCCCTCTCTCCTGCGTGGGCCTGCAGGAACGCTCCGCACCCGCCGTCGTGCTCTGCTCGGGT
>JBCCTY010000004.1:0-46083 GCA_039197885.1 Actinomycetota bacterium | reverse complement strand
GCAGTTCCTCGCCGCGCTGGGCCTGGTCCGCGACATCGGTCGGATGGGCGGACCACTGGTGGTCGGGATCGCCGCCGATCAGCTCGGCATCGACTGGTCGGCCATCGCGCTCGGCGCGATCGGCCTCGCCACGGTCGCCCTGTTCGTGTTCGTGGTCGGTGAGACCCGACCCGAGCCGGCGGCCCCGGCGACGGGTTAGCCCCCCAGGGCGAGCCCGACCGCGAGGAGCAACCCGGCGACGAGCTGCAACCGACCGGTCGCGGCGAGCACGGGGACGAGGTCGAGACCCGTGGCCCCCCGCAGGACGACGCGACTCGGGGGGATCGCGAGCGGTGCGGCGAGCAGGGCGATCGCCGCCGGCGGACGAGCGGCCGCGACGACGGCCACCACGACGAACGTGGCCACCAGCATGCCGACGAAGAGCAGCCGGGTCGCCCGATCTCCCATGCGGACCGCGAGCGTCCGTTTTCCCGTCACGGCGTCGGTCGGGATGTCGCGGAGGTTGTTCGTCACCAGCAGCGCCGTGGCGAGCAGGCCCGCGACGACGGCCCCACCCCAGGCGACGGCGGTCAGGCGCTCGACCTGCACCCACATCGAGCCGAGCGTGGCGACGAGACCGAAGAACACGAAGACGAACACCTCGCCGAGCCCGAGGTAGCCGTAGGGCTTCGGGCCACCCGTGTAGGTCCACCCGGCCACGAAGCTGATCGCACCGACGACGAGCAGCTCCCAGCCGACCGCTGCGGCGAGGGCGAGCCCGGCGATCGCGGCGATCCCGAACGAACCGATGGCGGCGTACTTCACCCTGCGGGGCTCGACCAGGCCCGAGCCGGTGAGGCGGAGCGGTCCGACGCGGTCGTCGTCGGTGCCACGCACCCCGTCGGAGTAGTCGTTGGCGAAGTTCGTGGCGACCTGGATGGCCAACGACACGATGAGCGCGGCGACGGCACGCCACCAGATGATGCCGCCCTCGCCGACGGCCGCTGCGGTGCCGATGGCGACCGGCACCACGGCGGCGGGCAGCGTCTTGGGGCGTGACCCGGCGAGCCACAGCGCGAGACCGGAGGGGGGCGTCGAGGTGCTGATGGGGAGGATCATCCCAGCCCCCCGCCGGCCGGGACCAGCCTCGTCGCCCGGCTGCGTACGCTCGACGGCGTGCCAGAGCTCGTCGCCGTCGCCGCCAGCGGCGCGGCCTTCGTCCATGAGCTCATCCGGTGCTGGGAGGACGGTGACGCCGTCCTCCCGCTCGATCCCCGGCTCCCCGACGTCGCGCGTGAGGGGCTGGTCACGGCCATGCGGCCGACCCTGCTCGTCGGGGCGAGCGGCGACCGACGCCGGCTCGACGGCGACGGGGTCGAGACCGGCGACGCGCTCGTGATCGCCACGAGCGGCACGACCGGCACGCCGAAGGGCGTGGTCCTGACCCACGCCGCCGTCGAGGCCTCGGCGCGGGCGACCTCGTCGTTCCTCGGCGTCGATCCAGCGGTCGATCGGTGGCTCGCCTGCCTCCCGCTCGCCCACGTCGGGGGGCTGTCGGTGGTCACGAGAGCCCTGGTCTCGGGGACGCCGGTCGAGGTGCACGACGGCTTCGACGCCGCAGCGGTCGACGCCAGCGAGGCCACGTTGGTCTCGCTGGTCGGCACGGCGCTCGGTCGGATCGACCCGTCGCGTTGGCGGCGGATCGTGCTCGGCGGCAGCGCTCCGCCGCCCGACCGACCGGCCAACTCGGTGGCGACCTACGGGCTGACCGAGACCGGGAGCGGAGTGATCTACGACGGCTGGCCCCTCGACGGGGTCGAGGTGCGCATCGTCGACGGCGAGGTCCGGGTGCGCGGCCCGATGCTCCTCCGGGCCTATCGCGACGGGACGACCCCGCTCGACGACGATGGCTGGCTCGCGACCGGCGACGAGGGTGCGCTCGACGCCGACGGGATGCTGCGGGTGTTCGGCCGCCGCGGCGACATGATCGTGACGGGGGGCGAGAACGTCTGGCCCGAGCCGGTCGAGCGCCGGCTCGAGCAGCACCCGTCGGTGGCACGAGCGGCACTCGTCGGACGACCCGATCCGGAGTGGGGGCACCGTGTCGTCGCCGTCGTCGTCCCGGAGCGGGGTGCGACGGTGCCATCGCTCGACACACTCCGCTCGTGGGTGCGCGACGAGCTCCCGGTGTGGGCGGCGCCGAAGGAGCTCGAGGTCGTCGACCGGCTGCCGACCACGGCCCTCGGCAAGGTCCGGCGCAGCGAGCTCAGGTCGGCGCCGCCGCCTCGCTGATCGCACGTGCGTGGGCGGCCAGGAGCGGCACCCGGTGCTCGAACTCGGCGAACTCCGGGACGTCGGCCTGGCCCTTGACGTGGCGCACGTAGGACCCCTCGAGGATCACGGCGATCTTGAGCTGGCCGAGGGCCCGGTACCAGTCGATCGTCGGAGCAACGTCGAGCCCGGTGAGCTCCTCGTAGCGCCCGATCAACTCGTCACGGGTCGGCCAGGCGCCGGGTGCCCCGTCGAGGCGGAGCTCGGCGAAGTCGTCCTCGCCGGGGTCGACCCAGTAGCCGAGGAAGTAGCCGAGGTCGGCGAGCGGGTCGCCGATCGTCGAGGTCTCCCAGTCGACGATGGCCAGCAGCTCGGCGGGTGGCTCGGGGCGGAACAGCACGTTGTGGATGCCGAAGTCCCCGTGGATGAGCGAGGCTCGCGGCATCTCGGGGACGTTGGCCCCCAACCAGGCCGCGGCGGCGTCGAGGTCGGGCAGCTCGCGGATCCGGTAGCGCTCCAGCTGGCCGGTCCAGCGCTCGACCTGGCGTGCGGTGTAGCCGTCGGGTCGCCCGAAGTCACCGAGGCCGAGCTCGTCCCAGTCGAGCCGGTGCAGTCGGGCCAGGGCCTCGACGAGCGCGAACCCGACCGCACGGCGCCCCTCGGTCGAGTCGAACGGTCCGAGGTCCTTGGCCAGGGCCCGGCCCGGCACCTCGTCCATCACGTAGAACGGCGCGCCGATGACGTCGTCGTCGTCGCACAGCAGGTGGGCACGGGCGTGGGGGACGTCGGTGGAGCCGATCGCCGAGAGCACCCGGAACTCGCGGCCGACGTCGTGGGCGCTGGGTGAGAGCTTGACCCGGGGTGGGCGGCGCAGGATCCAGGCCCGCCCGGAGCGGCCGATGCGGAACAGCTCGTTCGACATGCCGCTGGTGACACGCTCGACGGCGAACGACCCCGAACCCGGCAGGCGCCCGTCGAGCCACGCCGACAGCGACCCGGGCGGGCAGAGGCGCTCGACGAGCTCGTCGGTCATGGCCAGACCGTACTTCCCGGTCCGGTCGGCCACCCGAACGTCCGATGCTTGACAAACGTCCGATGATCATCGAACGTTTTGCTCATGTCGGACGATGAGACCGAGGCGCAGTTCCCGTCAGGGGCGAAGCAGATCGGCGTCGAGGGCCTCAAGGCGTTGGGCGACGACACCCGGCGCGACATCATCGATCTGCTGAGCGACCGACCGGCGACCGTGACCGATCTCGCCACCGCGCTCGGCAAGGCGAAGGGCACCATCGCCCACCACGTGAAGGTGCTCGAGGAGGCCGAGCTCGTCGAGGTGGTCAGCACCCGGCGGGTCCGGGCCGTCGAGGAACGCACCTACGGCCGGACCGCTCCCACGTTCATCCTCCCGCCCGGCGAGACGAAGGCCCTCGGGGAGTCGTGGATGGTCGCCGACGCCATCGCCTCGGCACGCACCGCGGGTGAGGGCGAGGTCGGCAAGACGAGCGTCCGGTTCGCCCGGCTCAGTCCCGAGGCCGCGAGGGAGTTCGACCGCCGCCTCGCCGAGCTCGTCGACGAGTTCGGCGTCGCCGAGCGGGGCGGTGACACCGTCTACGGCCTCCTCGTCTCGCTGTTCCCCACCGATCGCCCCCACCTGCCCGACGAGACCGAAGACGACTCGTGAGCCTCGGACACCGCTACCACCGGCTCTTCGCCGCCTCGACCGTCTCGAACCTCGGCGACGGCATGTTTCTCATCGCCCTACCGCTCGTCGCCGCCGATCTCACGCGCGACCCGACCCAGATCGCCGCAGTGACCTTCGCCCTCCGGCTGCCGTGGCTGCTCTTCGCCCTCGTGGCCGGCGCGCTGGTCGACCGCTCGGACCGCCGCCGGGTCATGTGGATCGCCGACGTCGTGCGCGCCGTGCTGGTCGCTGGGCTCGCGCTGGCGGTGCTGACCGACCAGCACTCGATCGTGCTGCTGTGCGTCGTCGGCTTCGCCCTCGGCATCGCCGAGACGTTCTTCGACAACGCGGCGCAGACGATCATGCCGTCGCTCATCGACGACCCCGACGACCTCCCCAAGGCCAACGGACGGCTGTTCTCGGCGGAGACGATCGCCAACAACTTCGTCGGTCCGCCGCTGGGCGGGCTGCTGGTCGCCGTCGCCGCCTCGGTCCCCTTCTGGATCAACGCCGCATCGTTCCTCGCCGCCACGGCGTTGATCGCGTCGATCCCCGGCTCGTTCCGGGCCGCCCGCACCACCGAGGGCGCCGATGCACCTCGTCGCTCGCTGCGCTCCGAGATCGCCGAGGGCGTGCGCTGGCTCCGTGGCCACCGGCTGCTCCGGACCCTGGCGCTGCTGCTCGGCCTCATGAACCTGTGGTTCACGGCGGCGTTCAGCATCCTCGTGCTCTTCGCGCAGGACATCCTCGACCTCGGCGACGTGGGCTTCGGCGTGCTCGGGACGTCGATGGCCTTCGGCAGCGTGCTCGCCGGCGTCGTGACGAGCCGGCTCGAACGACGATTCGGACCCGGACCGTTGCTCCTGGCCGGAGCGTTCGGCATCGCCCTGACCCAGCTCGCCGTCGGGCCGCTGTCGAACGCCTGGCTGGTCGGGCTGATGCTCGCCGCGAGCGGCTTCTTCGCCGTGCTGTGGAACGTCGTGACCGTGTCGCTGCGCCAGACGATCATCCCCGACGAGCTGCTCGGTCGGGTCAACTCCGTCTACCGGTTCCTCGGCTGGGGTGGGATGCCGATCGGCGCGCTGATCGGCGGCGTGCTCGCCGACGCCTACGGGCTTCGTGCGCCGTTCTACGTGGGCGGCACCGTCCTCGTGGTGGCCAGCCTCGTGGCAGCACCGGTCTTCACCACCCGGGAGGTGCAGCAGGCCAAGGACGCCGCCCTCGCTCGTTCCGGGGCCGACGAGCCGACCGGCGAGATCACCCGACCTGGGTGAACGCCACCAACCCGCCCCCGTCGAGCACCATCGTCTGGCCGGTCATCCAACTGCCCGTGTCGGCGGCGAGGTAGAGCGCCGCCGCCGCGATGTCCTCGACCTCACCGAGCCGACCGAGGGGGTAGGCCTGCGCCACCTCGTCGCCCCGCTCCCCCTCCCACAGGACCCGGGCGAAGTCGGTCTTGATCAGCCCCGGAGCGATGGCGTTGACCCGCACCTTCGGACCCATTTCCGCCGCGAGCTGCTTGGTCAGGTGGATGAGCGCGGCCTTGGTGACGTCGTAGACACCGAGGATCGGGCTGGTCGAGAGGCCGCCGACCGACGAGATGTTCACGACGACGCCACCGTGCTCGGACATCCGCTTGCGCCACGCGGCCTGCGTCCAGAACATCGGCGCCGTCACGTTGACCTGGAAGGTCTTCTCCCAGCGGGGCAGATCGACGTCGATCGTCGGACCGGCGTAGGGGTTGGCCGCCGCGTTGTTGACCAGCACGTCGAGGCCGCCGAGACGCTCGATGGTGCCGTCGAGCACCTCGTCGATGACCTCGGCGTCACCGGCGTTGCCGGCGATCCACTCGCAGCCGTGCCCGATCTCGGCGGCAGCCTCCTCGCACACCTCGGCCTTGCGGCTGGTGATCATCACCCGAGCGCCGGCCTCGGCGTAGGCCCTCGCGATCGCCTTGCCGATGCCCCGGGACCCCCCGGTGACCACCGCGACCTTCCCCTCCAACGACTGCTGCTCGCTCATGGGCGCCGACCGTAGCCCCGACACCACTCCCTAGCCTGATCGTCGTGAACCGGCTCGCCGACGAGACCAGCCCCTACCTCCGCCAGCACGCCGACAACCCGGTCGACTGGTACCCGTGGGGCGAGGCGGCCTTCGAGGCGGCCCGTGCGCTCGATCGACCGATCCTGCTGTCGGTGGGCTACTCGTCGTGCCACTGGTGCCACGTCATGGCCCACGAGTCCTTCGAGGACGACGCCATCGCTGCCCGCATGAACGAGCTGTTCGTCAACGTGAAGGTCGACCGGGAGGAGCGACCCGACGTCGATGCCATCTACATGGACGCCGTGCAGCTCCTCACCGGTCGGGGCGGGTGGCCCATGACCGTGCTCCTCCTCCCCGACGGCAAGCCGTTCTTCGCTGGCACCTACTTCCGACCCGACCAGTTCCGATCGCTGCTCGACCGAGTCGAGGAGGCGTGGCACACCGAGCGCGGCGGGCTCGGCGATCAGGCCGAGCAGCTCACGGAGGCCATCGACCGTGCCTCGGAGCTCGAACCCGGAGACGGCCTCCCCACCGCCGATGTCGTCGAGCGGGCGGTCGACCTGCTCCGGCGAGCGGCCGACACGACCCACGGCGGCTTCGGCACAGCGCCGAAGTTCCCCCAGACCATGAACCTCGAGGTGCTGATCCGACACCTGCATCGGACCGGCGACCCGACCATCGCCGAGATCGTGACCACGACGCTCGATGCGATGGCCTCGGGCGGCATCCACGATCAGCTCGGCGGAGGGTTCGCCCGGTACTCCGTCGATGACCGCTGGATCGTCCCCCACTTCGAGAAGATGCTCTACGACCAGGCGCTCCTCCTGCGCGCCTACCTGCACGGCTGGCAGGTCGTCGGGCGGAGCGAGTGGCGTCAGGTCGTCGAGGAGATCGTGGCCTACGTCCTGGGCACGCTCGGGCTGCCGGGCGGCGGGCTCGCCTCGGCCGAGGACGCCGACTCCGAGGGGGAGGAGGGCGCGTTCTACGTCTGGACGCCGGAGCAGCTCCGCGAGGTCCTCGGCCCCGATGCCGACGCTGCGCTCCAGTGGTGGGGCGTGACCGACACGGGCAACTTCGAGGGTCGTTCGATCCTCGTCCGGGCCGAGCGCGGCGATCTGCACCGTCCGCCCGACATCGAGACGGCTCGGCGTCGGCTGCTCGCCGCACGCGACGAGCGGGTCCGCCCCGGGCTCGACGACAAGGTCCTCACCGAGTGGAACGCGCTCTTCCTGTCATCGCTGTGCGAAGCGGCCGGCGCGATGGGCCGCGACGACTGGATCGGGTCAGCGGAGCGGATCGGTGACTTCCTCCTCACCCACCTCCGCCGCGCCGACGGGCGCTGGCTGCGGTCCTGGCAGGCCGAGGCCGGCACCGCCCGCCATCTCGCGACCGCCGCTGACCATGCGGCGCTGATCGACGCCTTCACCCGGTTGGCCGAGCTGACCGGGCGGCGACGCTGGATCGACGAGGCGCTCGGCACAGCCGATGCGCTCGTCGAGCTGTTCCACGACGACGAACGGGGCGGCGTCTTCACCACGGGGTCCGACGCCGAGGCGCTCATCACCCGCCCCAAGGACCTCGCCGACGGTGCCACCCCCTCGGCCAACAGCCTCGGGGTCGTCGCGCTGCTCCGTCTCGGCGCGCTCACCGGCCGCAGCGACCTCGACGAGGTGGCCCGAGGCGCCCTCCGGCTGCTCACCGTTCCGGTGGCGCAGCAGCCCACCGCGTTCGGCCGTCTCCTCGAGGGCGTCGAGCTGCTCACCGCCGGCACGACCGAGGTCGTCGTGGTCGGTGACGTCGACGGGGCCGTCGACGCCGTACGGCGACGTTTCGAGCCGGGCCTCGTCCTCGCCTGGGGTGAGCGCTACGACTCACCGCTCTGGGCCGGCCGCAGCGCCGGGCGGGTCTACGTGTGCCGCGACCATGCGTGTCGGCTCCCGGTGACCGACGTCGACTCGATGAACGCCCAGCTGAGCGACCCCGGCGGCGATCCCAGCGACGCGTGACCTCGGTCACGTGCCAGACTGTCCGGGCGGCGGGGGCCGACGCGAAGGGGGACTCGATGGATGTCCGGGGGATCCTGCGATCCAAGGGAACCGAGGTGGCGACGATCGCGCCCGACGACACGATCGCCGCGGCCGTCGACCGGCTCCGCAGCGCCGGGGTCGGCGCGCTGGTGGTGTCGTCCGACGGCGATCGCGTCGACGGGATCCTCTCCGAGCGCGACGTCGTCCGCGGGCTCGCCGACCACGGCACCTCGTTGCTGGGTGACGAGGTCCGCCAGATCTGCACCCAACAGGTCCGCACCGCGGCGCCGGACGACACCGTCGACCAGCTCATGGCCGCCATGACCACCGGTCGCTTCCGTCACCTCCCGGTCGAGGAGGACGGCAAGCTGGCGGGCATCGTGTCGATCGGCGATGTCGTGAAACACCGGGTGAGCGAGCTCGAGGGGCTCACCGCCGACCTCCAGAGCTACGTGAGCGGCACCTGGTAGGCATCCCGAGGGGACCTGGCCGCTGCCGCGGTCGCGCCCGCCGTCGCCACCACCTGGGTGGGGTCACGGCAGGTGACGTCGTGGCAGCAGCGGGCGGCGCGATCCTCTAGCTTCGGGCGCTGATCGAGAGGATCGGCGGGTGCGACGGAGCAGCGCGTTGATGATCGGCGTGGCGATCATCGGCGCGCTCGTGTTCGGCGCCGAGCCGGCCGCCGCCGTCCCCGACAACGATGACTTCGCCGACGCGATCGAGCTCAGGGCCGAGCCGACCGCCGTGGGCTCCTGGGTGGCGGTCGGCACCGGCACCAACGTCGATGCCACCGACGAGGACGACGAGCCGTTCCCTCCCGTCGCCAACCGGGGATCGGTGTGGTGGAGCTGGGTCGCGCCCTCCTCCATCGGCTCGTTGACGGTCTCGACCGCGGGGAGCACCTTCGACACCGTCGTGTCGGTGTGGACCGGCGCGGACCTCGACGACCTGACCCTCGTCGGCTGGTCCGACGACGTCGACTTCCTCGGCGACGTCCTGACATCGGAGGTCACTGTCGCGATCGACGCCGGTGCCCGCTACCACGTCGCGGTCTCGGGCTACGACTACGCGAGTCGGGGCGAGGAGTCGCCCCGATCGGGCGACGTGACCCTCACGCTGACCTGGAACCCGATCGAGTACGTCTCCGCCGTCGTCGAACCGGCGACGCCTCCCAGCATGTCGGGCGACGGCCGCTACGTCGCGTTCGCCACCTCCGAGGCCCTGGTCGACGTCGACACGAACGAGCTCGTCGACGTCTACCGCCTCGACACGATCTCCGGCACCCCGGTGCTCGTGAGCGTCGGTGCCGACGGCGCCGCGCAGGGCGCGAGCGACTCGCCCTCGATCTCGGCCGGCGGCTCGGTCGTGGCCTTCTCGTCCACCGCGCCCGACCTCGTCGCGGGCGACGACAACGACCAGGCCGACGTGTTCGTCCGCGACCTCGGGGCCGGTGTGACCCGGCTGGTCTCCGAGGCGCTCGACGGTGGACCCGGCTCCGGCGGGAGCCTCGCGCCCTCGCTGTCGGCCGACGGCACTCGCGTCGCGTTCGAGTCCTTCGCCGCCGACCTGGTGCGCGACGACGCCAACGCCTCCAGCGACGTGTTCGTCCGTGATCTCGTCGCCGGCACCACCGAGCTGGTCTCGGTCGACGTCGACGGGGGCTCGGCCGAGGTCGACAGCCGCAACGCCGCGATCTCGGCCGGCGGCGACCACGTCGTCTTCGAATCGGCCGCGACCGATCTCACGACCGACGACACGGATGCGACCGTCGACGTGTTCCGGCGCGACCTCACGACCGGGACCACCACCCGCATCCCGGCGGGTGGCGGCGACGAGCCCGGGTGGATCTCGGGCGACGCCGCCATCTCGGCCGACGGTTCGATCGTGGTGTCGGAGTCACGTCCCGCCGACGATGCGAACGCTCAGATCATCCTGCACGACGTCGACGCCGATGCCGAGACGATCATCTGGACCGACGGCGAGGACCCCTCCATCTCCGACGACGGGCGCATCGTGGCGCTGAGCGGACGAGATCGCGACGGCATGCCGTCCGGGGTCATCGTGTTCGATGTCGTGCTCGGCCAGACCGTCGCGCTCTCCGACGTCGCCCGAGGCGAGGACGTACCGACCGGTCGGGTGTCACTCGCCGGCGACGGTCGTACGCTCGCCGTCGTTGATCGCAGCGACGCCGAGAGCGGCCGCCTCGCCGTCGCCGAGCGAGGCGTGCCGGCCGCGGTGACCGGGCTCGTCGCCGTGTCGGGGGACCGATCGGTCACGCTCGACTGGGATCCGACCGGGGTCGACGAGGTCGAGGTCTCGGTGATCGCCGAGGACGCCCAACCCGTGATCGAGGTCGACGGCGACCGGGCGACCGTCACCGGGCTGGAGAACGGCGTCGACCACCGGTTCGAGGTCCGGGCCCTGACCGCGGCAGGTGCCGGGCCGGCGGCGGTGGCGACCGCGGTGCCGTCCACGACGCCCGGCTCGGTGGTGCTGACCGACGTCGACACCGACGACGGCGAGATCGCGATCGAGTGGTCGGCCCCCGACGACGGTGGGCAGCCCATCACCGGCTACGACGTCGTGCTCGAACCCGACCTCGGTCGGCCCGAGGTCGCGGGTGAGCGCCTCGTCATCAGTGAGCTCGATCCCGGCGCCGCGGTGTCGATCACGATCAGCGCCGTCAACATCAACGGGCCGGGGCCGGTCACGGCGACCGGTCGCCTCGTGGCCCGACCCGGGGAGTCCGGCTACTTCCTGGTGGCGAACGACGGCACCGTCGCGGCGTTCGGCGACCTGCCGGACGATCGCGATCTCGACGCGGCCACCAACGCCACGCTGGTGGCGGCCGCCTCGGTCCCCGGCACCGATGGGATCCTCGGCCTCTACTCCGACGCCGTCGTCCGCGCCGACGGCGTGCTCCCCACCCTCGCGACCTCGCAGCGGTTCGAGCTCTTCCCCGGTGAGACGGTGGTCGACCTCCTCGTCGCCGACCCGAACCGGGGCTGGGTCATCACGTCGACCGGGCGGGTGCTGACCCTGGGTCGGGCCACGTCCTTCGGTGATCCGGCGGACGAGCCGCTGGCCTCGCCCATCGTCGGGGCCGACCTCGCTCCTGATGGCCAGGGCTACTACCTGGTGGCAGCCGACGGGGCCGTGTTCGCCTACGGCTCGGCTGCGTTCGTCGACCGGGTCGGACCGGCCGGCCTCGCCGACGAGATCGTCGACCTCGTCGCCGACCCCGACGGCGCCGGCTACTGGCTCTTCGCGGCCGACGGCGGTGTCTTCGCCTTCGATGCGCCCTTCGCAGGCTCCGCGGCCGACAGCGGCCTCGTGTCGCCGATCGTCGGCGCAGCCGGCTTCGACGGGGCCTATGTGCTCCTGGCCGAGGACGGCGGCGTCTTCAACTACAGCGCCGGTCCGTTCCTCGGTGGCCTGGGCGGCGAGACGACGAGTCCGATCGTGGCGATCGCCCCGGTCCAGGAGCGCTAGCGGCCGTCAGACGGCCGGCACCCAGGAGCCGTGGAACCCGAAGGGCACCCGTTGTGGCAGCGGCACGCGCGCGACCGGCGCCGACTCGAAGTCCGAGGCATCGAGCACGACGAACTCCGACGTCGACGTCGCGTCGTCGAACACGTAGGTCATCACGTATCCCTCTGCATCCGACGTCGATCCGGCGGCGGGCACGAACACGCCCTCCCCCGGATGGCGTCCGGCCCCGAAGTCGTGGGTGGCCACCGCACCGGTCTGCAGATCGTGTTGGAAGAGCTTGGTCTCGCCGATGATCTCGCCGCCGCCGGTCGCGGTGCAGTAGCCGAACCGGTGCTCCAGACCGACGCGGGAGTCGGCCACGCGGGGAAAGTCCTGGGGGCGCTCGTGGAGGGTCTCCTCCTTCGTGGTGCCCGCCGCCAGATCGAATCGCCAGCGATGCAACGTCGTGGTGCCACCCTCGAACTCGCCCGCCTTACGCCACAGCTCACTGATGCGACAGACGTCGAAGACGACCTCGCCACCCTCGTCGTAGGCGTTGAGGGGGTGGAAGACGTAGCAGGGCTCGACCTCGAACCAGCGCAACTTGGACACGTCATCGGTGTCGCGGGGCAGCACCCCGATGCGGGCCGGGTAGTCGTCGCTCCAGTGGTAGGGCATCTGGCCGGCCATCGCGGCCTCCATGTCGAACACGACGGGCAGGTCCATGAAGAGGGCGTGCCCGCGGGTGATGCCGAAGTCGTGGATCATGGTCGGCCCGTTGACCGGGATCTCGACGCTCCGGATCAGGCGGCCGTCGCGATCGGCGACGTGATACGTGAGGTACGGCGGGAGCTGGCCATAGCCGAAGAAGTGGAGCTCGCCCGTCTCGGGGCACTCCTTGGGGTGGGCCGTCATCGCCGTGGTGAGCGCACCGTCGTAGTCCTGGGTGCCGACGGTCTCGAGGTCGTCGTCGACGACCCACGGGAACGACCCCTCCTCCAGGGCCAGGATCTTGCCGGCGTGGCGGATGACGTGGGTGTTGGCGAGTGACACCGTGCGGTCGAACGACATGTCCTCGGTGATCCGTGGCCGGTCGGGCTCGGCGAGCAGCGGCGTCTGTACGTAGCGGTTCCGGTACCAGGCGGCCCGACCACCCTCGACGCGGACGCCGTGGAGCATGCCCTGACCGAGGAACCAGTGCGGTGAGTCCGCGAGCGGCGGATTGGCGCCGTTGCGGACGTAGAGCCCGTCGAGCTCGGGCGGCAGCGCCCCGATCACGTCCAGGTCGTGGGCCGTCACCTCATCGGTGACCGGTCCGTAGTTCCCCCGCAGGTGGAACGGCAGCGTGCGGTCGTCGGCGAGCGCCATGACCCCTCCTCGAATCGGATCCCCTGGATGGGCAGCCTATGCGAGCGGCGCCGTCGGCTGCGCGGTCGGTCCCGGGGTCACCAACGGCCGCGGTGCACGACCTCGTCGAGCGTGCGCCGGGGACGGGCCGCCGAGCGACCCGGTTCGTCACCTCCGTCAGGGTGACCGACGGCGATCGCGCCGAGAGCACGCCGATCCTCGGGGACACCGAAGCGCTCACGGACGGCGTCCTCGTGACGGAACAGCCCGAAGAAGCAGACGCCGAGTCCCCGAGCGATCGCCACCAACTGGAGCTGCGACATCGCCATGCCGCCATCGACCCACCAGTACGGCACCGACCACTCGTCGGCCGCCGCGCCCAGGCCGGTCCGGGCCTTGTCGTCCTCGCCGTAGCGACGGACCCAGGCGTCGGGCTCCACCCAGCCGACGACGAGCACCGGCGCCCGCAGGAGACCCTGCCACCGGAAGCCCGCCCGTCGCTCGGACGGCAGGGTCGTGTCCCAGTACCGGCCGGTCTGCGAGGACCCCTCGAGCACGAGGAGATCGAGGCCCTGGGCGTTGCCGGCCGAGGGGGCGCGGCGAGCCGCATCGAGGACGGCGTCGAGATCGTCGCGATCGACGGGCCGGTCGGCGAAGGACCGGGTCATGTGCCGGGCGCGGACGACCGATTCGACGTCCACGGCTCGGTGGCCGGTCAGCCGGCCAGCTTGGCCAGATCCTCGGCCATCGCCCAACCGAACCCGACGACGCAGTCACCGGCGGCCACGTCGATGCCCTCGAACAACGGGGCCAACTCGCCGAGCTCCTCGGGCTTGAGCGACTCGTGGTCGAAGACCGGGACGCGAGTGCCCGTCCCGGCGAGCTGGAAGGCACGATCGTCGTAGCTGCCCTCGAGGCCGTAGCGCTTCACCAGGCGGCGGCCCCAGGCACGGTCCTCGCCGCTGGCCCGCTCGGTCGTCGAGGGGCGGATGTCCTGGAGCGACGCGAGCACCTCCATGGCGTCGGGTCGCCCGAAGCGGAAGCCGACGAGCACGTCCTCGTCGGGGAAGGCGAGCACGGCACGCCGCATCATGTCGCCGATCAGCGCCCGCAGCACCGTGTCGCGCCGCGAGGTGGCCTTCACCGCGCCGAGGCCGACGAGGACGCTCGGCGTACCACCGATTCGCTCCAGGGTGCAGAACGCGAATCCCTGGAGGCTGGTGCCGTCGGTCCGGGCGTGGGTGACGAGGACCCAGGAGTCGCGCTCCTTGGAGAGCACACCGATGTCGAAGTTGACGGGCTCGTCACCGACGAGGTCTGCCATCTCCTCGAGCTCCGCGTCCGAGAGCGCCGTGCAGTCCTTGGTGTCGACCTCGATGGCCATCGATGCTCCCCCCGGAGTGGTTGCCGTGTCGCCTGGGACCCAATTGCAGCGCTTCCACGGCCGTCGCGCAAAATTTCAGCGCACCCGGGCGATTCCACCACGCTCCGCAGCATCAGACTCACGCACGGAGTCGGACCGCGGCCGGCTCGGGCGCGTCCTCAGGCGACCAGGGCGTCGGGTCCGAGCAGCTCGCGGAGCTCACCGACGAAGCCGTTGCGGGACTCGACGCAGAACTCGTCGGAGAGCCGCAGCACCTTGCCCTCGCCGAGGTGCAGGAGCACCTGCGACTCACCCGGGTGCCGGCGGATGAGGTCCTTCAGGCGGTCGAGCACGTCGGCGCGGGTGTTGACGGCCGGGAGCCGCACCCGGATCGGTGCCGCCCCGTCGGTGATCGGCTCGAAGGTGACGACGTCGTTGGCGATGAGCTTCGGGGTGTCGTCGCGGGCGTCGAGGCGAGCGGTGAGGCACACCACCCGATCGTCCTCGAGGACGTGACCGCACTCGCGCATGGTGCGGGGGAAGACCATGACCTCGATCGAGGACTGGAGGTCCTCGAGGGTGAAGACCGCCATCAGGTCGCCCTTGCGGGTGTACTTGCGCTGGAGTGCCGTCACGACGCCGCCCACCGTCCGCATCGCCCCGTCGCCGGCGTCGAGCAGGTCGTTGATGTTGCCGTCGGTGCGCCGCCGCAGCGCCGCCTCGGCCCCCATCAGCGGGTGATCCGAGACGTAGAGACCGAGCATCTCCTTCTCGAAGGCGAGGCGCTCGCGCTTGTCGAACTCGACGTCGGGGATGTCGATCTTGTCGTCGAAGACGCTGTCGTCGCCGGCGGCCTCGCCGAAGAGGGTCATGACCCCCATGTCGCGCTCGCGTCGCGACGCCAGGATGCGGTCGATGATCTGGTCGTGGACCCGCAGGAGGCCCTTGCGGGGGTGGTCGAGCGAGTCGAAGGCACCGGCCTTGATCAGCGACTCGATCGAGCGCTTGTTGAGCACGCTCGGGTCGACCCGCTCGCACAGGTCGTAGAAGTCGGCGAAGGGGCCGTTCGCCTCCCGCTCCTCGATGAGCAGCGCGACGAGGCCCTCGCCCACGTTGCGGATGGCGGAGAGACCGAAGGTGATCTCACCCTCGCGCGAGGCGAAGTTGCTCACCGAGACGTTGACGTCGGGCACCCGGACCTCGACGCCCATGACGCGGCACTCGTTGAGGTAGACGGCAGCCTTGTCGAGGTTGGACTTCACGCTCGTCAGCAGGGCAGCGAAGTACTCCACCGGGTGATGGGCCTTCAGGTAGGCGGTCTGGTAGCTGACCAGCCCGTAGCCGTAGGAGTGGCTCTTGTTGAAGGCGTAGTCGGCGAAGGGCTCGATGATGTCGAAGAGCTGGGTGCCGATGTCGGCGCCGTAGCCGGTGGTCTCGCAGCCCTCGACGAACTTCACCCGCTCCTTGGCGATGAGCTCGCGGATCTTCTTGCCACACGCCTTGCGCAGGTTGTCGGCCTCGGCCAGGGAGTACCCGGCGAACTTCTGGGCCACCCGCATGACCGACTCCTGGTAGATCATCAGGCCCTGGGTGTCGGCCAGCAGCTCCTCGAGATCGTCGTGGAGGTACTCGATCGGCTTGCGGCCGTTCTTGCGGTCGGCGTAGTCGTTGTGCATGTTCGCCGCCATCGGCCCCGGCCGATAGAGCGCCACGAGCGCGGCCACGTCGTCGAAGCTGGTCGGGGCGAGCGACCGCATCAAGGCCCGCATCGGCCCGCCCTCGAGCTGGAACACGCCGATCGAGTCACCGCGGCGCAGCAGTGCCAGCGTCTCGTCGTCGTCGAGGTCGACGGCGTCGATGTCGGGGCGATGCCCGTGCACCGTCTCGACCAGGTCGAGGGTGTCGTCGATCACCGACAGGTTCCGCAGCCCCAGGAAGTCCATCTTGAGCAGGCCGAGATCCTCGACGCCGTGCATCTCGTACTGCGTGACGACCGGGGCGTCCTCGATGTCCTGCCCGGACTCCGGCTTGCGCTGGATGGGGAGCAGGTCGGTCAGCGGCTCGTCGGTGATCACCACGGCGGCGGCGTGGATGCCGTCCTGGCGACGCATGCCCTCCAGGCCCTTGGCGACGTCGACGACCTCCTTGACGTCGGGATCGGCGGCGTACATCTCGCGGAGCTCGGCGGCGGCCTGGTAGCCGTCGGCGTACTTGGGGTGCTCCTCGAAGCACGCGAACAGCGGCGTGTCGCGGCCCATCACCAGTGGCGGCATCGCCTTCGCGACCCGGTCACCCAGCGCGTAGGGGTGGCCCAGCACCCGGGCGGCGTCGCGCACCGCCGCACGGGCCTTGATCGTCGAGAACGTGACGATCTGGGCGACGTGCTCGCGGCCGTAGTGCTCGGCGGTGTAGCGGATCATCTCGTCGCGATAGCGATCGTCGAAGTCCATGTCGATGTCGGGCATCGAGATCCGCGACGGGTTGAGGAACCGCTCGAAGAGCAGGTCGTACTTGATCGGATCGAGGTCGGTGATCCACAGCGTGTAGGCGACGGCGCACCCGGCAGCGCTCCCCCGCCCCGGACCGACCCGGATGCCGTGGTCGCGGGCGTGGCGGATCAGGTCCCAGGTGATGAGGAAGTAGGACGGGAAGCCCATCTCCTCGATCACCGACAGCTCGTAGGACAGTCGCTCGACGACCCGCTCGGGCAGCGGATCGCCCCACCGCTCCTTGGCCCCCTCGAAGGTCAGGTGGCGAAGGTAGGCGGCGTCGTCGTCGAAGCCCTCCGGGAGCGGGAAGTTCGGCAACTTCGGCTTCCCGAACTCGATCTCGACGTCGCAGCGCTCGGCGATCCAGAGCGTGTTGTCGCATGCCTCGGGCACATCGGAGAACAGGTCGCGCATCTCGGCTGCGCTCTTCACGTAGTGCTGGTCGCCGTGGAACTTGAATCGGTTCGGGTCGCTCATCAGCGAGCCGGTCTGGACGCACAGCAGCGCGTCGTGGGACACGTGATCGTGCTGGTGGGTGTAGTGGCTGTCGTTGGTGGCGACGAGCGGTGCCCGGAGCCGCTTGGCCAGGCGGAGCAACTGGGGGTTGGTGCGTCGTTGCTCGGGGATGCCGTGGTCCTGCAGCTCGACGAACAGCGAGTCGCGACCGAAGATGTCCTGGAGCCGACCGGCCTTGTCGCAGGCACCCTCGAAGTCGTCGCGCAGGAGGTCCTGCAGCACGAGCCCACCGAGGCACCCCGTGGTGGCGATCAGGCCGTCGCTGTGGTCCTCGAGGATCTCCCAGTCGAGTCGGGGCTTGTAGTAGTAGCCCTCGAGGAAGGCGCGGCTCGACGCCTTGATGAGGTTGCGGTAGCCCTGCTGGCTCTCGGCGAGGAGGGTCAGGTGGTAGTAGAGCTTCTTCCCGCCCTCGGCGTCGCCGCCGGAGTCGTCGACCCGCCCCCGGCGGCTCGGACGCTCGAACCTGCTGCCGTGGGCCATGTAGGCCTCGGTGCCCAGGATGGGCTTGACCTCGGCGTCGCGGGCGGCCCGGTAGAAGTCGAGGACGCCGTACATGTTGCCGTGGTCGGTGATCGCGACCGCGGGCTGTCCGTCCGCCGCGACCTTCGCCACGATGTCGGGCACGCGGGCGGCACCGTCGAGCATCGAGAACTCGGTGTGGGTGTGCAGGTGGACGAAGGAACCCTGGCCCATGTGCGTCGAACCCCCAGGACGTGCGCGAACCGTCGACGGTACCCGGACCGGAGCCGGGCGCGAGCGACCGCTCTGGGCGTCAGCTCACGGTCACAGGTAGACGCCGGGACGCTCGGGGCCCTCACCCGGTGTCGGGGGCGGGCCGGGTCGGCCGCCGGGGCCCAGCTGGCCCTGACGCATCTCCTGGAGCTGGGCCTGCGCGGCCATCTGCTGGGCCATGAGCATGGCCTGCATGCCCTGGAAGAGGCCCTCGAGCCAGCCCACCAGCTGGGCCTGCGCGATGCGCAACTCGGCTTCGGAGGGCGCGTCGCTCTCGAAGGGCGAGGTCATCCGCTGGAGCTCCTCGACGAGGTCGGGTGAGAGCGCCGTGGCGAGCTCCTGCACCGACGTCTCGTAGATCTCGCGGAGGCGCTCCCGGCTGGCCTCGTCGAGCGGCGCCGCGTTCACCTCGTCTCGCAGCTGGCGGATCATCGCCCCGATGCGCATGACCCGCGCCGGCTCGCGGATCGCCGAGCCGTCGGCGTCCGCCTCGCCGTCCGGCGCCTCCGCGACGACCTCCGGGATCTCCGGCCCGCCGTCGAGCGGCTCGGCCGGCTCGGCCACGACCTCGGGTTCGGACACCGCCGGCGGGGCCTCGCCGTTCGGCGCGGGCACCGGCTCGAGGCCGTCGTCGGACGCGGGCTCGGACTCGGGCGTCGTCATGGGCGCCAGGGTAGGGCGTGGCTCAGCGGCGGCCGCGCGCGCAGAGCAACGGCACCAGGACCTCGTCATCGGTCATCGAGCCGTGACGCCCGATCAGATCGAAGGGTCCCGAGTCACCCGGTTCGAGGTAGGCGATCGGCTCGTGGGGCACGAGGGCGACATCGCCCAGGCGGCGCAGCGCCCCGGTGTCGACCGGACCGAACCAGCGCTCGTCGATGGTCTGGTCCCTCGTGACGACCCAGCTCTCGTGGCCGAACAGGTCGCGGCACGTGTCGGCCAACTCGTCGGCGGCGCCGGCTCGGGCGTGCAACCACCGGAAGCGTCCCTCTCCCGACTGCACCTCGACGAGGTCGAGGACCGACGCCGGCAACTCGGCCGTGCGATCGCCGACGTCGACCTGGCCGTGATCGGCGGTGACGAGGACGGCCGTGTCGTCGGGCACCGAGTCGAGCACCCGGCTGACGAGCTCGTCGGCGAAGCCGATCTCGGCGTCGTAGTGGTCCTGGAGCCCCTCGGCGTGGGCGATCTTGTCGATGCCGTCGTAGTAGGCGTAGACCAGCGGCTCGCCGGCGTCGACGAGGTCGGCGGTCTCGACCACGATGCTCGACGGCACCCGCCACCCGTGGAGGCGGGCCGTCCGGAGGTGGGCGAGCGTGAAGCCGGTGGTGCCGAACTCGGCCTTGGTGACGACCGGCGGTCGGAGTCCGAGGAACGGGGTGACCGGCTGGAGCTCGTCGGGCGGGAGGGTCCGGCGGGCATCGACGCCGTCGAGCTGCCACCGCAGCACGTTGAGCACCTCACCGTCGACGAGGATCCGGTAGCCGACGACGCCGTGGTCGCAGGGGGCCAGGCCGGTGGTGACCGAGGTCAGCGCGGTCGCGGTGGTCGTGGGAGCCACCGAGTGGATGGGCACGCCCTCCATCGCCGCCAACGTCGGCATCAGGTGCTTGCGGTCCATGAACTGCTTCCACCCGAGGCCGTCGAGCAGCAGCAGGACGTGCGAGGACGCCCCCGTGGCAGCTGCCGGCAACCACTCGGGCGGCTCGGGCGCCGTCAGCGCGTGGACCAGGTTGGAGAGGCACGGCCCGGCGTAGTCGGGCACCAGGGGGGTGGGCGCCATCCCACGAGGTTCTCACACCGACGGCCCGGTACCCAGTACCCCGGCCCCATCGATCCTCCGCGGTCGATCGGCCACCGTGCGCTCGGCGACGAGGTCCCGGGCCTATCCTCCACCCGATGCGGGTCTCGACGCGAGGTGACTATGCCAGCCGTGCGCTGCTGTCGCTCGCCCTCCATGCCGAGGAGGGCCGCCCCACCGCGGTCCGCGACATCGCCGAGCGGACCGGCCTGCCCCAGCCCTACCTCGAGCAGATCCTGCTCGCGCTGAAGGGCGCCGGCCTCGTTCGCTCGAAGCGTGGTGTCGGCGGCGGGTACGTGTTGGCCCGGTCGCCCGAGGAGATCACGCTGTCGGCGATCGTCTCGGCCGTCGACGGTCCGATCACGATGGGCGATTTCGGTGAGCCGCACACCGATGGCGCCTGCGATCACGAGGGCCAGTGCGTGCTGCTGTCGATCTGGAGCTTCCTCGGCGACGAGGTCCGCCGCCGCCTCGAGAGCTACACGCTCGCCCAGATCGCCGAGATGGCTCGGGGCAACGCGGCCTGGCCCTCACCCGACAGCCCCTGAGCCGGGAGCGGCCGCTCCCGACGGTGAGCCGACTCAGCCCGAGGCCGCCTCGACCGCCCGGAGCTGAGCGAGGACGGCGGCGTAGTCGTCGGGTGGCGGTGACTCGAGCTCGAGCTCGTCATCGGTGGACGGGTGGGTGAAGCGCAGGCGGTGGGCGTGGAGCATCGGCCGGGTCGCGCCGTGGCGGAGCCGGCCGTAGCGGTCGTCACCCAGCACCGGCAGCCCGATCGCCTTGAGGTGCACGCGGATCTGGTGGGTGCGACCGGTGTGGAGGTGGCACTCGAGCCGGGCCGCCTCGGCCCCGTCGAGCGCCTCGAGCACCTCGTAGTCGGTGATCGCCTCACGGCCGTCGGCCAGGACGGCCATCCGGGTCGGATCCTTCGGACTGCGGCCGATGCGAGCGTCGATGCGGCCCCGTGGCGCCTCGGGTCGGCCGTGCACGAGCACGTGGTAGGTCCGTCCCACGGCGCGCGCCGAGAGGGCCGCGACGAGCTCGTCGTAGGCGTGCTGGGTGCGGGCGACCACGAGCAGGCCAGTGGTGTCGCGGTCGAGCCGGTGCACCATGCCGGGTCGGGTCGGATCACCGACGTCGACGAGCTCGGGATAGTGGGCCACGAGGCCGTTGACGAGGGTGCCATCGCGGTTGCCGGCACCGGGGTGCACGACGAGGCCGACCGGCTTGTCGACGACGAGGAGGTCGTCGTCCTCGTGCACGACGACGGGCACGATCGAGGGATCGGGTGCCGGTCGGGGATCGTCCGGTTCGGGCACGACGACCTCGACCACCTCACCGCCCGCCAGGCGTCGCGAGCGGGTCGTGACGGGCTCGTCGTCGATGGTCACCTCGCCGTCGGCGACGAGTCGGGCGACCGCGCTGCGGCTGAGGTCGAGCTCCAGCGCCAGCAGCCGATCGACCCGTTCGCCGTCGGCGGCATCGGGCACCTCGATCCGCCTCCGGTCGCTCACCCCGGGGCCTCGCGCTCCTCGACGTTCCCGGCATCGGTCAGGTCGGCATCGGTCGGGCCGACATCGAGCGGGCCGCCACGGGTCGGGCCGCTCTCGATCTGGTCGGCATCGGTCGGGCCGGCAACGATCGACCCGGCATCGGTCGGGCCGGCATCGGTCGGGCCGGCATCAGTCGGGCCGGCATCGAGCGGGCCGGCCCCTGCGACATCGCCGTCGGCGCCCTCACCGCTGCCGAGCGCACCGGCGTCCGCGCCTGCCTCCGCGCCGAGCGATGCCGACAGCCGGTGATCCTCGACGGCGAGCAGGCCGACGAGGACGATGACCCCCACGACGAGTGCCATGTCGGCGACGTTGAACACCGGCCACCACTGCAGGTCGATGAAGTCGACCACCGCTCCCGACAGCGGGCCGTCGTCGGCGCGGAAGATCCGGTCGACCAGGTTGCCGACGGCGCCGCCGATGACGGCACCGACGGCGACGCGCTGCGACCTCGGATCGATCCGACCGGCCCACACGACCAACACCGCCACCACGACGAGTCCGATGAGGCCGACGAGCCACCCCAGGCCCTGGCCGAGCGAGAACGACATGCCCTCGTTGAAGACGAGCCGGAAGCGGAGGGTCCAGACGAGATCGATGGTGCTGCCGTCGTCGAGGCGTTCGAGCGCCCACCACTTGGTCAGCTGGTCGGCGATCAACAGGCCGGCGGCGACCGCCAACGGCAGTCGGCGCCGGGTGAGCACCGCGGTCGCCGGGCCCGAGGTCACGACCCCAGCCGGGACGCCTTGTACTCCACCCGCACGCGGGCGTGCGGGATCGCCTCGAGTCGCTCCTCGGGGATCGGCTCGCCACTCGCCTCGCAGATCCCGTAAGTCCCCGCCGCCAGTCGCTCGAGCGCCGCATCGATCTCGGCGATGGTCTCCTGGGCCTGCGCCGACAGCGCCAGATCGCGCTCTCGCTCGACGGCGATCGTGTCGCCCTCGCCCGACTCCTCGTCGAACTGCACGTCGCCCGGCTCGCGGTCGGCGGCCAGCTCGTCGGCCTCCGCCTTGAGCCGCGTGGCCGAGCGGGTGTAGGACGCACGCTCCTCGAGGAGCGCGTCGCGCTGCTGGGTCAGGAACTTCTTGGTGAACGGTGATCCCTTCGGCACGGTGATCGGGTGCTCGTCACCCGACCCGGACGAGGACCGCTTGGCCGGGGACGTGCGGGCCGCGGCCTTCTTGGCCGCCGACTTCTTGGCCGCGCGCTTCTTGGCCGCCGACTTCTTCGCTCCACCCTTGGTCGCCATGCCCCTCACCTCCCCGTCGGACCTGACCGACGGAAGCCGAGAGGATACCGGCGGGGAGTGACATCGCACGGCGCGCCGAACCGAAGTTCACACCCGCCGTGGGACCCGGACCAGCTCGACCGCGCGGCGCGGCCGGACGACCACGTCAGTTCGAGCGATGACCGTTGTCGGGGCCCTCGGTCGCGCCGAGCGCACCGATCTCTTCGCGGAGCCGGGTGCGGATGGCCTCGAGCTCACCGATCTCCGACGAGAGGTTGCGGCGCACGGCCGCGCCGCGTTCGCTCGCCGCGCCCTCGGCGGCGGCGATGATGGCGGCCGCCTCCTGCTCGGCGGTCCGCACCACGTCGGCCGCCGCCAGCCGTGCCGGGTGGGCGGTGACCTCCGCCGCCTCGGTCCGGGCCCGACCGAGCAGACCTTCGGCGTCGGAGCGGGCCTGCGCGACGAGCTCGTCGGCGTCGCGACGAGCCTGCTCGAGCATGGCGTCACGGTTGGTCTCGGAGCTCGCCGCACGCTCGCGCGTGGCCGCGAGCTCCTGCTGGAGCCGCTCGACCTCGCGGCGCGCCGCCGCTTCGTCCTCCATGGCGGCCGCGACCGCCTCTTCGACCCGGCGCTGCTCGGCACGACGCTCGTCGAGGGAGACCTCGAACGCCCCGATCCGCTCTTTGGCCTCGCGCTCGAGCCGCTCCGTGCGATCGATGATCTCCTGGGAGCGGGCCCGAGCGGCGTTGACCGCCGCGTCGGCCTCGCGCAGGACCTCGACTCGCCGCTCCGCCGCCTCCGCCGCGGCACGCTCGGCCTCGGCCTTCAACTCGGCGGCGCGAATCGACGCCTGCTCGGCTTCGACCCTCGTGTGGGAGGAACGCTCGACCTCGGCCTCGAAGGCCGTCCGGGTCGCGGCGAGCTCGGCCGTGCTGCGGTCGAGTGCCTGCTGGGTCTCCTCGACCTCCCTGGCTCGCCGCTCGGCGTGTTCCCGCGCGGCGGCGACCTCGTGCCGACCGCGCTCGAGCTCGGCGAGTGCTTCCTCGTGCTGGGCGCGCTCCGCGGCGAGCGCATCGCGGGCCTCGGCGAGCTCGAGGCTGCGACGGTCGAGCGCCTCTCGCGACTCGGCGACCGACGCCCGATCGCGGTCGAGCGCCTCACGCGCCGCGGCCTGCCCCTGGCGGTCGACGTCGAGGGCCTGCTCGTTGGCGGCCAGCTCGTCGGCTCGCCGAGCGACGGCGTCCCGGGCAGCGGCGTGGTCGGCCTGCTGGCGCTCGAGCGCCGAACGAGCCGCTGCCTGCTCCTGCTCGATGGCTGCTCGCGACTTGGCGCGCTCGTGGTCGAGCGAGGTGCGCACCTCGGCGACCTCACGATCGAGGGCGGTCCGGGTGGCGTCGAGCTCGGCACGATCGCGGACGACGGCCTCCTGGCTCGAGCTCAACTCCGCACCCCGACGAGCGAGGGTGGTCCGGGTCTCCTCGAGCTCGGCCGACGACCTGTCGACCTCCTGTCGGGCGGCGGCCACGGCGTCGCGCTCGCGTTCGAGCTCGAGGCGCTCGTCGGCGATCTCGGTGGCTCGGGTGTCGGCGGCGCTGCGCGCGGCGGCGATCTCGGTCCGGGCCAGCTCGACCTCGGCCCCGAGCTCCTCGCGCTCGAGCTGCAGTGCAGCGCGCGCCTCGTCAAGGGCCTCCCGGTCGACGCCCACCGCCGAGCTCGCCTCGTCGACCTCGCGCTGGGTGGCCTCGACCTCGGCACGACGACGGCCCAGGTGGTCGCGGGCGGCCTCGACCTCGGCACGCGCCTCGTCGACCTCGCGGCGGTGGCGCTCGACCTCCGCCGAGGTGTCGCGGACCGAACCGGCCTCGGCCTCGACCTCGTCACGCCGAGCATCGAGCTCGTCGGCGTCGCTCTGGAGCGCGGCGCGAGACTGTTCGAGCTCGGCGGCCGCCGCATCGTGCGCGGCCCGCAGCTCGGTCAGCTCCCGGCTGCTCCGCTCGATCTCGGCGGCGCGGGCCGCCTTCGCCGCCAACTCGCGTTCGAGCACCGAGCGGGCGTCGTCGAGGTCGGCTTGTTGCTGGTCGAGGAGCCGATGGGTCTCGGCCACCTGGTCGGCCTCACGCCCGAGCGCCTCGCGGGAGCGAGCGATCTGGGCGGCCTCGAGCTCGGCGACCTCGCGAGCCCGATCGGCTGCCTCTCGGTCGATCCGGAGCTGCTCACGGGCCTCGGCCAGCTCGCGGGTCTCCGCGTCGAGCAGCGACCGGGACGCCGCCAGTTCGGCCACGTCGTGCTCCTGCTGGGACCGTTCGACCGCGAGCGCTTCGGTGTCGGCGGTGAGCACCTCGCGGGCCTGGGCGACCTCCGAGGCCTCGCGGGCCAGGCCGGCACGAGCCTCGGACATCTCGGCGCCGTCGCGATCGAGTTGGGCCCGGGCCGAGGTGATGCGGCGGTCCTCGATGCGCAGCTGCTCACGGTCGGCGGCCACCTGCTCGGCGAGGGCCGTGCTCTCGGCGACGGACCGCTCGACCTCGGTGCGATCGCGCTCGACGGCTGCTCGGAGCTCGGTGAGCTCGACGTCGAGCGCGGTCCGTTCCTCCTCGGCCGACCGGGCGGCGGCCTCGCGCTCGTCGCGGAGCTCGCGGTCGGTCGCCTCGCGGAGCTCGGTGACGTTTCGCTCGGCCTGCTCCAGGGCGGCCCGGGCGGCGGCGGAGTCGCGCAGGGCCTGGCTCACCAGCTCGTCGGCGCGGGCCTCCGACGCCGAGACCTCGTCGGCGCGCTCGCGGGCAGAGGCCAGCAGCGCCTGCGCCTCGTCGACGATCCTCGCCGCCTCCGAACGGGCCGACTCGACGTCGTGCGCCGCGCTCTGGCCGGTCGCCCACTCGGCGGCGAGCACGGCATCGGCCCGGGCGGTCTCGGTGATCTGCTCGGCCTCGAGGCGGGCCGCCTCGACCATGTCGGCGGCGCGGCTGTGGGCGGCCGACAGGGACGACTCGGCCTGGGAGCGCAGCTCGTCGACCTGGGCTCGTGCGGCGTCGATCTCGGCCCGCGCATCGTCGAGGGCACCCTGGTCGACCCCGGCCGAGGCGCCGTCGCCACCGTGGCCCTCGGCCCGAGCCTCGCGCAGGCGGCCCTGGAGCTCGTCGACGGCGACCGCGACGCGCTCGAGGAACTCGTCGACGGCATCGGGGTCGTATCCCTTGCGGCGCAGGGGGAACTGCTTCTCTTCGAGCAGCCTCGGGCTCAGTTCCACGGCAGCCGAGGGTACCGGACCGCTCTCCGCCGTACCGCGCACCGTGCCGACCACGCGGAGTGTCGACATCGGGGCGCTGCTAGCAGAGCGCTCCCTGGATGATGCTCAGGCCGAGGATCACGATGATCGGCGACAGATCGAGCGCCACCGACCCGATCCGGACCGGCGGGATGGTCCGACGCAGTGGACCGAGGACGGGTTCGGTGACCATCCGCAACGCTCGGTCGACCGAGCGCATCGGGCTGTCGTAGGACATCGGGAACCAGCTCAGGATGATCCGCCCGAGGATGGCGAACACGTAGAGGTAGAGGACCAGGCAGATGATCGCCACGGGTCAGTCGGCCAGTCCACGCTCGGCGAGGCGGCGGCGATCGTCGTCGCCCACCTCGATGTTCGCCGGCTTGAGCAGGAACACGTTGTTCGCCACCTTCTCCATCTGGCCGTCGAGGGCGTAGATCAGGCCCGCCGCGAAGTCGACGAGCCGGTGCCCGAGGTCGGGCGCGAGGTCCTGCAGGTTGATGATCACGGGCTGCCGGTTCTTGAAGTGATCACCGATTTGCTTCGCCTCGTTGAACGACTTCGGGGTGATCACCGTCGGCGACCGTTGCGAGGGCGCGACCACCGTCCGTACTCCGCTCGAGGATGCGTCGGGCGCTCCAGGAGCGCTGGCCGGGTTCGCCGTTGCCGGCGCGGGAACCGGACGCACGGCGGGCTCGGGAGGCAACGTGCGCACCGAGGAACCGGGCTCGACGGTGCTCGGCGGCACGGGACGGGGGCGGCTGACCGCGGGCGTGGCGGCGGGCTGGGCCGGCGCCCCCCGCTGGGGCTGGCCGAACTCGTCGTAGTCCTCGTCTGCGCCGAGTCCGAGGTAGAGCATGGTGCGGCGGAACACGGACACCGTGCGTACCTCCACGTCGATGGTCCGGAGCGATCTCTTCTGGCGTCGGATCCTAGTGTTACAGGCTGCGGACGCTCGGGCGCGGACCGAACAGCGCCGTCCCGAGCCGCACCATCGTCGCCCCTTCGGCCACGGCGACCTCCAGGTCGCCGCTCATGCCCATCGAGCACTCGGCGAGGCCGAGGCGGTCGACGAGCCCCCGAAGGCGGGCGAACTGGGGGCCGACCACCTCGGGGGGAGCGGCCTCGGCGATCGTCATGAGGCCTCTGACCTCCAGACCGGCCTCGTCGGCCCGTTCGACGAGACCGGCGACGCCGTCGGGCTCCACGCCGCGCTTGGTCTCCTCGCCCGAGACGTTCACCTGGACCAGCACGGCAGCGCCGGGTGCGCGCTTGGACAGCTCCTGCACCAGCGACCCGCGGTCGACGGTCTGCCACAGCTCGACGAACGGCGCGAGCATGCGGACCTTGTTGGTCTGGACGTTGCCGATCATGTGCCACCGCACGGGAGCGTCCGGCCGCTCGTCGTGCTTGGCGACGGCCTCCTGCCCGTAGTTCTCGCCGACGTCGCCCAGCCCGACCGCTACTGCGGCGTCGACGGCCTCGACCCCGTGGCCCTTGGTGACCGCGAGCACGCTGACTCGCTCGGGGTCCACACCGGTGCCGGCGATGCGCTCACGAGCGGCCTCGAGCCGCTCAGCGACGGCGGCGACGTCGATCACGCCGTCCGCCACGCGACCAGGGCGTGCCGAGCAGCGTCGGCGCGGAGTCGGTGCGAGTACAGCTCGGGCTCGCTGGTGCACCGGCCGTCGTCCACCGCGACATCGATGCCGGTCCGGGCCAGCACGATGCGCACGAGCGCCGTCAGGTCCAGCGCAGCGGTGCCGTGGGTGGTCACGCCGGCGATCTCGGACCCGTAGCGAGCCACGAGCTCGTCGAGCTCGTCACCGAACTCGTAGCGGTCGACCCGGATGTGGGGTCCGACCACCGCCACCACCTCACCCTCGGCTCGGGAGCGCAACTCGGCGGCGGTGGCCTCGAGCACCCCGGCGACGAGGCCACGCCAGCCGGCGTGGGCGACCGCGATCGGACCGTCGAGGCTCACGAGCGCCACGGGGACGCAGTCGGCCGCCTGCACGGCCAGCGCGACGTCGTTGCCCGACGTCACGACCGCGTCGCCGTCGACCCCCGGGCGAACCGTCGGATCGTCACCGTCGACCACCTCGGCGCCGTGGACCTGGTGGAGCCACCTCCAGGGACGGTCGACCAGCCCCCGCCGCCGTCGCTCGACGTCGGGCGCGCCGATCGAGAAGTCGCCGTCGTCGCGGTCGGTCACGACGACGTGGACGGTCGCCCCGTCGTCGAGGCGACGCTCGAAGAGCATCCTCACCGGTCGTCACTCGTCGCCGGTGCCCGCCGGCCCGGCGCAGATCGGTTCACCGCAGGAACGAGGGCACGTCCAAGCCGTCGTCATCGTCGCCGTCGTCGTCGGTGGCGAAGACGTCGGGGGTGGCGATGGTCTGCTCACCGGCTGCAGGCGGCGTCGGGGTGGCCGGCTGCGGGATCTCCGCTCCGAACTCCGGGCGCTCCTCCCAGCGGTCGAACCCGGCGGCGATCACCGTGACCCGCACCTCGGGCCCCATGGCCTCGTCGATCACGGCCCCGAAGATGATGTTGGCGTCGGCGTGGGCGACCTCGTGGATGACCTCGGCGGCCTCGTTCACCTCGAACAACCCGAGACCGGAGCCCCCGGAGATGTTGAGCAGCACGCCGCGCGCCCCTTCGACCGAGGCCTCGAGCAGTGGGCTCGAGATGGCGGCACGGGCCGCGTTGACGGCCCGGTTGTCACCCTGGGCCTGGCCGATGCCCATGAGCGCCGCACCGGCGTTCTGCATGATCATCCGCACGTCGGCGAAGTCGGTGTTGATCAGGCCCGGCGTCGTGATGAGGGTCGTGATGCCCTGCACGCCGTGGAGGAGCACGTCGTCGGCCATCCGGAAGGCGTCGACGACCGAGGTCTGCTCGTTGGCGACGGTGAGGAGCCGATCGTTGGGGATGACGATCTGGGTGTCGACCTTCTCGCGCAGGCGTTGGATGCCCTGCTCGGCGGCCACCGAGCGACGGCGCCCCTCGAAGCCGAACGGGCGGGTGACGATCCCGATCGTCAGCGCGCCGACACCGCGAGCGATCTCGGCCACGACGGGTGCCGCGCCCGTGCCGGTGCCACCACCCTCGCCGGCGGCGATGAAGACCATGTCGGAGCCCTGGAGGGCCTCCTCGAGCTCGTCCCGGTGCTCCTCGGCGGCGTGCATGCCGACGTCGGGGTCGCTCCCGGCGCCCAGGCCGCGGGTCAGCTCGCGACCGATGTCGATCTTGACGTCGGCGTCACTCATGAGCAGCGCCTGCGCGTCGGTGTTGACCGCCAGGAACTCGACGCCCTTCAGCCCGGCGTCGATCATGCGGTTGACGGCGTTGACGCCGGCACCACCGACGCCGACGACCTTGATCACTGCCAGGTAGTTCTGTGGGGAACCGATCACGAGCGGCGCCTCCTTCGTGTGACGCCGCCCGGGAACGGCGACGGATCGTGGTCGAGACTACGCCGTCGTCGCCGCTGAGCGGACGACCCTCCGGCGCTTCGGTGGGCGGCGGCCGTCATGACGCGACCTCCTCGGCCTCGTCGATCGGCGCGGGGAGCGGCGGCGCATCGAGGCGACGCACGACGGCCGAGGGCTCGCGGAGGTCGAGCTCGCCATCGACCACCCCGCCGAGCTGCTCGAGCACCGCAGCGGCCGACACCAGCTTCGCGTCGAGGTCGGCCAAGGTGCCGAAGCGGAACCGGCCCACCCCCTCGACCTCCCACAGGAGATCTCCGTCGTCTCGACGGACCACACCGGGCGCCAGGCGGAGCGCCTCGGGCGCGCGGGCCGCGAGCACCAGGGCGCTGCGCTCCTCGGGCGCCAGGCTGCCGCCGGGCAGCACCTCCTCGGTGCGAGCCGCCAGCTCGACGACGGCGAGATCGGCGGGCACCCGGGCGGTGGTGGCGAGCACCCGGCCGGCGACGTCGGCCAACACGAGGTCGTCGCCGACCGCGACCGCAGCGGCCGGTCGCCGCTCGTGGACCTCGACGACGATCGTGCCGGGCCAGTCGCGCCGGACGTCGGCCTCGTCGACCCACGGCAGCTCCTCGACGGCGGCCTCGACGGCACCGAGGTCGACCTCGACCAGCGGCTCGTCGAGATCGAGGTCGGCGGCCGCGGTGATGGCGCTGGTCGAGGTGCGCTCGGCGCCGGTGACCCGTACCCGGTCGACGTCGAAGAGCGGGGAACGCAGGGCCACCAGCGTGATCACCCCGGCACCCGTGAGGCCGAGCACGACGACGACCCATCGGAGGCGCTTGCGTCCCTCGGCGCGCATCACCTCGATTCGCCGGGCGCGGAGCCGGGGATCGACCACGACCGTCGTCATCGGTGCGCCTCCTCGGTGGTCGTCCCGGCCGGTTCGGCGTCGAGGTCGGCGAGGACCTCGGATGGGTAGCCGACCAGGCGCAGCTCGGGCCGGAGGCGGATGGCGGTCTCGGCCTCGACCCGGTCGCGGACGTGAGACACCAGCGCGAGGACGTCGTCGGCGCGTCCGTCGACATCGGCCTGGAAGAAGTTGGCGTGCTTGGGCGAGACCTCGGCGGTCCGGATGCGGTGCCCCTTCAGGCCGCAGGCGTCGATGAGCCGGCCCGCGGAGTCGCCCGGCGGGTTGGTGAAGACCGAGCCGCTGTTCTGACCACCGGGCTGATGCTCGCGCCGCCACCGAACGATCTCGCCGAGCGCCGCCTCCCCGACCGCGACGTCACCGTCGGCGAGGGTGAGCTCGGCGAGGGTCACGACGTGGTGTCCCCCGAGCGCCGAGCGCCGGTAGCCGAGGCGGAGTCGGTCGGGCGCCCAGCGCTCGAGCTCGCCGGTCGTGAGGTCGACGACGGCGGCGGCGGCCAGATCGGCGGCCATGTCGGAGCCGTGCCCGCCGGCGTTCATGCGCACCGCCCCACCGACCGAACCCGGTACGCCGACCGCCCACTCGAACCCGGTGAGGCCGGCCGCGACCGTGCGGCGGGCGAGCACGGGGAGCGAGACGGCTCCGCCGGCCCGAACCGTCGTCGCGTCGATCTCGATCTCGTCGAAGCCCGCGCCGAGCACGACGGCAACGCCGGGGAAGCCGCCGTCGGCGACCAACACGTTGCTCCCGCGGCCGAGCACCAGCACGGGCAGGCCCAGATCGGCGACCACGCCGCCGACCCGGACGAGGTCGTCCACGCTGGTGGCCTCGACGAGGAGCGCGGCGGATCCGCCGACTCGGTAGGTCGTCCGAGCGCCCAGCGGGGCGTCTCGTCGAGCCCGCTCACCGAGTGCGGCGGCGGCGCGATCGAGCGCCGCCGTCACGGCGACGGCTCCAGATCGGCGAGCACCCGGTCGGGCACCAACGTCAGATCGCCGGCGCCGAGGGTCAGGCAGAGGTCACCGGCGCGGAGCTCGCCGGCGAGGAAGGACTCGACGTCACCCAGGGTCGGCAGGTAGGCGACCCGCTGGTCGGGATGGGCGTCGAGCACGGCGCGGAGGACGAGTCGACCGGTGATGCCGGGCCGCACCGGCTCGCCCGCGGGGTAGATGTCGGTGAGCAGCAGCAGGTCGGCGTCGACGAAGGCGTCGGCGAAGTCCTGCCAGACCGCCGCGGTGCGGCTGAACCGGTGGGGTTGGAAGGCGCAGACGACGCGGTCGAAGCCACCGTCACGGGCGGTCGAGAGCGCCGCCTCGACCTCGGCCGGGAGGTGGGCGTAGTCGTCGACGAAGGTGACGCCGGCGGCCTCCCCCCGGAACTCGTAGCGGCGGGCCACACCGGCGTAGCGCCCGAGGCCCTCGCAGGCGGTCTCGGGTTCGACACCGAGCTCGACCGCCATGGCCGCCGCAGCTGCGGCGTTCAGGGCGTTGTGGGGCCCGGGGACGGCGAGGCGGACCTCGATCGGTTCACCACCGCGGAACGACAGCGAGAACGTGCTGTGCGACCGTTGCCCGTCGAAGTCGACGAGTCGCACGTCGGCACCCTCGCCGAGACCGAAGGTGGTCCGTCCGGGCCCGGCCAGCGACGCCCCGGCCCCGGAGTCGGGCACGACCACGGGCCCGGTCGCCGCTGTGGCGAACCGTTCGAAGGCGTCGGTCAACTCGTCGAACGAGCCGTAGTGATCGAGGTGGTCGGGATCGACGTTGGTGATGATCGCCGCGGCGGCGGGCAGCTCGAGGAAGGTGCCGTCGGACTCGTCGGCCTCGACGACGAAGAGCTCGCCCTCGTCGTCCCAGACCGCGCCGGAGCCGATCTCGTTGACGTCGCCACCGATGATGAACGACGGGTGGGCGCCGGCCCGCAGGAGGACGAGGGACAGCATCGACGACGTGGTCGTCTTCCCGTGCGTCCCGGCGACGGCCACGGTGCGCTTGTGGCCGGCGATGGCGGCGAGGATCTCGGCTCGCCGGAGGACGGGGAGGCCGCGGCGGTGCGCCTCGCGGAGCTCGACGTTGTGGTCCGGGATCGCGGTCGACCTGGCCACCGCGTCGGCGTCGCCGACGTGGTCGGCGTCGTGGCCGACGGCGGCCTCGATGCCGAGCGCACGCACCCGGTCGAGACCGGCGGAGGGCTTGAGGTCCGACCCCGTGACGGTGTGGCCCATCCCGGCCAGGACCGCCGCGATGGCGTTCATCCCCGAACCACCGACGCCGATGAGGTGGATGCGCCGAGGGGCGGACAGGTCGATGGCGGTCATCGGGCGTGCTCCTCGACGAGATCGGCGACCCGGGCCGCTGCGTCGGGACGAGCGAAGCCGCGGGCGGCGGCGGCCATCCGATCGAGGCGGTCGGTGTCGGCCAGGATGCCGTCGATCGCCCCGCGGAGCGTGGATGGCTCGAGGTCGGCGTCGGGGAGCACGACGGCGGCGCCGGCACCCTCGAGCCCGCGGGCGTTCGCGGTCTGATGATCGCCCGGGGCGCCCGGGAGCGGGACGAGGATGGCGGGCGTCCCGGTGACCGCCAGCTCCGCCACCGTCGAGGCACCGGCTCGGCACACCGCCAGGTCCGTCGCGACGAGCGCCGCGGCCATGTCGTGCTCGTACTCCACCGCGTCGTAGGCGCTCGACGCAGCCAGCGCACGGGCGTCGTCCGCCAGCTCCGGCCAGTCGCGACGACCGATGACGTGCCGGACCCGGGCCCCGAGCCCGCCCTCGGCGAGCATCGCCTGGACCGTGCGGTTGATCCGCAACGCCCCGAGCGACCCGCCGAACACCAGCACCTGCCGGCGATCGTCCCCGCCACGCTCGTCACCCAGCGCGGCAGCAGCGAGGATCTCGGAGCGCACCGGGTTGCCGGTGACGGTGGCGTTGGGGAGGTCGGTCCCGGGGAAGCTCACGGCACACGACCGCGCGAACCGACCGGCGAGGCGGTTGGCCGCCCCGGGCACGGCGTTCTGCTCGGCGACCACGATCGGCACGCGCCACAGGACCGCGCCGATCACACACGGGACCGAGGCGAAGCCCCCCGTCGCGAGGACCACCCTCGGTCGCAGCCGACGGACCAGCACGATCGAGCGGAGGATCGCGGCGACCAGGCCGAACACGGCACCGACGTTCGACGGGCTGAAGGAGCGCTTGATCCCTCGACCCGGGAGCAGGGTGAGCGGGAAGCCGGCCGCCGGCACGACGTCGACCTCGACCCCGCGCCGGGCCCCGACGAAGTGGAGGGCGGACGGATCGTGACCGCGGCCGGCGAGCTCGCGGGCGACCGCGACCCCCGGGGTCACGTGCCCGGCGGTGCCCCCGCCCGCGATGATCGCGAACGTCCGGCTCGTCATGTTCGTGCCTGGCGCGAGATGTTCAGGAGCAGGCCGGCGGCCGCCATGTTCACCAGCAGCGACGTGCCGCCGAACGACATGAAGGGCAGCGTCACGCCCGTGATCGGCAGGAGCCCGACGACGCCACCCATGTTCACGAAGGCCTGGGTGAGCAACCACGTGGTCACGCCGGTCGCGACGAGGGTGCCGAAGACGTCGGGGGCCCCGAGCGCCGCGCGGTACCCGAGGAGGCCGAACATGACGAACAGGGCCAGCACGGTCAGGGTCCCGATCAGGCCCAGCTCCTCACCGATGACGGCGTAGATGAAGTCGGTGTGGGCGTTCGGCAGGAAGCCCCACTTGGCGCGCGACTCACCCAGGCCGACGCCGTCGATCCCGCCGGAGGCCAGTCCGATCAACGACTGGAGCGAGTGGTAGGTCTGCCCCTGTGGGTCGGCCCACGGATCGATGAAGCCGAGGAGCCGGGCCCGGCGGTAGTCGGCGCTGAGGGCGAGGATGCCCGCGGCGAGCGTCGCGAGCGCACCGATCCGCACGAGGGGGCGCCAGGGGACACCGGCGCCGACCAGCTGGCTGGCCACGATCGTGCACACGATGATCGTCGTCCCGAGGTCGGGCTCGAGGAGGATCAGCGCCGCCACCGGCGCCACCAGCAGGAGCACCGGGTGCAACGATCGGCGGTGGTCGCGCACGACCCGCTGACGGGCGGCGAGCGTCGAGGCCGCCATGAGCATCAGCCCGAGCTTCGCGAGCTCGGAGGGCTGGAACCGCTGCGGCCCCACCTGCAGCCACCGCCGGGATCCGTTGATCTGCACACCGAACCGCGGGATCAACACGAGGACGAGCAACACGACGGAGATCGCGTAGATGTAGGGCGCGAACGCCCGCCAGCGTCGGTAGTCGATGCGCAACATCACGACCAGCGCGACGCAACCGAGAGCCAGCCAGAGGAGCTGCCGCGTGAAGTAGGTCCAGGTCGACCCTTCCTGCGCTCCCTGCACCGAGCTCGCCGACAACACCATCACGAGCCCGAACACGTTGAGCCCGGCCACCAGCGAGAAGAGCAGGAGGTACCCGGTGCGGTCGCGGGTCGGGCGATCCGGTCGTTCGTCGACGTCAGGAGCGTCGGCGCCGGTGGGCACCGACCGCAGCATCGTCATCGGGCGATCTCCTCCCGGACGATGCGGGCGAAGTCGTCGCCCCGCTCGCCGTAGTTCCGGTACCAGTCGAACGAGGCGCAGGCCGGTGAGAGGACGACCTCGCCGAGCGGGGCCGCCGCCTCGGTGGCGACCGCGACGGCGTCGCGCATCGACGTCGCGATGGTGACCGGGACCCGTCCACCGAACGCCGCCTCGACCTCGTCGGCGGCGTCACCGATCGCCACGACGTGTCGCAGGTGGTCGACGACCGCACCCAGCTCACCGAGGTCGAGGCCCTTGTTGCGCCCACCGGCGATGAGCACGGCGTCGTCGAAGCCCCGCAGCGCGGCGATCGTGGCGTGAGGTGCGGTGGCCTTGGAGTCGTCGAAGTAGTCGATGCCGTCGACGTGGGCGACGTGCTCCAGGCGGTGGCGGAGACCCTCGAAGGTCGAGATCACCTCGACGACGGCGTCGACCGAGGCGCCGAGGTGCCGGGCCGCCCCGGCCGCGGCTGCGAGGTCGACCAGGTCGTGCGGACCGTGGCGGGGCGGGACGCCGCCGAGCTCGACCGGGCCGCTCGGCGTGTGGAGGATCTCGCCGTCGATCCGCCAGTCACCGGCCGGCGCTCCGACGAGCTCGTGGCCGGCGGGGGCTCCTTCGAGCTCGGCGCGCACGATCGGGTCGGCGACGTCGCCGAGGGCGACGGCCTCGGGCCGCTGGAGGTCGAGCACCCGGGCCTTGGCCGCCCGATAGTCGTCGAGGTCGGGATGCCAGTCGAGGTGATCGGGTGCGAAGTTCAACCAGACGGCGACGTCGGCGCGGTAGTGCTGCACGGCATCGAGCCGGAACGACGACGCCTCGACGATCCAGAGGTCGGGTCGATCGTCGGCCCGCCGATCGATCGCAGCGACCCAGGGCTCGTCGGCGTTGCCGACGATCTCGGCGTCGAGCCCGGAGGCGGCGCACATGCGACGGACGAGCTCGACCACGGTGGTCTTGCCGTTGGTCCCGGTCACCGCGACGCTCGGCCGGTCGGTCCAGGCGGCCGCCAGGTCGAGCTCGGACACGATCGGGACGCCGGCCGACTCGGCGGCCGGATAAGCGGGGTGATGACGAGGCACGCCGGGTGACGGCACGACGGCGTCGATGTCCGCCACCGTGACGGCCAGCTGGTCGACCTCGACGCGGCGCGCCCCGTCGGGCACCTCCGCGTCGGGCCGGTCATCGGCGACGAGCACCTCGACGCCCCGGCGTACGAACGCCTCGACGAGGGCGCGCCCGGTGACCCCGAGACCGACGACGAGCACCCTGCGGAGGTCGTCGACGACGAACGGCACGAGACGGGGCGGCATCAGTCGATCGCGCCCGTGGAGATGAAGTCGGCGTAGTATATGCCCAGGGCGCCGAAGGTGCAGAGCCCGGCCATGATCCACAGCCGGATGATCACGGTCGTCTCCGGCCACCCGCCGAGCTCGAAGTGGTGGTGGATCGGGGCCATGCGGAACAGCCGCTTGCCCCCGAAGAGGCGGAAGACGCCCACCTGCAGGATCACCGAGGTGGCCTGCAGCACGTAGACGCCGCCGAGGATCGGCAGCAGCAGGTGCGTGTTCGTGACGAGCGCGAGCGAGGCGAGCCCAGCGCCGATGGCCAGCGACCCGGTGTCGCCCATGAAGATGCGCGCCGGCGCGGCGTTCCACCACAGGAACCCGACACATGCTCCGGCCATCGCTGCGGCCACGACGGCGAGGTCGAGCGCCTGGGGCACCTGGTAGGTGGCCTCGTGGCGGAACGCCCAGAAGGCGACGATGACGAAGGCCATGAAGGAGAAGGCGCCGGAGCCGGCGGCGAGGCCGTCGAGGCCGTCGGTCAGGTTCACCGCGTTGGCGAAGCCGTAGATGAACAGGACCGCCCAGATCGACCAGCCGACCCGCCCGAGGTCGAACCCGATCGAGTCGTACCGGGTGAAGGACAGGTCGGTCCGGACGTCGACCCATTCGAGGGCGAGGAAGATGAACACGCCGCAGACGGTCAGGAGGCCGACGGTCTTGGCCCGCTTCGACAGTCCGAGGTTGCGCGCCCGCGTGACGCCCAGCCAGTCATCGAGGAGGCCGACGGTGGCGGCGCCCACGATGACGAGCATCACGGTCAGTCCACCGCGCGTGAAGATCGTGCCCGAACGGACGTGGCTGAAGACGTAGCCCAGGACGGCACCGGTGACGATGGTGATCCCGCCCATCGTCGGCGTACCCGCCTTCACCTGGTGGCTCTCCGGGCCCTCGAGGCGGATGTGCTGCCCGACGCCGCGCGCCTGCAACCACGGGATGAGGAAGCGGGTGCCGAGCAGGGAGGTCAGCATGGCGATGCCACCGGCGAGCAGGAGCGCTACCACGCGCCGCCGCCCGCTCGTCGTTCGATCGCAGCGCGGGCGACGGCCCGGTCGTCGAACGGGTGGCGCACGCCCTCGATCTCCTGGGTGGTCTCGTGGCCCTTGCCGGCGATGACGACGATGTCATTCGCCTCCGCTCGATCGACCGCCCGGTCGATCGCGGCGCCGATGGCGGCGTGCCGGTCCTCGATCACCTCGGTCCGCGCCCGTGCTGCATCATCCATGCCCGAGACGATCGCGGAGATGATGGCCGCCGGGTCCTCACCCCTCGGATTGTCGGACGTGACGACGACGTGGTCGGCACCCAAGGCGGCGACGGCGCCCATGAGCGGCCGCTTGTCGCGGTCGCGGTCGCCACCCGCGCCGAAGACCACGGTGACCTGGCCGTCGGCGGTGGTCAGCTCGCGGGCCGCCCGGAGCACCCGCTCCAGGGCGTCGGGGGTGTGGGCGTAGTCGACCAGGACCGCGAAGGGCTGACCGGCGACGACCGGTTCGACCCGACCGTCGACGCTCGCGACCGCAGCGAGGCCCTCGGCGACGGCGGCCCGGTCGACGCCGAGCAGCTCCGCGGTCGTGGCGGCGGCCACGGCGTTCGCCACGTTGAACCGTCCCGGGAGGCGGAGGACGACGTCGATCCCCCGCCACCCGAAGTCGGAGCCGTCGGCCCGGAGGCGGAGGTCGGTGACGTCCTCGATCGAGCACCGCTCGACGGGGATCGGAGCGGCGTCGGCGATGCGTCGGCCGGCGTCGTCGTCGACGACGACGACGCCCTGCTCGGCGAGGTCGCCGTCGAAGAGACGGGCCTTGGCCCGCTCGTAGGCCGACATGTCGCCATGGAAGTCGAGGTGCTCGGGTGAGAGGTTGAGGAAGACGCCGACGTCGAAGCTGGTGCCGTCGACGCGCCGCAGATCGAGCGCGTGGGACGACACCTCCATCACGACGGCGTCGACACCGGCATCGGCCCAGTCGCGGAGCCGGCGCTGGAGCTCGCTGCCCTCCGGCGTGGTGCGGGGGCCGGACAGGGTGCCGAGGGTCTCGGTGTCGAGCCCGGCGGCGCGCAGGATCGACGCCAGGAGCGCCGTGGTCGTCGTCTTGCCGTTGGTCCCGGTGATGCCCACGAGGCGGAGGCGGGCCGAGGGGTAGCCGTGGACGGCGGACGCGGACGGACCGAGCGCGGACCGGACCGACGGCACGACGAGCACCGGCACCTCGGTGTCGACGCCGACCGGCACGCGCTCGGCGAGCAGGGCGGCGGCGCCCGCCTCGGTGGCCGCTCGGGCGAAGTCGTGACCGTCGAAGTGCTCTCCGGGGATGCACGCGAACAGCGAGCCCGGGCGGACGGCCCGCGAGTCGTGCTCGACGTCCTCGACCTCGGGATCGGTGGCGCTCCCCCGGCGCTCGACGGCCAACCCGACATCGACGAGGGCCCGTTGGAGCTCAGCCGTCCGCACCGACGTCCTCCGCGTCGACGATCGGGGCGTTCGGGGCGACGCGGAGCATCCGCATGGCGTGCTCGGTGATCTCCTGGAAGACCGGCGCCGCGACCAGGCCGCCGTAGTACTCGCCCTGCGGCTCGTCGACGACGACCACCACGGTCACGGCCGGCTCGTCGGCCGGTGCGAAGCCGGCGAACGTCGACATGAACGCGTCCTCGAGGTAGACGCCGCCCTCGGCGATCTGTGCGGTCCCGGTCTTGCCGGCCACGGTGTAGCCGGGCACGGCGGCCCGCGAGCCGGTGCCCTGACCGTCCACCACGCCCGTCATCACCGCTCGCATCTCGGCGGCGGTCTCGGGCGAGATCACGTCGCGCTCGACGACGTTGGCGATGGGGGCGACGCCGTCGTCGTCGACCGCGCCCTGGACCATCGTCGGCGTGCGGTAGCGACCGTCGTTGGCGATGACGTTGTACGCCGCCGCCATCTGCAGCGCCGTCACCGCGATGCCCTGCCCGAACGACACGTTGGCGAGGGTCACGCCGCTCCAGTCCTCGAGGTCGAGCATCTGCCCGCCCGACTCGCCGGGGAACTGGGTGGTGCCTCCCGGACCGGTCGGCGCGCCGAAGCCGAACCGCCGGAGGTAGGCGTCCACGCCGGCGTCGCCGAGGCGGTCCGACAACATGACCGTGCCGACGTTGGAGGACTGCTGGACGATCTGAGCGGTCGTCAGCGGGCGGGTGCCCGAGGCGAACTCGTCGCCGATCTGCTCCTCGTAGAGCGTGATCGACTCCGGGACGGCGAGCACCTCGTCGACGCGGGTGAGGTCTTCCTCCAGCGCAGCGGAGATCGTGAAGACCTTGCCGATCGAGCCGGGCTCGAAGACATCGACGACGCCCATGTTGTAGCTGGCGACGCGCGCCGGGCCGTCCTCGACACCGACCACGTTGGCCATGGCGAGCACCTCGGCGGTCTCGCTCTCGAGCACGACCGCCATCGCCCCCTGCGCGTCGTACTGGTCGACGACGCGACGGAGGACGTCCTCGGTGAGCCACTGCAGGTGGCGATCGATGGTGAGCACCACGTCGGAGCCGGGCGAGGCCGGGTCGACGATCGTGCGACCGGCGGGGATGATCTGCCCGTCCTGACCCCGCTCGAACGTGACGAGACCCGGAGCGCCGGTCAGGAACTCGTCGAGCTGGGACTCGAGCCCAGACACGCCGACGTGCTCGGTGTCGACCCGGCCGAGCAGGGAGCCACCGACGTCGGGACCCGACGGATGCTCCCGGTACGGCTCGTCGATGGCCCCGACGGCCTCGAGGTCCAGCTCGAGCACCGCCTCGGCCACGGTCGCGTCGAGCTGGCGCCCGAGGTACATGAACTGGGCGCCGCGCTCGCGCCCCGACCGGATCTCGGACACCAGCTCGGCGGCGTCGAGGCCGAGCAGCGGCGCAGCGGTGTTGGCGAGCGCGACCTCGTCGGTGACGGCGCTCGGGTTGACGTACAGCGTCGGCCGGCTGGTCGACACCGCGAGGGCCTCGCCCGACCGGTCGAGGATCCGCCCGCGATCAGCGGGGAGGACGGTGCTCGCGTTGCGCTGGCTGGCTCCGGCGGCGGCGAAGCGCTCGGACCCGACCTGTTGCACCTGGACGAGTCGAGCGGCGAAGACCATCGCCAGCAGCAACACGACACCGCGCAGCGCCTTGACCCGCCGGTTGCCGCCGTCCGCGCGCGACACCCGCCGGTCATCGACCGGCGGGTGGGGCTGCGGGGCGGGGCCCGGACGACGGAGCGGTGCGGTCACGGCGCCGCCGAGTGCCCGACGGGCCGGGTCGACAGGACGTGGTCGACGATGTCGTCGGAGGGCTGGAGGTACTCCACGACCTCCGGTCGGTCGAGGCCGAGCGAGGACGCCTGGCTCTGGAGGCGCGTCGGCGACTCGAGCGCCGCCAGCTCGAGTCGAGCGGCATCGAGGTCGATCTGGCGCTCGACGATCTGCTCCTCGAGCCGGTCGAGCTCGTAGGACTGCTGGGTGATCTGCGCGTGGAAGATGGCGAGCCCGAGGAGGCTGGCGAGCAGCGCGGCGATGGTGAGGGCCGTGGCGACGCCGGCCCGTGCCCGCACGGCGTCGACGACGCCGGACGGCCCGACGACGCCGGACGGCCCGGTGCGGTCGCCCAGTGGGCGGCGGACGGGAGCGGTGACGGCGGTCATGGTTCCTCGTGAGGTCGCTCGACGGCACGGAGCCGTGCGCTCGTGGCGCGGGGGTTCTCGACGGACTCGGCGTCGCCGGCCGTCACGGGCTTGCGGGTGAGCAGGCGCAGCGAGACCGCCCGCTCGTCGGGGACCGGGAGGTGGCGAGGCAACCCCAGGGTCGGGTCGGTCTCGGCCCGGAACCGGGTCTTGACGATGCGATCCTCGCCGGAGTGGTAGGCGATCACGACGAGTCGACCACCCGGGGCCAGGACCTCGACGGCGGCGTCGAGTGACCGCTCCAGGAGGCCCAGCTCGTCGTTGACCGCGATGCGGAGGGCCTGGAAGGTGCGCTTGGCGGGGTCGCCACGCCGTCGGACGGCGGCCGGCACCGCACCACGGACGAGCTCGGCGAGCTGACCGGTGGTCTCGATCGCACCGGAGCCGACGATCGCCCGGGCGATGCGACGGGCATGGGGTTCGTCGGCGAGGTCACGGAGCAATCGAGCGAGCTCACGCTCGTCGATGCCGTCGAGCAACTCCGCGGCGGTGGGGCCGCCGGACGGATCCATGCGCATGTCGAGCGGGCCGTCGTGGCGGTAGCTGAAGCCGCGGTCGGCCTCGTCGATCTGGGGCGAGCTGACACCGAGGTCGAGGAGCACGCCGACCACCGGACCGATCCGGGCCGCCGCCCGGATGCCCCGGTCGGAGGTGTCGTCGAGGATCGTCACGCGGTCGCCGTGGCGGGCGAGCCGGTCGGCGGCCGCGGCACGGGCCACCGGGTCGCGGTCGACGCCCACGAGGGTCAGGTCGCCGCGGGCGCCGAGCAGCGCGTCGGCGTGCCCACCTCCGCCGAGGGTGCCGTCGACCACCACGCCGGGGGGAACGGGCGCGAGGAGCTCGACGACCTCGTCGAGGAGCACCGGTCGGTGCTGGAACGTCACGAGGTCGATCACTCGAAGTCCTCGGGCGACGCGAGGGCCGTCGAACCGAGGTCGAGCGCGTCGAGCCAGCGGGACTCGGACCAGATCTCGATCCACTCCCCCGCGCCGTTGACGACGCAGGGGCCGTCGATGCCGGCGTAGGCGCGCAGTTGCTTGGGGACCGAGATGCGACCCGAGCGATCGATGGTCAACGGGTCGGCGAAGGCGGTGAACACGCGAGCGGCCATGCGGGCCTTGGGGCCGCCGACCCGGGACTCGAGCCGACGCTGCTTGGCCCGCTCCTTGTAGGCCGTGGTCGGCAGCAGTTCGAGGCAGTTGTCCTCGCCGGGCACGAGGTAGAGCTGCTCGTCCGGGGCGAGCTGGTCGCGCAGGTCACGGGGGACCACGAGACGGCCCTTGTCGTCGAGCGAGTGCTCGAACGAGCCGGTGAAGTCACGCTCGTCGAGGTTCACCGGTTCACCTGCCCCGGGGCGCGTCGGAGCCCGGCCTGGCCCGCCATCCCACTGGCATGGTCTTCAGCCCCACGGTCTCCCACTGATTCCCACCGTACGGTCCACTTTGCACCGGGTCAAGGCACCCGATCGCCACGAAACGGCGGTGTTTCGCCGCCCCACGCGCTCAGAGCGGCAGGAAGATGCACCAAAAATCATGAGATACCCGCACGCCGAGGTGGGAGGCGGTGGGAGGCGACTGGTGGGAGGGCGGTGGGGCCGGGCTCAGGCCGGGGTGAGCGTCCGCCGCATCACGAGGCGGGGCAGCTTCGACGCCGTCGCCTCGGTGACCCCGACGACGTCGAAGCCCACCCGCTCGAACATCGTGCGGGTCCCGACGAAGGCCATGGTGGTGTCCATCCGGCCCTCGGGCTCGACCGGGTGCGCCTCGACCGCCGGCGCGCCGTGCGACGCCGCCCACGCCACGGCACCTTCGAGCAGGTGACGGGTCACGCCCCGGCGGCGGTGCCCGCCACGGACGACGATGCAGATGATCGTCCAGACCGCGACGTCGTCGACGGGTCGGATGACCCGACTGGCCACGAGCTTCGGGTTCTCCTCACGGGGCCCGATGCTGCACCACCCCACCGGCAGGCCGTCCCGGTAGGTGACGACGCCGGGTGGGTGGTCGCGCTCGCAGAGCCGACGCATGGCGAGCTCGCGACTGCCCTCGCCGAGCTCCTCGATCGCTCGTGTGGGGAGGCGGTGCGACAGGCACCAGCAGTGGCGCCCACGGCGGTTGGGGTTCACCACGTCGGCGAAGTCGTCGAACCGGTCGGGTGTGACCGGATGCGTCTCCCACCCCATGGTTCCGAACCTAGCCGGCGCCCCGATCGGCCAGCCCGGGCCGGGACGGCCGAGCGATCAGGCGAGCAGGCGGAGGAAGGACGCCTCGAGCCGGTCGAGCGTCAGCGACGGGTCGACGTCGCGGAGGCCGACGCAGGTGGCGGCGAGCTCGGCGAGCGCCGTGCGACGGGTCGTCGTGTCGAGCGACAGGGTGTCGAGCAGCGGGCCGGCCGCGTAGTGGTCGTAGACGACGCACTGGAAGCGGGCCCCGCCGCGCACCCGGCGTTGGCTCATGCCCACGAGCTTGGCGCCGCCGACGTGGACCTCGCCGGGGCCGAGGCCGGCGAAGCAGATCAGGGACGAGTGGGCCGAGCGGACGAGGCCGTGGCGGTGGACGACGGCATCGACCCCGAGCTCGCGCAGGGCGGCGGCCCACACGTCGCCCAGCCAGAGGAAGGCGCGGCCGACGTCGTCGTCCCACAACTCGTCGTCCTTGGGCACCACCACGTCGATCCACAGCTGCTCGCCGGGGGCGAGCCACACCGCTCCCCCGCCGCCACGCCGGCGGACCGTCTCGACGCCGAGTCGAGCCGCCGCCTCGGGATCGACGATCTCCAGCGGCTGCGCCGAACCGAGGACCACGGCCCGGTCGTCGACCGACAGCACGCTGACCTCGCGGGTCGGCGGGTCGGGCATCGGCCGGGCGTGGAGGACCTCACCGCTCCCTCGTCGCCACTCCCTCGTCCACTGCCCCCGGACGCTCGCCGGCAGGAGCGAGGTCAACGCGACCGCTTCGGCACGTCGGGCGGGAGGTAGGGCCGCCAGCTCGGTGGGACCGTGCGCAGGGCCAGTGCCGCGGCCGACATCACGGGCGGGGCCGTGGGCCGACACCTGAGTCGGAAGCTCGTCTCGGACAGGAGCCGATCGCCCTTGCGAGCGTTGCAGCTCCGGCACGCGGCCACGACGTTCTCCCAGCGGTGCTCGCCCTCGCGGCTGCGGGGCCGCACGTGATCGACGCCGTCAGCGCGATCGCCGCAGTACTGGCACGTCCAGCGGTCGCGAACGAGCACCGCCCGACGCGAGAGCGGAGCGTGGCGTCGGTGGGGCACCCGCACGTAGCGGCGGAGACGGACGACCGAGGGGACGTCGACGGCGAGGCGCTCGGATCGGACGGCCTCGCCGTCGGAGGCCACGGGCTCGGCCCGGCCGCCGACGACGAGCACGATGGCCCGGCGCCACGAGACGACCGAGATCGGCTCGAAGGTCGCGTTGAGCACCAGCGCTCGACGAGTGGACGGCGGCGGGTGGTCGCGCTCGACGGTGACCCCGTCCCGCTCCCCCGCCACGTCGTCGACCACGAGCGCCATGGCAGGAGGGTAGCCAAGGCGAACCGATGCCCGGGTACGGGATCCGGGCTGCGCCGGACCGCCCGTGGGCGTGCGGTCAGCCTCCGTGGTCCCACCGCCGTCGCCACTCGAGCCAGGTCACGACGTCGGCGGCGGTCGGCGGGGCGTCGTCGCCGTAGACCGTGGTGAGGCGCCATCGTCGCCAGGCGCGGTCGGGCACGGGCAGGAAGGGTCGTCGACGCCACCAGCCCGGTGGCCGGAGCCGGACCAGTTGCCCGATCGCCACCGGCCAGAGTCGGGGGCGGCGGAGCACCGCGCCGACGACCGACGTCCACGAGCGACGGTCGGTGGAGGTGGGCATCGCCTACTTCGGGATGTCCTTCCAGGCGCCCTTGTCGGCGCGCGGCTCCTTGGGGAGGCCCAGCACCATCTCGCCGACGATGTTCTTCTGCACCTGGCTGGTGCCGGCGTAGATCGTGCCGGCGCGGGCGTTGAGGAACACGTCGGTCCAGCGGCGGAGGTCGTTCGGGTCCGAACCGGGGCTGTCGGCCTGGAACGCGGTGCCCGGCGCCGTGCCCGTCGGCACCATCGCATCGGCACCCAGCACGTCCATCGCCAGCTCGGTGACGATGCGGTGGTACTCGCTCCACAGGAGCTTGGACAGCGACGCCTCGGGACCGGGCTGACCGCCGCCGAGGAAGCTGGTGAGCACCCGCTGACCGCTCCACTTCATGATCTTGACCTTGCTGTAGCACCAGGCCAGGCGGTCGCGGACGAGCGGATCGTCGAGCTTGCCCCGATCACGGGCCAGCTCGAAGAGGCGGTCGATCTCGGCCTCGTACTGGATCGGTCCCGTCGCGGCGGCCTCGCCCCGCTCGTAGCCGAGCAGCGTCATGGCGACGGCCCAGCCACCGTTGACCTCACCGACGACGTTCTCGCGGGCGGTCCGGGCGTCGGTGAAGAACACCTCGTTGAACTCCGACTCACCGGAGATCATCTGGATCGGCCGCACCTCGATGCCGGGCTGGTCCATCGGGCACAGCAGGAAGGTGATGCCCTTGTGCTTCACCGACTCGGGATCGGTCCGGGTGAGGACGAAGATCCAGTTGGCGAGGTGACCGGCGCTGGTCCAGATCTTCTGGCCGTTGATGACCCACTCGTCACCGTCGAGCTCGGCCCGGCAGCCCAGGTTGCCGAGGTCGGACCCGGCGTTGGGCTCGGAGTAGCCCTGGCACCAGACGTCCTCGCCCGAGAGGATGCGGGGCAGGAAGTGCCGCTTCTGCTCCTCGGTCCCCCACTGGATGATCGTGTTGCCGACCATCTGGATGCCGAAGACGTCGTTCGGGCCACCACCGGGCACGCCGGCCTTGGCGAACTCCTCGGCCAGGACGACCTTCTCGAGGTGGCTCAGGCCACCACCGCCGTACTCGGCGGGCCACTCGGGTGCGAGCAGGCCGTTGCTCGACAGGATCGCCCGCCAGTCGGCGACGAACCGGTCGCGTTCCTCACCGGCGAGCGCGCCGATGCCCTTCCAGTCGGCGGGGAGGTGCTCGGCGAGGAACGCCTGCACCTTCTCCCGGTACGCATCTGCCTCTTCGGAGTACGTGGGCCGCATGCACCCGACGTTACCCGCCGGTAACCACTCGACGCAGGCCCGGAGCGGGTCCGCCGCGGCTACGCATCCGGGGGACTCGGGCGTAGGCTGTCCTCATCGTGACCGATCAGGACGTCTCCTCCCCCTCGCCCGCGGCCACCGGCCCGGATCCGAGGCCGACCTTCGCGGACCTCTTCGGGCGGATCGTGGGCAACGTCGAGCAGGTGATCCAGGGCAAGCGGAGCGT
>JBCCTY010000003.1:0-46854 GCA_039197885.1 Actinomycetota bacterium | reverse complement strand
GCACCCGCTCGCCGACGACGCTGCACTGGTGGTGATCGCGCCGCGGTAGCGTCGAGTTTCGATGGCGGAGGAGCTCGAGATCGTCCTGACCGACGATGGCACCCACCTGGTGCGAGGTGACCTCGACGCGCACAGCGCCGAGGCGTTCGAGGCGGCGATGGCCGAGGTCGAGGGGACCGTCCGGCTCGACCTCTCGGCGGTCGACTTCGCCGACTCCTCCGGTCTCCGCGTCCTGCTCGGGCTGCATCGTCGATTGGACGACGACGGCGGCGAGCTCCGGATCCGCTCGGCCGGTACCCGTCTGCGGCGGCTGCTCTCGCTCACGGGGCTCGACCAGGTGCTCGCCCTGGACTGAGCCGGTCGGTGTCAGCGCCGGTCGGTCGGGATCGTCCAGCCGCACGACACCGACGTCCAGCCATCGTGGTCCACGACCTGGATGCGCTCGGCGAGCGCCGCCACGATCGGAAGGCCACGACCTCGCGCATCTGCGGCCTGGGTCAGCCCGGCCCACGTGTGGACCGGCGGGAGCTGATCGGCAGTGCCGGAGTTGGACACCGTCAGGGTCACCTCGGGCGGGTGCGATCGGAGCAGGATGCGGACGTCGGCGCCCGGTCGCCGGTCGACGGCGTTCGTGAGGATCTCCGAGGAGACGAGCTCTGCATCGCCGACCAGCTCGTCCGGCGCACCGGCGACTCGCATCGCAGCTGCCACCTCGCGACGAACCTCCCTCACGGCACCGTGATCGGGGCTCATCGACCGGTCCAGCAGGACGTGATCGTCGTTCATCACCGCCATCGCAGAAGGGGTCGACCGCAGGGCCGGTCGCCAAACCGGCGCGCCCTAGTCTGGCAGCCATGACCTGGCTCGCCGACCTGCGGCTGCCGGCGGCCACCTCGTCGCTGCGCACGATCCGGCTGCTCGTCGGTTCGGTCGGCTCGACCGTCGAGCTCACGGTCGACGAGATCGAGGACCTGCAGATGGGGGCTGCGGAGTGCGCGGCGCTCCTGATGGACGGCGTCGCCGACGGGGCGGTCCTGACCCTCGAGGTGCACGGTCACGACGAAGCCGTCGAGGTCCGCGGGAGCGTCGAGACCGATCATGCGGCGGTGGAGATCGACGAGCTCGCGCTGCTCGTGCTCCGGGGAACCGTCGACGAGCACGAGCTGCACCCCGGCCCCGGGCGACGGTCCTTCTCCGTTCGCAAGCAGCGACGTGGATGACGCCATCGATCCACGGTTCGCCGAGTACCGGCGCACCGGCGAGCGTGCGCTCCGAAACGCCCTCGTCGAGGAGCACCGTGGCCTCGCTGCCGCGGTGGCGGCCCGCTATCGCGGCCGCGGTGTGCCCGCCGACGACCTCGAGCAGGTGGCGCTGCTCGGACTGATCGGCGCGGTCGAGCGGTACGACCCCTCACGCGGGGTGCCGTTCGGGCCGTGGGCGACGATGACCATGGACGGCGAGTGCAAGTCGTGGTTCCGCGACCGCACCTGGGGTCTCCGGGTGGGGCGCGGGGTCAAGGAGCTCGTCGGTCGCACCCGGCGGGCCCGTGACGAGCTCGAGCAGGAGCTCCGGCGGTCGCCCACCGTCGCGCAGCTCGCGGATCGGCTCGGTGAGAGCGAGGGGCGCGTCCTGGAGGCCCTCGACGCGGACCAGGCGTACCGGCTGACGAGCCTCGATGCCGGATCGTCCCCCGACCTCACCCCGAGCGTTCCGGCGGGCCGGGGCGCAGGGTTCGCCGACGTCGACCGACGCGTGCTGGTCGAGCAGCTCCTCGGGGAGCTCGATCCGGCCGATGCCGAGATCGTGCGGCTCCGCTTCTTCGGTGAGTTGAGCCAGCAGGAGATCGCGGACCGGATCGGGGTGAGCCAGATGCAGGTCTCGAGGTTGCTGCGCCGGATCCTCGGGCGCCTCCGGGAGCTGACCGGCGACGACGTTTGAACCGTCATCCGCCCGTCGACATCTCGGTCGGAGGTATCGACGTGGACATCGAAGACCCGGACCGCCCAGCCCTCTCGGCCGAAGAGCTCGCCGTGCTCCAGCGGCTCGACGACGAGCTGGGCCCCGACCCGTACGCCGGTGCCGACCGGCCCACGCCGTCGCTGATCGAGGCGCCGACTCCCGCTCAGGAGCGCCCACCGGTGATCGGGGTGCTCGCCGTCGCGAGTGCGCTGCTCGTCATCGTCGGCCTGCTCACCCTGGCGCCGATGGTCCTGACGGCGGGTGCGGCGCTCGGCCTCGTCGCCAGCCGGCTGTTCCGGCGCGAGGTCCGACGCCGGGAGCGCAGCTCGGGGCCCTGAGCACCGGGTCTGGCGGGTGGCGCCCCGGCGATGTGCACCTGACGCTCCCGTGGACCTGCACCTGACCGACGACTGTCCCAGCGAGGTCGAGCGAGGACGGCATGGTCGTCCACACCGACTCCGAACGGGTCCGCACCTCCCGTCGGATGGCGTTGGAGCTGCTGGCCACCGACGCCGACCGGTCCGAGGCCGACGGCGACGTCGCCCGATGGTGCGACGGGTACGGCATCGACGTCGGGCGCCACGAGCCCGATTCGACGGCCACGGTCGCCCGCAACGTCGAGCGTGAGGACGAGCTCTACGTGCGGGACTGCGCCCGCTGCATCCTCTGCGACAAGTGCGTCGAGGCCTGCGGCGAGGACGCCCAACACACCTTCGCCATCGCCGTGGCCGGGCGGGGCCGCGACGCCCACATCTCGACCGAGTTCGACGCGACCCTGCCCGACTCGGCCTGGTCACCACGACGATCCGCGCCTACTGCGGGGTGGGGTGCGACCTCGAGGTCCACGTCCAGGACGACCGGATGGTGAAGGTCACCTCACCGCTCGACCACGACGTCACGAACGGCCACCTCGGCGTCAAGGGCCGGTTCGGATGGGGCTACGTCGACGAGCCGTGACCGTCGGGGCGGGGTGAGGTCACCCAGCCGCTCAGGTCACCACGCCACCGGGCCGATGGTGGGGCAGCGCATCGACCCGGGAGGAGACTCGTGAGCCAGCCAGAGATCATCGTCGAACGCACCTCGCCCCTGGACGACGAGGTCGCCGAGAGCTGGACCCGCCGCACCGACGACCCCGAGCTGCGTGCCGTGGAGGCCGGTCGGTACCGCGTGGCCGGCCAGTGGCCGTGGCACGTCACCGTCGCCGTCGCCGAGTTCGTCCGCTCGGCCCCGTTGGAGCGCGAGTTCGTGGCCGCGATCAGCGGGGCGCTGCGCTCGGTCGTGGGTGTCACCGACGTGCACCACGAGGACCGCGAGGTCTGGATCGTCGCCGGCACTCCTTCGGGGGAGGATCTGGTCCGCGCCGTCGCCGCGCAGGTCGACCGCTTCGCCGTGCGGATCGAGGCGCTGCTCAACGAGCTCTGAGCGAACCGGGGAGGTGGTCGGCTCCCACAGCCGAGCGGGTTGCGTCGTCGGGAATCGGCGACGACCATCGCGCATGGCGCGAATCAGGTCCGGCAACCCGATGACCGACGTGGTCACGACCGGCGGCAGGGTGAGCGGCGTGCTCGCCGCCGACAGTGAGATGGCCCACTGGTTCGGGATCCCGTACGCCGCCCCTCCCGTCGCTGACCGTCGGTGGCGCCCACCAGCGCAGGTCGAGCCCTGGCGAGGAACGCTGAAGGCCAAGAAGCACGGTCCGGTGGCCTGGCAGCGCTCGGCGCAGATGGAGTCGTTCATCACCGAGCTGGCCCACGGGCTCGGGCTCGGTCCGGCGCGGCGACGGGCGCTCCTCACGGCGCTCAAGGTCGTGCCCGTGAAGCAGGACGAGGACTGCCTCACCGTCAACGTCCGCGCTCCGGCGGGCGCGTCCGGGCTCCCCGTCATGGTCTGGATCCACGGCGGTGACCACACCGACGGCAGCGGCGGTGAGCTCGTCTACCAGAGCGACGCGCTGCCCGAACGGGGCTGCGTGCTCGTCACGTTCAACTACCGGCTCGGGCTGATGGGCTTCTTCGCCCACCCCGAGCTGTCGGCCGAGTCGGCCGACGGCGTCAGCGGCAACTACGGCCTGCTCGACCAGATCGCCGCGCTCGAGTGGGTGCGCGACAACATCGCCGGCTTCGGCGGTGACCCGAACCGCGTCACGATCTTCGGCGAGTCGGCCGGGGGCGAAGCGGTCCTCAACCTCATGACCTCGCCGCGCGCCCGCGGGCTCTTCCACCGGGCGATCGCGCAGAGTCCGAGCGACAGCGGCCGGTGGCTCCGGCTGAACGAGCCGGTGCTCGACTTCCTCCCCGCGTCCGAGGCCGGCTCGCGCTTCGCCGCGGCTGCGGTCGGGGATGACACCGGCCAGGTGGCCCGACTCCGCGAGCTCCCGGCCGACGCGCTCTACGACCTCTATCGCGAGCGCGGTGACCTCGGCCGCCACTTCTACCCGGCCGTCGACGGCGTGGTGCTGCCGTCGACGCCGATGACCGCCTTCGCCCGCAACCAGCAGGCGACGGTGCCCCTCGTGATCGGCTACAACGCCGACGAGGCGTCGCTCTTCTACCGCTTCATGAACCCGGCGGGCGGCGAGTTCGCTGCGCCACGCTCGCCGCTGCCGGGGGCGACCCGTCCCGACATCTCCCCCGACGAGGTGCGGGCCACCTTCGAACGCTCCTATCCGAGCCCGAGCCACGTCGACCGGCTGATGTCGATCTACCCCGGCCTGTCCTCGCTCGATCGTGGCGCCGTGGAGCGACACGGCGGCGACCACATGTTCGGTGTGCACGTCGACCACGCGAGCCGGATGCACGCCCAGGCCGGCCTGCCCGTGTGGCGCTACCACTTCCGGTCGGTCCCGCCGTCGAAGAAGCAGACGGCCGGCGCGTTCCACGCGGCCGAGATCGTCCACGTCTTCGGTTCGTCGCTGCCACTCGTGCCAGCAGCTCCTGACGCCCACCTGCTCACCCGGGCCATGGGCGACCACTGGTTCGCGTTCGCCGCGACCGGAGACCCGTCGTTCCCCGGGCGCGAGGAGTGGCCGACCTATGACCCGGCCGACCCGAAGCACCTGGTGTTCGACCGGCCGGTCTCGTCGGTGCAGCCCTGCCCGGCCCAGCCCGGTCTCGACCTCATGCGCGAGCGGATCGACTGGTTGTCGAAGGAGGACTGACCCACACCCGAGCCGAGCGCTCGTGCGAGGGAGCGGGCGGCTCAGGTCGGGTGCGAGACCCAGACGTTGGGCTCCACGTAGACACCGAGGTCGCGCCCGACGTCGACCAGCACCGGCACCAGCGCGCCCGCAGCGACGGTCGGCCCGTCGGTGTCGAACGCCGCGCCGGTCCACTCCCGCCACTGCCCGAGGGTCCCCGAGATCACCATCGACTGCGGGGCGACGCGCTCGATCGTGCCGCCCGCAGCGACGTGGGTCCGGAGCCAGGGATCGGCCGGCAAGCCGTCCGGACGGGTCCGCTGGGCGTAGGCATCGATGGGCTCGTGCGGCTCGATCGACTTGAGCGTCGGCCGCACCGGAGCGACGAGCCGGGTCGCGCCCCGCTCCGCCGCTGCCTCGCGGAGCGTCGCGATCAGGCGAGCGGCGAGACCGGTGCCGCGATGGTCGGGCCGGATCGTGATCTCGAGTGCGGAGACCTCGTCCGTCGATCGGCCGTCGATCGCGTCCTCGATGCCCCAGCGCACCACCGCGTCCCACCCGCCGTCGGGGAGCTCGTCACCGCGCATCGCGAACGGCACGGCGTGGGCTCGCGCCTGGACGACCCCGGGCTCGGCGGGATCCTCCACGACGAAGGAGAGCTCGGCGAACGTCGTGGTGCAGCGCCCGTAGAAGAGGTCGGCGGTCGGGTCACCGAAGACGAAGTCGGGCCACAAGCGGCCCAGCTCCCACATGTGCTCGGCGAGGTCGGGGCGATCGGCGAGCGAGTGGATCGTCAGGTCACCCGACACGGCGGCTCCGACGGCGCGCCGGTCAACCCGGCATCTCGAAGCCGTTCACCAACACGGCGAAGTGCTTCGACGTGGCCCCGAGGCGGGTCGGCAGGACCGCCTGGTACTCACCCGAGTGGTAGATCTCCTTGGCCCGCTCCATGGACTCGAACTCGAGCACGACGGTCTGGTGTCCGGCGCCCTCGCCCTCGACCTGCTCCGATGCCGGATCGAGGACGAGGACCTTGCACTCCGAGCCGACCTTCAGGGCCGGTCCGGCGCCCTGTTGGTACTGCCCGTAGGCCTCGGCGTCGTCGACGGTGTAGTTCACGATCAGGTACGCGCTCATGGGCTGTCGTCTACCACGTCCGGAGCGCGGCCCGCCGATGTGAGCGACCCGGTTGCCCGGCGGTACGGTCGCCGCGTCCCTTCGACGCAGGAGCGCAGCACGTGACCGTCCAGGACCGTCCCTTCGGCCGCTACCTCGAGGACTTCGAGGTCGGCGACGTCTACCGGCACTGGCCCGGCAAGACGATCACCGAGTACGACGACCACCTCTTCTGCATGATCACGATGAACCACCATCCGCTCCACACCAACGAGTGGTTCGCGCAGAACGAGACCGTTCACGGCAAGAACGTCGTCGTCGGCAACCTCGTCTACTCGCTCGTGCTCGGCATGAGCGTCCCCGACGTCAGCGGCGCCGCCATCGCGAACCTCGAGGTCGAGAGCCTCCTGCACCGCAAGCCCACCTTCCACGGCGACACGATCTACGCCGCCACGAAGGTGCTCGAGGTCAAGGAGTCGTCGTCGAAGCCCGAGCGGGGCATCGTCACCGTCGAGACCCGTGCCTGGAACCAGCGCGAGGAGGAGGTCTGCTACTTCCGGCGCAAGGTCATGGTCTGGCGCCGCGACCACGCCCCGGCCCGCTCGTTCCCCTACGAGGCCGAGGGCGCGTTCGACGGGTGAACCCCGGCGCGCTCCTCGCCTGGGCTGCCGAGCACGGCCGCGACCTCCCGTGGCGGCGCACCCGCGACCCCTGGGGCGTGCTGGTGTCGGAGGTGATGCTCCAGCAGACCCAGGTGGCTCGGGTCGTCCCCCGGTGGAGCGCCTTCCTCGACCGCTTCCCCGACGTCGACACCTGCGCGGCCGTGCCCCTCGCCGACGTGCTGCGCGAGTGGCAGGGCCTCGGCTATCCCCGGCGGGCCCGCAACCTCCACGCCGCGGCGACCGTGGTCGTCGAGGAGCACGACGGTCGGTTCCCCGACGACCTCGACGGGCTGTTGGCCCTCCCCGGCGTCGGGCCCTACACCGCTCGGGCGGTGCTCGCCTTCGCCCACGAGCGCGACGTCGCGGTGGTCGACACCAACGTCGGGAGGATCCTCGCACGCCAGCACGGCACGCGACTCACACCGAAGGAGGCCCAGGGGGCAGCCGACCTCCTGGTGCCCGCTGGTGAGGGCTGGGCCTGGAACCAGGCCGTCCTCGACCTCGGAGCCATGGTCTGCGGCAAGCGGGTCGCCGCCTGCGACCGGTGCCCGGTGCGGTCCACGTGTGCCTGGCGGGGCGGCCCCGGCGACGATCCCGCAGAGGGCAGCGCAGCCGTGAGCGGTCGCCAGGCCCCGTTCGAGGGCTCCGACCGACAGGCGCGTGGCCGATTGCTCGCCGCCCTGGCCGAGGGGCCCGTCCGGGCCGACCGGTTCGCAGCGGTCGTCGATCGGGACGCGGCGACCGCGGACCGCCTGGCGGCGACGCTCGTCGAGGAGGGGCTCGTCGAGTGGGGTGACGTCGGTGAGCTGCGTCTCCACGGCGATCGGAACCGAACCTGAACCGTTCCCGCGCGCGGGTGCCGTCGCTGCGCCGGCCCGAGGTCCTACCGTCGCCGGGATGAGCGGAGGAGCGGTCACCTCGACCGACGGCGGCCCCGGCGCGGTGCCGGCGCGGTCGCGTCGTCCGCTGCTCACCCGGGGGTGGGGACCGGCCGCGTTGGTCGTCCCCTTCGTCGTGGCGCTCGCGGTCCGCGATCGCTTCGACCCGCTCACGGCGGACGACGTCCAGCTCTGGTCGACGCTGTTCGTGTCGATCGCCGTGCAGGCCCTCCCGTTCCTCGTGCTCGGCGTGGTCCTCTCGGGGATGATCGCCGCCTTCGTCTCGCCCGAGCTCGTCGAGCGCCTGGTGCCCCGTCGTCCTGCGGTGGCCGTGCCCGCCGCCGGTGTCGCCGGCCTGGCGCTGCCGGGCTGCGAGTGCGGGTCGGTGCCGATCGCCGGGCGGCTGGCTGCGGCAGGGACCCCGCCCGCTGCCGCGCTCACGTTCCTGCTGGCCGCCCCCGCCATCAACCCCGTCGTGCTGATCTCGACCGCCGTCGCGTTCCCCGGTGAGCCGTCGCTCGTCCTCGCCCGATTCCTGGCGTCCTTCACGGCCGCCGTCGTGGTCGGCTGGTGGTGGGCACATCGCCGCGGCGACGAGCCGCTCCGAGTCGCCGGCCACGAGCACGACGCCCCACAGCGCTGGCTGCGATTCACCGACACCGCCTCCCGCGACCTCGTCCATGCCGGTGGCTACCTGGTGGTGGGTGCGGCGGCGGCCGCGTCACTGCAGCTGATCGTGCCCCGCTCCACGCTCGATGCCGTCGCCGGCAACGAGGTCGCCTCGATCCTCGTGATGGCGGCACTGGCCGTGACGCTCTCGATCTGCTCGGAGGCCGATGCGTTCGTCGCCGCCGGGCTGCCCCAGTTCTCGCTGACCTCCCGGCTCGTCTTCCTCGTCGTCGGGCCCGTCATCGACCTCAAGTTGATCGCGATGCAGAGCGGGGTCTTCGGACGACGCTTCGCCATGGTCTTCGCGCCCCTCACCCTCGTCGTCGCGACGCTGAGCGCGGTCGTCTTCGGGCAGGTGCTCCTGTGAACCGGCTGGGTCGGGGCGCCGTGCTCCTCATCCTCGGGGTCGTCGTCGCGCAGCTCGTTCTCGACGGCTCGTTCGGTGCCTTCGTGCAGCAGCGGATGCGCATCCCGCTCGCGGTCGCCGCAGGCACAGTGGTCGTGCTCGGCCTCGTCGACCTGGCGGTCGCGCTCCGCGAGCGCAGCGACGACGAGCTCGACCGGCCGGTCGGGCCCCGGGTCGGCTGGCTGCTCGCCGCGCCGGTCCTCGTGCTGGTCGCCGTAGCTCCGACCTCGTTGGGTGCGGCAGCCGCCGACCGCGTCGACTCCTTCGAGCCGTCCCGGCCCGACGATCTCGCCCAGCTGCCCGAGAACGACCCCTTCGCGATGCAGGTGCTCGACTTCGTGACCACGGCGCGCTGGGACGAGACGGGGGCGCTCGTCGGCCGGCGGGTGATCCTCGAGGGCCTCGTCGTCAACGACGCCGATCTGCCCGACGGCTTCCACCTGACCCGCTTCCTGGTGAGCTGCTGCGCCGCCGACGGGATCCCGATCAAGGTCACCGTCCGCGGCGTCGAGGAGCCCTTCGCCGACGACCAGTGGGTGCGCGCCATCGTGACGCTGCGCGAGTCGTCCGCCGCGACCGACCTCAACCGCGAGGTCGAGGTCGACGTCGTCGAGATCGTGCCGGCCGAGGCCCCCGCCTCACCCTACGAGTCGCCCTTCTGACCGCGGCCGGCGGTGCGGTCGACTCCACGAGCCGGACGTCGAGGTCGGCGTGCACCATCACGTCCGCCTCGGCCGACGCCTCACCATCTGGACGGGCGATCGCGAGCCGAGCCGATGTACCGCCTCCTGGCCTGATCGGCACTCAGGTTCGTCGTGCGATCAGCGCGACGCAGTCGTAGACCGTCGTGGTCGAGCCGCCCGCTCGGTCGATGAGCTCGCCGACGGCGTCGAGCAGTCGGCGGAGGTCGGCCTCGTCCATCAGGCGGTGGTTCGAGTGGCTCGGCAGCTGATCGAGCCACTCGTCGCGGGTGTAGGAGCGCTCCCAGGAGAAGGTGACGACCTCCGCCGGGCCGAACGCTCCCGTGGCGGCGATGCCGGGGAGGTGGACGGTCACGTCGCGGAGGCGGCCGCCGAAGTGCGCGCTGCCGTCGCCTCGCTCGGGACCCAGCTCGGCGTAGATGCGGTCGAACTCCTCGGCCGGGGGCACGGCGTGGATGCCCTGGTTCCAGAACGGGGCCAGGACGCCGCCGGGCCGGAGGGCGTCGGCCGCCCGTCGTGGCCCGAGCTCGGGGTCGACCCAGTGCCAGGCCTGGCCGGCGACCAGGAGGTCGAACGTCCGGCCAGCGGGGTCCCAGTCCTCGAAGCCCGCCACCTCGACCTCGACGCCCGATCGGCGTGCGACCGCCGCCATGCGGGGATCGGGCTCCACGCCCAGCACCTCGGCCCCGGCCGCCAGGAAGGCCCGCGAGGCGATGCCGGTGCCGCAACCGACATCGAGCACCCGCACGGGTCGGGCGCCGTCGTCGACGAGATCGAGCAGGTGTTCCACGAGCTCGGCCGGGTAGCTCGGCCGGGCGCGGTCGTAGCGCTCGGGATCGGCGCCGAACGACGACGCCCGATCCCGCTGCTCGTGGAGGCTCACGGCGAGGTGATCGCAGCCAGGATCTCGTCGACCGCCGCGTCCGCGATGGCGATCATCTCGTCGTCGGTGCGGTCCTGGATCGGGTGGGGCACGTAGACCGCCGCCGGTTCGAAGCCGAGCGCAGCGGACTGGGCGGCGGCGCCGTCGATGAACTCCACGGTGGCGACGAACACGCCCGGGACGCCGCGGCGCTCGAGGTCACTGATGTCGTGCACACTGCACGACGTGCAGCTCCCTCAATCGGCGAGCGCCTCGATCACCAGGTCGCACTTGGTCGAGATCTCGTGGCGCAGATCGACCGGGGCGGGCTTGGTGAACGTCGGCTTGGCGTAGCGCTCCACCTTCGCCCCCTCCGCTCGGAGGCGCTCTTCGAGTCGGTCGAGGAAGACGTCGCCACGCGGCTTGGAGATGTCGAGGAGTCCGACCGTGAGGTCACGGACGGACCCGGGACGATCGAGTCGCTCACGCTTGGCCGGCTTCACCTCGCTCGTCGGATCGAGCAACGTGGTCATGGGGATCCCCTCACCTCGTGGTCGGGTTACCTGGTGATCGTTCGGATGGTCGGGAGGCTGCCGGTCTCACCGGTCACCCATCCCCCGATGATGGTGGAGAAGAGCCCGGCCGTGCCGCCGCAGTGGACGACCAGCAGGCCGCCCGGGCGGAACTTCGGCAGCGTCGAGTCGGCCAGGTGCTCGGGCACCCCCTCGGCGATGCCGTCCGCGCCCCGGACGAGCTCGGCACCCGGGAGTTGGAGCAGCTCGTGGAGTCGGTCGAGCAGCTGCTGCTTCGACCAACCCGCCTCTCGGAACACCCGGGCGTGCTCGGGGCCGACGGCGAGGATGGCGTCGAAGCCGATGACGAGCTTGGGATGGTGCTGCGCCCGGAGCATCAGGGCGAACGTCCGGGCGAGCGAGTCGGGGTCGCGGGAGAGCTGGTCGACGACGCAGCGCGGCCCCTCACCGGGGAACAGCGTCACCGCGTCGGTGCCGGCCTCGACGCCGAGGTCCTCCGACAGCGGACCCCACGGTGAGGCCTCTTCGTCCTCGGCGAAGCAGAAGCTCAGCTTCCCCGGGTTGCCGTGCGTGGCCCGATCGACCTCACCGGGGCGGCCGCCGCCGACGTTGCGGACGATCAGCTGCAGCGCCCGTCCGATGGTCAGGTTGGCGCGGTTGCCCTGGCCGAAGACGTTGCCGCCCGAGCCCATGCCGATCTCGCGGCGGATGGGGCCGTTCACGACGAGCACCGGTCCGACCGGCATCGTCGTGGCGAGCAGGCCGTGCACGTTGAACTCGTTCGTGCAGGCGCCCTCGAGCGCTGCGATGACGACCGGCAGGTACTCCGGTCGACAGCCCGCCATCACGGCGTTGACGGCCACCTTCTCGACGGTGCACTCGACCAGGTCGGGCGGCACGACCGCCACGATGTCGTCCGGCGCCCGGCTCGTGCCGGTGAGCATGCGCAGGACGCGCTCCTCGGTGGGCGGCACCACGGGCAGCCCGTCGGTCCATCCACGGTCGAACATCGCCTCGAAGGGATCCTCGAGCTCGGCGATCTCGACCCGGCGAGCGGCGAGGCCGGAGCTGCCGTAGCGGGCGGCGAGCCGGTCGGCGTGGGCCGGATCGACGCTGAGGCTGCCACATCCCGGTCGGTGCGGTGGCAGGTCGGGTCCGAGGCCGTCGACGCCGGTGAACTCCTCCCAGGCGGGCCGGCTCCAGCCGACGATGCGGGCGGTCTCGGCGCCGTCCTCGACACGGAGCAGCGTCGGCACGGTCTCGATGTCGTGGTGCCACGAGAGCGCGAGCTCGGTGTCGTCGACAACGCCGTCGACCTGATCGGGGAAGGTCGGATCGTCCTGGGAGACGACCGTGACGTCGAGCTGGGCCAGGACGTCGCCGACCAGCACGCACGTCGGGCAGTCGCGCTTGACCACCGCGACGAGCCCGTCGGGCAGCTCGACGGCCGCCTCGGTCATCGTCCCCTCCACCGTCCCCTCCACCGTGCCTGCCCCTGAACCAGCCACGCTCCGACCCTAGTGCCGCGCCCCACATCGGCCCTCATGTCGGATCCGATGGCTGCCGATGGAACGGGCATGAGTGGTGGCGAGGTGCTCGATGACCTGCTCGCGGTGCTGGTCGAGGAGGGTGGCTCCGACCTGCACGTGAAGGTCGGCTCCCCGCCGAAGGTGCGGGTCAACGGCGAGCTGCGACCGATCCCGGGTCGCCCGGTGCTCGACCCGGAGACGACCGCGGCGATGGCCGAGATGGCGCTGCCGGCCCGGGTCATGCCCCGCTTCGAGGAGTACCACGACGCCGACTTCTCGTACTCCCGAGCCCACATCGGCCGCTTCCGGGCGAACGTCTTCCGCCAGCGTGGCTCGGTGGCGATGGTGTTCCGACGCGTCAGCGACGAGCCCGCTCGGTTCGACGATCTCGGCATGCCCGACGTCGTGCGGGTGCTCGCCGAAGAGCACCGCGGCCTCGTGCTGGTCACGGGCCCGACCGGCTCGGGCAAGACGACGACCCTCGCCGCGATGATCGACCACATCAACCGCATGCGCGACTGCCACATCGTCACCATCGAGGATCCCATCGAGATCCTCCATCGCGACGATCGGGCGTCGATCAACCAGCGCGAGATCGGGGTCGATGCGCTGAGCTTCGGCGGTGCGCTCCGTGGCGCGATGCGTCAGGACCCCGACGTCATCCTCGTCGGCGAGATGCGCGACCAGGAGACGGTGGCGGCCGCGCTGAGCGCCGCCGAGACGGGCCACCTCGTGTTCTCGACGCTCCACACGATCGACGCCGCCGAGACGATCCACCGCATCGTCGACTTCTTCCCGCCCCACCAGCAGAGCCAGGTGCGGCACGCGCTCGCCGGTTCCTTGCGGGGCACGATCTGCCAGCGCCTCGTGCCGACCCTCGACGAGAACGGTCGGGTCGCCGCCATGGAGGTGATGGTCGCCCACGGCCGGATCGCCGCGGCCATCTCTGACGCGTCGTTGACCTCGACCATCCCCGAGCTGATCGCCGAGGGCACCTTCTACGGGATGCGCACCTTCGATCAGCATCTCGCCGAGCTGGTCGAGGACCGCCAGATCTCGATCTCGTCGGCCATGGCGACCGCCTCGAAGGCCCAGGACCTGCGGGTCGAGCTCCAGCGGCGCAAGCTCATCGATGCCGCCGGCAACGAGATCGTCGAGCAGCCGGCACCGGCCGGGGGCAACGATCTGTTGAACCAGGTGCTCTCGATCAACCGGGCGGAGTGACGGGCCACCGGGGGACTGTCCAGCCGCCGGAGACGTCGGCTAGCGTCGGATGATCGGCAGAGGGGGTCGACGGCTTGCAGGTGAAGTTCCTCGGCGTGCGTGGATCGACGCCGTCACCGGGTGAAGCGACGTCCGGCTACGGCGGCAACACGTCCTGCGTCGGCGTCATACCCGACGACGGACCGCCCATGGTGCTCGACCTCGGTACCGGCCTGCGCCGTCTGACCGAGGGGCCGATGCGGGCCATCGCGCTCGTCACCCACCTGCACTTCGATCACGTCCAGGGGCTGCCGTTCTGCGCTGGGTTGCTGCACGACGATGCCCACATCGACATCTACGGTCCGCCACAGGACGAGGGATCCCTCGAGGACGCCTTCCGGCAGTTCGTGAAGCCGCCGTTGTTCCCACTCACGCTCGACCAGTTGCCCGGTCAGTTCCGCTTCCACGAGGTCGACGAGGAGCGCTTCGAGGTCGCCCCCGGTGTCGAGGTCGAGGCGCGACGGGTCCCCCACCCGGGGCCGACCAACGGCTATCGCATCGAGTGCGACGGCGGTTCGATCGCCTACGTTCCCGACCACCAGCAACCCCTCGACTCGTCGGCGATCCCCCAGGGCGTCATCGAGCTCGCCCGCGACGTCGACCTCCTGATCCACGACGCCCAGTTCCTCCCGGAGGAGTTCGCCCGGAAGTCCGACTGGGGTCACTGCACGGTCGAGTTCGCCGTCGGCGTCGCGCTCCGGGCGCGTGCGCGTCGCCTGGCGCTGTTCCACCACGACCCGTCGCACGCCGACGGTCTGATCGACGTGATGGTGAGCGGCGCCCGCGAGTGCGCGGCGCGGTTCGGCGACCTCGACGTGTTCGCGGCACGGGAGGGCGCCGAGGTGACGGTGGCGGCACCGGCGATCGAGCCGGCGTTGCGCTCCGCCTAGCCTGGCGGCCGTGACCAGCGCTGACGACCCGACCGACTTCGACGGCCGCCGCTTCCGCGACGTCCTCGGGACGTTCCCGACCGGCGTCACGGTCGTGACCTCCGTCGTCGACGGTGCCCCGCCCGTCGGCGTCACCATCGGCTCGTTCACCTCGGTCTCGCTCGACCCACCGCTGGTCGCGTTCCTCCCGGGCACCGGTTCGGAGTCGTGGCCCGGCATCGAGGCCTCCGGCACGTTCTGCGTCAACGTGCTCGGCGTCGACCAGACCGAGCTGTGCAACCGCTTCGCGGGCAAGGGAGAGGACAAGTTCGCCGACGTGGCGTGGCGTCCGGCGCCGGTGACCGGTTCGCCGATCCTCGACGGAGCGCTGACCTGGATCGATTGCCGGATCGCCGCGGTGCACGACGGCGGCGACCACCACATCGTCGTCGGTGCCGTCCAGGCGCTCGACCACGACAACGACGCCGAGCCGCTCCTGTTCCTCGGCGGGAAGTACGGCCGCTTCGACGCGATCTGACGCCGTCGGGTGGGCCTCGCCGCTCGCATCGTCCTCGGCCTCGTCTTCCTCGTCTCGGGCGCCAGCAAGCTCGCCGACCGCGACTGGCCCCGGAGCGCGGCGGCCTTCGGCGTGCCGGCGCCGATGGCCCGGCTCCTCCCCGTCGTCGAGCTCGCGCTCGGGGCTGCGCTCGTCCCGGGCCTGGGCGGGACCTGGGCCGTCGTCGCGGCCGCCGGCCTCCTCGTGGCCTTCACGGTGGTCATCGCCGTTCGCCTCGTGGGTGGGGACGATCGCCCCGAGTGCGCCTGCTTCGGCGCGTGGAGCAGCCGGCCGATCTCGTGGCGGACCGTCGGGCGCAACGGTGGGCTCCTCGTGATCGCCGGCGTGGCGGTCTCATCGATCTGATGCAGACGAGGAAGACGCCCACCGAAGGGGTTGTACGCCGTCGAGCACCCACCTAGAGTGGCGAGACCTCACGCGAAGGAGCCTGATTCGGTGCGACTGCAGGATCTCAGCCGGTCCGGGATGATCGATCTCACCGATGGTGACGTCGGTCGGCAGCGTGAGGTGGCCCGGCGTCAGCGCCTGCGACGCCTCGCCCTGTTCCTGACCCCGGTGGCGGCCTACGTGTGGTGGCGACGGTGGGACGGCGAGAGCCTGCTGCCCGATCTCCCCGATGTCCCGCCCGAGATGCTCTTCCCGATGCTGTTGCTGACGGTCCTGATCCTCGTGATCCTCGGCCCGATGCTCGGGAGCGGCGCGTCGCCGCACGTGGTCTACGACCCGAGCGAGCTCGACTCGGGCTTCGAGCGGGTGCGCGGGGCCGACACGGTTCGCGAGGAGGTCGAGCGCACGCTCAACCTCTTCCTCGCCCACAAGACGTTCCGCAACGAGATGGGCGGCTCACCGCGCAAGGCCATCCTCTTCGAGGGGCCGCCGGGCACCGGCAAGACCCACATGGCGCGGGCGATGGCGAAGGAGGCGGGCGTTCCGTTCCTCTTCGTGTCGTCGTCGGCCTTCCAGTCGATGTACTACGGCCAGACCAACCGCAAGATCCGGGCCTACTTCCGTGCGCTGCGCAAGCACGGGCGGGCCGAGGGCGGAGCGATCGGCTTCATCGAGGAGCTCGACGCCATCGGCGCGACGCGGAGGGGGATGGGCCGCAGCAGCAGCGGTGAGGGCGTGTCGGGCGTCGTGAACGAGTTGCTGATCCAGCTCCAGTCCTTCGACGAGCCGCCCCGTGGCGTCCGGTTCCGCAACTGGTGGATCTCCACGCTCAACCGGTTCCTGCCCGATCACCGCCGCCTCGCCCGGCGCTCGGTGCCGCCGGCGAACGTGCTGATCGTCGGCGCCACCAACCGCGCCGACGACCTCGATCCGGCGCTGCTCCGACCCGGTCGCTTCGACCGCACGATCCACTTCGGCCTGCCGAACCGCTCCGAGCGAGTCGATCTGATCGACCTCTTCCTCGGCACACGGGCCCACGAGGACGAGCTCGATCGTGACGACCGGCGCGACGCGCTCGCCTCGCAGACGTTCGGCTACTCCCCGGTCATGATCGAGCACCTCCTCGACGAGGCGTTGGTGTGGGCGCTGCGTCGCGGCGCCGATCGTCTCAGCTGGGCCGACGTCCAACAGGCCAAGTTCACCGAGGAGCTGGGGCTCAAGCAGCCCGTCGTCTACGAGACGGGTGAGGGCTCGCGGATCGCCACGCACGAGGCCGGTCACGCCACGGTCGCGCACTACGTCGGCACCGACCGACGGCTCGAGGTGCTGTCGATCATCAAGCGGCGAGAGTCGCTCGGCCTCCTCGCCCACAGCGACGTCGACGAGCGCTTCACCCGCACCCGGTCCGAGCTGCTCGCCATGATCGACATCGCGTTCGGCGGGCTCGTCGCCGAGGAGCTGGTGCTCGGCGAGTTCGGCACCGGTCCGTCGGGTGATCTCCACGCCGCCACCACCCTCGCCGCCCGCATGGTGGGCAGCTACGGGATGGGCTCGTCACTCGTGTCGTTCGACGCCGCCGACGTGCCCGGTGCGGGCAACGTCGTGGCCAAGGTGCTGGCCAACAAGGAGGCGCGCTCGGAGGTCGAGGAGCTGCTCGCCGCGTCGCGACGCCGGGTCGAGGAGCTGCTCACGCGGCGCCTCGACGTCCTCGTCGCGCTGCGCGACGCGCTGCTCGACCGGGAGGAGCTGGTGGGTGACGAGATCCTCTCGGTGATCGCCTCGGCCGAGGTCGCGACCGGTGATCGTGGCGACCACCTGATCGACCTCACCCGGTCAGACCGAGGCGCCAGCACAGGAACGCGTTGATCAGCGAGACCTCCCGCCACGAGTCGTAGCGACCGGACGGTCCACCGTGGCCGGCACCGAGCTCGGTTCGCAGCAGGAGGGGCCGGTCGGGGTCGTGGGCGAAGGTCTCCCGGAGGCGGGCGACCCACTTCGTCGGCTCCCAGTAGCCGACCCTCGGGTCGTTCCACCCCGAGGTCACGAGCATCGCCGGTGGGGGCGTGGTGGGCAGCGTCTCGTAGGGCGCGTAGCTGCGGATGGTGCGGTAGGCCTCGGCGTCGCGGGGGTCACCCCACTCCTCCCACTCGATCACGGTGAGCGGGAGCGCCTCGTCGAGCATGGTGTTGACGACGTCGACGAACGGGACCTCGGCGACGGCGGCGGCGTAGAGGTCGGGTCGGGCCGAGATGGTCGCTCCCACGAGCAGCCCGCCCGCGCTCCCGCCCCAGAGCGCGACTCGATCGGGTGAGGCGTAGCCCTGGCCGATCAGGTGCTCGGTGACGGCGACGGTGTCGCCGAAGGTGTTCGGCTTCGCCCCCAGGCGGCCTTGCTCCCACCACTCGCGGCCGAGCTCGCCACCGCCGCGCACGTGGGCGACGGCGACGATCGCGCCGCGGTCGAGGAGGCTGAGGCGCGAGTGCGAGAACGAGGCCGGATGGCCGATCTCGTAGGCACCGTACGCAGTCACGAGCAGCGCCGCGGTGCCGTCGAGGGTGACGTCGCGTCGGCGGACGATCGTGATCGGTACGTCGGTGCCGTCGGCCGCCGGTGCCCATCGACGTTCGGTCACGTAGTCGTCGAGCTCGACGCCGATCACCGGCGTGCGGCGCAGCTCGCGTCGCTCGTCGGTCACCAGATCGATCTCGAGCCAGGTCCGTGGCCGCACGGGTGACTCGATCTCGATCCGGTAGGCGTGGGGGTCGGCCTCGGCCATGGAGGAGCCGCTGACCTCCAGGACCTCGTCGTCCCAGGCCAGCTCTCGCCGCTCTCCGCCGTCGAGGTCCACCACCAACGTCACCGGGATCATCCGGCGGCGGCCGTGGACCACCACCAGGTGGCCGACCGCGTCGAGGTCGTCCCAACGGGTCGCCGGATCGGCGGGCACGAGCTCTCGCCAGGATCCGATGGCCTCGCCGTCGCCGATCGGTGCGTCGAGCAACCGGAAGTCGGGAGCCTCCCGGTTGGTGAGCATCAGGACCCGGTCGCCGGCGGTCACGACGCTGTACTGCACGTCGTGCTCGCGCTGCTCGACGACGACGGGTCGTGACGCCGGACGGTCGGCGGGAAGGAGCCGACACTCCGACGTGGTCCGCGAGTCCGCCGAGATCACGATCCAGCGGTCGTCGAGCGATCGCCAGACGCCGAGGAAGAAGCGCTCGTCGGGCTCCTCGACGACGAGCTGGTCGAGGTAGGGCTCGTCGCCGAGGCGATGGCGCCAGATCTGCCACGGCCGCATCGCCTCGTCGGGCGAGGTGTAGAGCAGCGTCCGGGAGTCGTTGGCCCACGCGATGCCGTAGTAGACGAGCTCGACCACGTCGGGGAGGTCCTCCCCGGTCCCGAGGTCGCGCACCCGCAGCGTGTGCTGCTCGGAGCCGTCGGTGTCGATCGTGTAGGCGAGGAGCCGATCGTCGGGGCTGATGCTCAGATCGCCGATGCCGACGTAGTCGTGGCCCTCGGACAGCTCGTTCTGATCGAGGAGCACCTGCTCCTCGCCACCGCCCCGTGGCCGACGGCAGTAGATCGGGTAGGCCTGTCCCTCGACCGTGCGTTGGTAGACTTCCCACTCGCCGCGCGGGATCGGCAGGCTCGTGTCGGTCTCGCGGACCCGGCCCCGGAGCTCCTCGAAGAGCTCGTCTCGCAGTCCTCGGAGTGGCGCCAGGACGGCGTCGGTGTGCTCGTTCTCGGCCTCGATGTGGTCGAGCACGGCCGGGTCGTCGCGATCGGCCAACCAGGCGTAATGGTCGGTGACGGTGTCGCCGTGGAGCTCACGGACCGTCGGTCGTCGTTCCGCGGTCGGGGGGAGGAGTTCTTCGGGCACGGCGCGTGACGCTACCGTCGCCGCCGTGCCGATCTACGCCCTCGGAGACCTCGAACCCACCATCGATCCGACCGCGTTCGTCCACCCCGAGGCGGTGATCATCGGCGACGTGCGGATCGGGGCACGGTCGTCGATCTGGCCGTGCGCGGTGCTGCGCGGGGACGAGGGCCACATCGCGGTCGGGTCGTCGACGTCGGTTCAGGACGGCGCCGTGATCCACACGGTGCCCGAGTCACCCACGACCATCGGCGACGACTGCGTGATCGGCCACATCGTCCACCTCGAGGGGTGCGTCATCGAGTCGGGCGCCCTGGTCGGCTCGGGTTCGGTGGTCCTCCACCGGGCCGTCGTCCGCAGCGGCGCGCTCGTCGGGGCCAACGCCGTCGTGCCCAACGGGATGGAGGTGCCGAGCGGCGCGATGGCCCTCGGCATCCCGGCCAAGCTCCGTCCCGACACCGTGACGCCCGAGATGATCAGCGAGGGCGTCGAGTCGTACCTCCAGCGAGCGGAGCGCTACCCGACCGAGCTCCGCCGGATCGACTGATCAGCCCGCCCGGCCCAGCGGCTCGGTGAGCTCGGCGGACGAGTCGAGTCGCTCGGGTGATGGAGCGCACCGGCTGATGAGGCGGTGGGAGGCGAGCCACCACGCCGCCACGGCGATGGCGGCGCCGGCCGCGACGTCGACCACGAAGTGGTTGGCCGTGACGACCACGACGAAGGCGGTCATCACCGCATGGGCGATGCCGATGCGCCCGACCAGCGGTCGACCGACGTGGCGCAGCGCCAGTGCGACGAGGATCGCCCAGCTCACGTGGAGCGACGGCATCGCCGCGATCTGGTTGGCGCCCTCGCTGCCGGGGATGGCGTAGGGATTCGGGCCGTAGACGGCGCCGGTGTCGAGGAACCCGTCGAGCATCCGCGGTGGTGCGAGCGGGAACAGCACGTGGATCGCCATGGCGGAGAGGGTCGTGAGGACGAGCGCACCCCGGAACCGGGGGAACACGCCGAAGCGGTGCCGGCAGAAGGTGTAGGCCAGGACCCCGACGGTCACCGGGAAGTGCACCAGGTAGTACACGTTCGCCACGTAGAACAGCGGCCGGGCATAGAGCAGCTCCTGCAGCCCGGCCTCCCAGGCGAAGCCGGCGACGTCCTGGATCGCCAGCACCCGCTCGGCGTTGGCGAGCGCGACGTCGAAGTCGTCGCCGGCCACCGAGCGCACCAGTGAGTACACGACCCAGAGCGCGCCCAACACGCCGACGTTGCGCGCCAGGTCGGTGCGGACCCGATGCGTTGGTGGTGGTGGGCAGAGAGCGGTCATGGCGGTGTGGGGTCGGGTGCAGTGCAGGTTCCGGTCAGCGTACTGCGAGGGTGTGTCGCCGGTCGGACACGATTCCGACAGCCCCCCGTCAACGAGCCGATCCCCGGGTGGCGTTCCCGTCGCCGCCGATCGACGAGGCGATCGCCCGACCGGGCGTCCGACGGCCGACGGGATTCGCACCATGCGGACCGTGCGGACCGGCGGGGCTACGGTCGGCCCATGACGACGACCGCGGCGATGGGCAGGATCGGCATCTGGACCGGCGTGTTCGACGGGTCACCGTCGAGCGCCATGGCGGAGGCCGCGCAGGAGTTGGAGTCGCTCGGGTTCCGGGGCCTCTGGATCCCCGAGACGGTGGGCCGTGACCCGTTCGTCAACGCCGCGACCATGCTCCACGCCACCGAGCACCTCAACGTCGCCACGGGCATCGCCAACATCTGGGCTCGTGACCCGATGTCGGCCAAGTCGCTGAACCACTCGCTCAACGAGCTCTCCGGTGGCCGCTTCCTCCTCGGCCTCGGGGTCAGTCACCACACCCTCGTCGGCTGGGTGCGCAAGCACGACTACTCGAAGCCCTTCACCCGCATGGCGGAGTACCTGGAGGCCTACGACAAGAGCATGTTCCGGGCCGTCGGCCCCGACGACGAACCGCAGGTCGTCCTGGCCGCGCTCGGCCCGAAGATGCTGGGTCTCGCCGCCGAGCAGACCGCGGGCGCCCATCCCTACTTCGTGCCGCCCGAGCACACCGTCATCGCCCGCGAGGCACTCGGGCCCGACAGTTGGCTCGCCCCGGAGCAGATGGTCGTCTTCGAGACCGATCCCGCGGTGGCCCGCGAGATCGCCCGGCAGCACATGCAGGTCTACCTCGACCTCCCGAACTACGCGAACAACCTGGTCCGGCTCGGCTATGACGCCGACGACATCTCCGGCGCGAGCGACGCCGTCGTCGACGCCATCGTCGCCTGGGGCGACGAGGACGCCATCGCCGCCCGGGTCAACGCCCACCTCGACGCAGGCGCCGACCACGTCTGCGTCCAGGTCCTCGAGGCCGATGCCCGGGCCATCCCGAGCGCCGGGTGGCGCCGCCTCGCGGACTCGTTGCTCTAGCGGGAGGACGCTCCGTCGAGGCTCGGGCGCACCGCCATCTGACCGGGCCGGCCGATGGGCGGTGGGGCTAGCGTCGCCGGGATGGCGTCAGCCCCACCCACCACCTGGGACCCGGCCTCCCACCCCGTGGCCGCTGCCGGCCGCCAGCTCCGCGCGCAGCACCTGTTCTCGGGACGAGACATCCCGTGGCTCCTCGACGATCGCGCCGAGCGGCACCCCGGCCACCCGTTCCTGATCTGGGAGCCCTTCGAGGGGGAGGGTCGCACGTGGACCTACGCCGCGATGCGCACCGAGGCCGACGAGGTCGCAGCGGGGTTGGCCGACCGTGGCGTCGTGGCCGGCGATCGCGTGCTCCTGCACCTCCACAACTGCCCGGAGCTGCTGATCTCCTGGCTCGCGTGCGCCCGTGTCGGCGCCATCGCGGTGACGACCAACACCCAGTCGGCCGGGCCCGAGATCAGCTACTACGCCGCCAAGGCGGGGGTACGCGCCGCGGTGACCCAACCCTCGCTGGCGGCGGTCGTCGAGGCGAACGCCGGCGCGCTGGACTGGCTGGCCGTCATCGACCACGACGCCGGCACCTCACCGACGGTCGCCGCGCCGCGGGGCTCGATCACGTGGGGTGACCTCCACGGCGCTGCGGCCGACGCGCCCCGCCGTGCTCCGGACCCGCTGGCGCCGCTGTCGGTCCAGTTCACCTCCGGGACCACCTCGCGGCCCAAGGCCGTGCTGTGGACCCACGCCAACGGGCTGTGGGGCGCCAAGGTCAACGCCGACCACGAGGACCTCCGGTCCGACGACGTGCACCTCGCCTTCCTGCCGCTGTTCCACACCAACGCGCAGGCCTACTCCGTCCTGGCGACGCTCTGGGCCGGAGCGACGGTGGTGCTCCAACCGAGGTTCAGCGCCTCCAGGTTCTGGGACGTCTCCCTCCGCCACGGGTGCACGTGGTGCTCGATGGTGCCGTTCATGCTCCGGGCGCTCGCTCCGAGACCGGTGCCCGAGCACACCTACCGGTGGTGGGGCAACGGCGTCTGCTCACCGCCCAGCGACGAGCACTTCGGGGTCACCACCATGGGCTGGTGGGGCATGACCGAGACGATCACCCACGGCACGGTCAGCGACTGGCGCGACCCGGCGCCGAGCATGTCGATGGGCCGGCCCGCGGCTGAGTACGGCATCGCGGTCGTCGACGACGACGATCGTCCGGTGGCGGTGGGCGAGACCGGCCACCTCAAGGTGCTCGGGACCCCGGGCCTCTCGCTGTTCGCCGAGTACCTGGGCGACCCCGAGGCCACGGCCGCGGCGTTCGACGACGACGGGTGGTTCATCACCGGGGATCGCGTCACGCTGGGCGCCGGTGGGTGGATGTACTTCGCCGACCGCGACAAGGACATGCTGAAGGTCGGCGGTGAGAACGTGGCCGCCTCGGAGGTCGAGCGGGTGATCGGCGGCGTGCCGGGAGTCGTCGAGGCGGCGGTGGTGGCCCGCCGGCACGAGATGCTCGACGAGGTGCCCGTCGCGTTCGTGTTGCCCGGTGCCGGAGCCGACACCGCCGGCCTCGCCGATGCGGTGCTCGACGCGTGCCGGGCGCAGCTCGCCTCGTTCAAGGTGCCCGTCGACGTCCGGATCGTCGACGAGCTGCCCCGGTCGACGCTCGAGAAGATCGCCAAGGCCGAGCTGCGCCGCCGCCTCGCCGACGAGGACCAACCCCGGCCCTGACACACCCGGCGGCTACCTTCGGCGACATGGTCGAGGAGCGACGGGAGGGCGATCAGGCTCGCGAGGACGGCCGCGACGACGGTCGTCGGGGGACGAGGACCTCGACGTTCGGCGTCGGGCGGCGCGAGAGCCACGACGCGGCCGAGTTCTACGCCCGGTTCACGCCGCCGGTCGTCTCCGACGCCGACGAGGTCGCTCCCCACGTCGTGCGCGATGCGCTGTTCCTGGGCGAGGCGCAGAAGATGACCGACGACCAGGTCGCCGACGACTCGGTCGCGCTGGTGGTCACCTCGCCGCCCTACTTCGCCGGCAAGGAGTACGAGACGGCGATGGGCCAGGGCCACATCCCCGGCAGCTACCGCGAGTACCTCGGCATGTTGCACGACGTCTTCGAGCGCTGCGCCGCCAAGCTCGAGCCGGGCGGCCGCATCGCCGTCAACGTCGCCAACCTCGGCCGCAAGCCCTATCGCTCCCTGTCGTCCGACGTCGTCGCCATCCTCGAATCGCTCGGCCTGCTCCTGCGCGGCGAGATCATCTGGCAGAAGCAGAAGGGAGCCACCGGGTCGACGGCCTGGGGCTCCTACCAGAGCCCGACCAACCCGGTGCTGCGCGACATCACCGAGCGGATCGTCATCGCCGGCAAGGGACGGTTCGACCGAGCCCACAACGCCCGCGAGCGCCGCAAGCTGGGCTTGCCCTGGCAGGGCTCGATCCGTCAGGAGGACTTCCTCGACCAGACCCTCGACGTGTGGGACATCCCGGCCGAGAGCGCCACCCGGGTCGGCCACCCCGCACCCTTCCCGGTCGAGCTGCCGTCGCGCCTGATCGACCTCTACACCTACTACGACGACCTGGTGCTCGACCCGTTCATGGGGGCGGGCTCCACGGCCGTGGCCGCCGTGCGATCCGACCGGCACTTCGTCGGCTTCGACACCGACGAGGGCTATCTCGAGCTCGCCCGCGCCCGCATCGACGAGGAGGTGGCCGCTCGCGCCGCGCGGCTCGACGACGCCAGGCCTCGGGTCGTCGTGGTGCCCAAGTCCCTGCGTGACGACGATGACGACGACGTCGACGAGGCGGCTCGGGTGGTCGGTCACGGTCGCAAGGCCCGTGACCTGGCCGAGGCGGTGCTCGAGTCCGCGGGCTTCGAGATCACCGGTCGTGCGGTCAAGCCCGTCCGCGGCGGCATCGAGGTGCCGTTCGTGGCACGCGACGAGCGCGGCCGCGAGTGGTGGTTCGACGTCGGAGGCGTGCTCTCTGCGCACCGGCCCGGCCTCCAGCGCACCGATGCGGTCTGGAAGGCCATCGGTCGCGCCGCGGCGCTCGCCGGTCAGTGGGAGCGGCGCCACGCCGGCGAGGAGCGTCCGCCGCTGGTGCTCCTGACGACGCACGCTCCGGCGGCGGGGTCGGTCGGCGACGACGCCCTGGCGGCCATGACCGGACCCACAGGGCCGATCTGCGACGTCATCGAGCTCCTCGACGCCGTCGGCGACCTCCAGCGCCTCGAGGAGCATGCCCGTGGTGGCTCATGAGATGCTGCCGGCCGGTTGGGGGCGGCGTCGCTCGGCCGTGGCCGTGGCGCTCGTGCACTGGCCCGACGGCGAGGTCGACGTGCACCTCGCCGATGACGACCGGGTCCTGACCCGGGTCGTCGCCCTCGAGGTCGTGGCGGCGACGAGCCCGTCGCGCCTGGGCACGGCCGCCGACGGTGTGCGGGCGGCGCTTCGCCAGGGGGAGTACGCCGAGGCGATCGTCCGGTGGATGGAGGCGACGGGCGCCCGCGTCGACGGCTTCCCCGACGAGCGGATCTGGCGGGAGAGCGAGCTCGACGACGACAGCATCCAGCTCGAGCTCGGGCTGGCCCGGCTCTTCGACGATGGCGGCTGACCGCACGATCGTCACCGAGCTCTGCACCGCGCTCGGCATGCTCGGCTACGAGCGGGTGCGGGCCGGGGCGCTCGACCGCTCCCGCCGGCTCGCCCTCGACGACGCCACCTGGGACCGGCTGGGTGCGCTCCTCGACGATCCGGGTCACGACGCGGCCGCGACCGCCGCCTTCGCCAACGGCGCTGGTTTCCTCGCGTCGAACGGCGGGCTCGGCGGCCGGGTGCCGCGCACGATCGTGTGGTCGGCGGGACGGCGGCCGCCCGGCGACGAGGTGGTCCCGGCCGACCTCCTCGTCGACCACGTCTACCTCGTCAGCTGCAAGTACCGGTCGAAGGTGCTCCACAACGCGGCGCCGAGCCGACTCTTCGACGACCACCTGATGACGATCGACCGTCGGCGGCGCTCCGACTGGTACGTCGAGGTCGCCCCGCTCGAGTCCCAGGAGCTCTACGCCCGAACCGTCGACGCGCTCGGCCTCGGTGGTGTGCCCGAGCGGGTCGATGCGCTGACGCCGGCCGACCGCAAGGTGCTGAAGGAGTCACTGCGACCCCACAGCCGGTCGGAGCTGAGCGACGGCACCCGTGACGCCTACGCCGCGCTCGTGCGTCAGGTGAGCGAGGGCTCGGCGGACCGGTGGCGACGCGGTCTGGGTTCGGCCGAGCGGCGGGAGCGGATGGTGTGGCGCCTGCTCCGCATCTACGGCGCGCCCTACTTCATCGTGGGCCACGACGGTGCCAACCCGGTCCGGGCTCGCATCGCCACGCCGTGGGACTGGCGGCAGCGGTACTCGTTGCGTGCCCTCGACATCGTGCCCGGCAACGCCGGTCAACCCCAGGTCGACTGGTTCGCCGAGGTCGAGGATCGAGACGCCGACGACGTGATGGTGGTCGAAGGCCACGTCGAGGTCCGCTGGAGTCACGGTCGCTTCGCTCAACCTCCCGAGGCGAAGGTCTACCTCGACACCGCCCACCACCTCGTGCCCGGCTACGAACCCCTCGATTGAGCTCGGCCGACCGCCGGCCGTCCGGGGCGGGGCGGATCCACCCGCCGTGGCTCAGCCGACCCGGCGACGGGAGCGGATCTGGTCCTTCCAGCGGCGGCCCCGGTCGAGCCGACGTTCCAGCTGGGCGATCGTGGCCTCGGCGACCGACGAGATCCCGGCCTCCCGGTTGAGCTGGCCGTTGACCTTGGCGTGGCTCTCGCCGGTGAGGTCCGAGATCACGCCGGCGACATGGGCGTTGGCCTCCCGCAGCTCCGACCTCCGCCGCCGGGGGTTGGGACCGTCGCCGCCGGGCAGGGGTGGGGGCGGGGCGAGCGGGAGGACGAGGGCCGGGTCGTCATCGTCGACGAGGTCGCGCTCGGGGTCATCGGGGTGGTCGTCGGCGAAGACGGACAGGACGACCTCGTCGTCGACGGTGGTGGAGGACAGGGGAGCGAACAGCGAGAGCTGCTCGCTGTCGGGCTCGTCGGGCAGCTCGGAGGGCTCGGCCTCCTCGGCGATGGCGTCGTCGCCGTCGTCGGTCGAGTCGCGACGCAGGGCGTGCCGTCGTGACTCGGCCATCCGCTCGGCGAAGGTGCGGAGACGGCCGTCGTCGGGGAGGAAGAGGAACGCTCGCTGGCGACGGAGCCCGGGCGTCCACCGGACGAGGCGGCCGACCGCCTGGCGGAAGAACAGCTCGGTCGAGGTCGTGGTCGCCCACACGCCGACCCGGAGGCGGGGGATGTCGACGCCCTCCGACACCATCCGCACGGCCACGATCCACGGATCGTCCGAGGCGGCGAAGGCGGCGATCCGGTCCGACGCCGTCGGATCGTCGGAGGTCGCCACCACGGCCCGGGCGCGGAACCGAGACCGGAGCAGGTCGGCGATCGCCCAGGCGTGTTCCTGGTCGGTGGCGATCACGAGCCCACCGGCGTCCGGGTGGGTCCCGCGCAGGCCGAGCAGGTGGTGGTGGGCCTGCCCCAGGACGGTCGGGAGCCAGTCGCCCTCCGGTGACAGGGCCGTGCGGAGCCGCTGTGACGCGGCGGTCCGGTCGAGCTGGTCGTCGAAGGTCGCGTCGGCGATCGAGCCGTCCGGGGCAACCCACTCCATGTGCCCGTTGAAGCGGGGGAAGAAGACCGGCCGCACCACCCCGCCGTCGGCCAGCGCGTCGTCGTAGCCGTACTCGACGTCGGGACGGGCGACGTCGTGCTCGTAGCGGACGAACGGGATGGCTCGGGTGTCGGAACGGAACGGCGTGCCCGAGAGCATGAGACGCCGGGCGGCGCCCTCGAAGGCGGTGCGGAGGCCCTCCCCCCAGGCCCGCTCGTCACCGGCGTGGTGGATCTCGTCGAAGACGGCCACGGCCCCGTCGGCCAGCCGCGCCAGGCGCTTCGGATCCGCGGCGACCTGCTGATAGGTGACGACCACGCCGTGGACGTCGGCCGGCGGCCGACGACGGGCCGACCACTCGGGCTCGAGGTGCAGCGACAGCCGCTCGGCGGCGTCGGCCCACTGGACCTTCAGGTGACGGGTCGGCGCCACGACGACCAACCGGGCGCCGGGCCGCTCGGCCAGCTCGAGTCGGGCGGCGGTGAGCGCGAACGTCGTCTTGCCGGCGCCGGGCGTGGCGACGGCGAGGAAGTCGGGCTCGTCGCTCGCACGCAGCGCGTCGAGCGCGTCCTTCTGCCATCGACGCAGGCGAACAGCGGCGACCACGGTGCTCCAGAGGGGGATCGGGGGGCGGGCCGGAGGGCCACCGGCGAGGGTAGCGAGCCCGATCGGTGGTCGGAGCGGGTCCCGGTGGCAGAGTTCTCACGGCCGTTCCCGTGAAAACCCTCCCGGGAGGGACGATCCGGGCCGACGGAGTTGTTACTATCTGCGTAGGAGAAATCCCACGAGCCCCCACCTGAGCCCCAGGGAGTGATCACCGTGACCGACGTTGCCCTCGATCTGAGCCGGTACGAGCTGGGCTGGAGCGACGCCGAAGAGTACGTCTATAAGCCCAAGCGCGGGCTGAACGAGGACATCATCCGTGAGATGTCCTGGATGAAGGGCGAGCCCGACTGGATGCTCGACTTCCGCCTGCGATCCTACCGCCTCTTCCAGCGCAAGCCGATGCCGAACTGGGGCGGCGACATGTCGGAGATCTTCTTCGACAACATCTTCTATTACATCAAGCCGACCGAGGGGCAGGTCGACGCCTGGGAGGAGCTCCCGGAGTCGGTCAAGCAGACCTACGAGAAGCTGGGCATCCCCGAGGCCGAGCGCAAGTACCTCGCCGGCGTGACCGCCCAGTACGAATCCGAGGTCGTCTACCACAAGAACCGCGAGGACCTGGAGGCCCAGGGCGTCCTGTTCACCGACATGGACACCGCGGTCAAGGAACACCCCGAGATCGTCAAGCAGCACTTCGGCTCGATCATCCCGCCGGGTGACAACAAGTTCTCCGCGCTCAACTCGGCCGTCTGGTCGGGCGGCTCGTTCATCTACGTCCCGCCCGGCGTCGAGGTCGAGATGCCGCTGCAGGCCTACTTCCGGATCAACGCCGAGAACATGGGCCAGTTCGAGCGGACCCTGATCATCGCCGACGAGGGCGCCACGGTGCACTACATCGAGGGATGCTCCGCGCCGGTCTACACCTCGGACTCGCTGCACTCGGCCGTCGTCGAGCTCATCGCCAAGCCCGGTGCCCGCATCACCTACACGACCATCCAGAACTGGTCGTCGAACGTGTTCAACCTGGTCACGAAGCGAGCTGCGGCCTACGAGGACGCCCACGTCGAGTGGATCGACGGCAACATCGGCAGCCGCCTCACGATGAAGTACCCGGCCGTCTACCTCATGGGCGAGGGCGCCTCGGGTGAGGTGCTCTCCGTCGCCTACGCCGGCCCCGACCAGCACCAGGACACCGGCGCCAAGATGGTCCACGCCGCCCCCAACACGACCTCCAAGATCGTCTCGAAGTCGATCTCGAAGGACGGGGGCCGCACCTCGTACCGCGGGCTGGTGCGGGTCGAGGACGGAGCGACCGGGGCGAAGAGCCACGTCGTCTGCGACGCGCTGCTGCTCGACGAGGAGAGCCGCACCGACACCTACCCGTACCAGGAGATCGGCGAGCGCGACGCCCAGATCGGTCACGAGGCGACCGTGTCGAAGGTCGCCGACGACCAGCTCTTCTACCTGATGAGCCGAGGTCTCACCGAGGAGCAGGCCATGGGGATGGTGGTGAACGGCTTCATCGAGCCGGTCACTCGGACCCTCCCGATGGAGTACGCCGTCGAGTGGTCGCGCCTCATCGAGCTCCAGATGGAGGGCTCGATCGGCTAGCAGCCCGATCGGCGAGCAACCCGGCATGGAGCTGCGTCCCCGGCAGGTGACGCTGGTCCTCTGCCGGCGCGACGGCGAGGTGCTGGGTCGGCTCGATCCGTTCGAGGTCGCGTCGCCGTGGCGCCAGGAAGCTGCGCCCGTGGTCGACGCCTGCGTCGATCGCTTCGGCGTGCGGCCGGTGCTGCTGCGTCTGCTCGACGCGGAACCGGAGGGGCCCGGCGGTGAGGTGACCTACCTCGCCGAGGTCGATGTCGTCCCGGACGAGGTCCGGCCCTGGGGCGGCCGCCTCGGCGACCACGCGCTCCGCATGCCCTGGGCGCGCCCCGGCGGCCCGGCCACCGATCTGGACTGGGCCTCGGGCGCGATCGAGGCGGTCGGTCGCCGGGTGTCGGCACCGCCGACGCAGGTCCGGACCTGGAACCTGTCGTCGCTGTGGCGGCTCCCGACCGACGGCGGCACGGTCTGGCTGAAGGCCGTGCCGCCGTTCTTCGCCCACGAGGCGGCCGTCCTCCGGCTCCTCGACGACCAACCGGTGCCGGAGCTGATGGCCGGAGAGCCGGGCCGGGCGGTGCTCGCCCACCTGGAGGGGGAGGACGGCTACTCGGTCGGGCTCCCCGGCTGGCGCCGGCACGTCGACGCGCTCGTCGGGATCCAGCTCGCCGCCGTCGAGCGCACGGACGCTCTCCGGGCGGCGGGGGTGCCTGCGGTCGAGCTGGTGGCGGTGGCCGCCGACGTCCGTCGGCTCCTCGATCGGCGGAGCGCGGGGATCGACGGCGCCGTCCGCGAGGTGATCGAGTCGGTCCTCGACGACACCGACCGGATCGTGGACGTCGTGACCGACCTCGTGCCCGTGCACACCCTGGTCCACGGCGACGCCCACACCGGGAACGGGCGGTTCGTCGACGGCGACGTGGCCATCCTCGACTGGGGCGACTCCTTCGTCGGGCATCCGCTGCTCGACGTCGCCGTCGCTGAGTCCCATCACCCGGAGCTCGGTTCCCGGATCGTCGAGGCCTGGCTCGAGCGATGGCGACGCGCCGGGTTCGATCGGGTGGGGGAGGCGTGGTCGGCGCTGCGTCCCCTGGCCCACCTCCGGTCCGCGACGGTGTTCCAACACTTCCTCGACCACATCGAGCCGAGCGAGCGGGGCTACCACGAGCACGATGTGGTGCCCGCGCTCGTCGCGGCGAGCCGACGCCAGGGCTGAGGCTACGGAGCGGGGACCAGCCCCAGCCACGGCTGGGTGAGCTCGTCGAGGCCGCGCAGGGTCGACTCGTCGAGCGGGTCCTCGAGTGCCTGGAGCGGCGCCTCGAGCTGCTCGGGGCGGCTCGCCCCGACGACGATCCCGGTCAACCCCGGTCGGGTCAGCGCCCAGCTGTAGGCGATCTGGGCGAGCGGCCGTCGGAGCGAACGTGCGATCTGGTCGAGCGCGACGGCGACCTCGGGTCGGCCCCCGTGGACCGGTGATTGGCTGCCGTCGACGAGGAGGCCGCCGTAGAGCGTGTTGTAGGCGAAGACCGCCACCCGTTCGGACTGCGCCAGCGCCAGGAGGTCTCGCTCGGCCTCGCGGTGCAGGAGGCTGTAGCGCGTCTGGGCGACCAGCGGGCGGGCGATCCCGGGTCGCAGCGAGCGACCGATCGCGTCGGCGAGCCGCCAGGCCGGCCAGTTCGACACGCCGGCGTGCAGGATCTTGCCGGCGGTCACGAGGTCGTTCAGCACGCCCAGGGTCTCGTCCAGATCGACCGACGGATCGTCGGCGTGGGCGAGGTAGAGATCGATGTGGTCGGTGTCGAGCCGGCGGAGGCTCGCCTCGACCGCCTCACGGAGGTGCCGTCGCCCGTTGCCCCGGTGCCAGGCCCTCGGGCCCGTGGGGTAGGACCCCTTCGTGGCGATCACGACCTGGTCGCGCCGCCCCGTCATCCACCGACCGATGAGTGCCTCGGTCCGGCCGATGGAGCCGTTGGTGGAGGCGTGGGGGTAGACGTCGGCGGTGTCGATCGTGGTGATGCCACGCTCGAGGGCGGCGTCGAGGACAGCGTGCGCCTGGTCTTCGGGGGTTGCCCCGCCGAAGCTGCCCGTACCGAGGCAGAGCCTCGACACGACCAGCCCCGACGAACCAACTCTCACCTGTTGCACGCTGCCCCCGGACGTCGCCGTCTACGGAGCGCTTCCCGGCTAGAGCCGGAAGGCGCTCAACGCCTCGCTGAGCTCGCCGCCGGCGTCGCGCAGGCCGCGAGCCGAGTCGTCGATCTCGTTGGTGCTCGCCGCGATCTCCTCCGCCGCTGCGGAGGACTGCTCGGTGGAGGCACCGTTCTCCTCGGCCAGCGCGGCGAGCGACTGGGTCTGCCCGCCGATGCTCGCCGCCCGCTCCTGGACCATGCCGGCGGCCTGCTGGGTGGCGGCCATCGAGTCGCCCAGCTCGTCGATGGCGGCCGAGATGGAGTCGAAGGCCGACAGGACGTCGCCCATGAGCCCCTGGCCCTTGGCCACCGAGTCGAGGTTGTTGCGGGCCCGCTCGTTGGCGGTCGCCACGGCCGACACCATCTCGGTGACGATCGAGTCGATCTGCTCGGTCGACTTGGCGGCCTCCTCGGCCAGGGCCTTGACCTCGGCGGCGACCACGGCGAAGCCGCGGCCCTGCTCGCCGGCCCGGGCCGCCTCGATGGCGGCGTTGAGGGCGAGCAGGTTGGTCTGCTCGGCGATGCTGCGGATGACGTCGACGGTCTCGGAGACGCCGTTGGCGCGCTCCTCGAGCCCCGAGATCAGCTCGGTCGTCGCCGTGGTCTCGGTGAGGACGGTGTCCATGACCGTCGAGGCGTCGCTGACGGCGTCCTGGCCGGTCTGGCCGCGGTCGCGGGCGTCGACGACGGCGTCGCTGGCTCGGCCGGCGGCGGCGGTCATCTCCTCGGCCTGGTTGAGGATCTCGGTGCCGGCCATGGCGACCTCTTCGGTCGACTGGGCCTGGTGGATGGCACCCTCGGCGATCGAGTTGACGCTCGTGGCGAGCTGCTCGGTCGTGGTCTTCGACTCGGCGGAGACCTCGGAGAGCACATTGGCCCGCTCGACGACCTCGTCGGCGGCCGACGTGATCTTGCCGACGAGGCTGCGCAGCTTGGCGATCATCGCCGTGAGGGCGTTGCCGAGCTGGTCGCGCTCGGAGCGGATGGTGACCTCGGTGGTGAGGTCGCCCTGGGCGATCCGCTCGGCGAGCTCGGCGGTCTTGGCGTTGGACTCGCTCATCTCGGCGAAGGCCCGCTCGAGACGGGACAGCTCGTCGTTGCGGTCGGTCACGACCAGGTCCACGTCGTTGTCGCCCACGGCCAGCTGGTCGGCTGCCACGTTGAGGCGGGCGACCGGACGGGCGATCGAGCGGCGGACGGCCCAGGCGGCCGAGATGGCGATCAGCGCCGAGACGATGCCGCCGACGAGGGAGGCGGTCGACGCGGCGTCGAGCGACGAGTCGAGGCTGGACTTCCGGTCGGCGGCGTAGCCGGTCAGGTTGTCGACCAGCAGCTGGGCGTCGACGCTGACGACCTCCTGGGCGGCGTTCAGGTCGCCGAGGCGGGCGGTGGCGCCGTCGACGTCGCCGGCCTCGACCAGCGGCGCGACCTCGTCGAGGAACAGGTCCTTGTAGGTGGTCGTGGCCTCGCTCGTGGCTGCGAGCACCTCGAGGAAGTCGGGCCGGTCCGAGAAGCTCTCCTCGAGGTCGGCCAGGAGGGCGGTGGCGGTGTCGCGCTGGTCGCCGAAGGCGTCGACCAGCGAGGCGTCCTGGGTGACCAGGTACTCCGCGGCGAGCGCCCGTGCGACGCTGATGGCGGTGTCGACCTCGACGGCGTGGAGCTCGCCGACAGCGGCTCGCTCGTAGTCGTCGAAGGCCTCCTTGGCGGCCTGCTTCGACTGGAAGATGACCGTCGTCGAGACGATCACCACGAGAATGACCGCACCGAACGCGATGGCCAGCCGGCCCCCGATCGTCGATGCGAACCCACGGACTTTCTGCATCTGTCTGCTCCTATGTCGGACTCGCGCACCGGCGAATGGACAGCTCGTCCACTCCCGACAACGTCTCCGTCGGCATCGCCCTCCAGAAGTGAAGCCATCCGGTTCGCGACCGGGCACACTGATCTCGTGGTGACGCGTCTCGACCGAGCGGTCCTCGAGCACCCGGTGGGGGGTCGCAACCTGCGCGCGGCGACCCTGGGCGGGGAGCTGGGCCCCGAGGCGACGCTGGTCGTCGCCCTCCGCCACCCGGGTTGACTGTTCCCCCGCGACGCCGTGCGCGTCCTGCACCAGCTGGCACCCACGTGGGGTGGCCGACCGTCGGTGCTCCACGTGATGGAGGGCACGACGGAGGTGGTCGACGACTTCTTCGCCGGGCGCGATCTCGACGCTCGGGTCGTCGCCGACGCCGACGGCTCGCTGCGGGCTGCGCTGGGGGTGCGGCGAGGTGGTTGGCGAGCGATGTTCGGGCCCGGTGCGTGGCGGGCGGGCATCCCGGCCTTCCTCCGCGGCAACCTCATCGGGCGCCGGAAGGGTGCCGACGGATGGACCCTGCCGCTCTTCCTGCTGGTCGAGGACGGTGTGGTCAGGTGGCGTCACGAGGGCCGACACGCCGGTGATCACCCCGATCTCGCCGCCATCCCGCGGCTGGTCGACGGCCCGGGCGCCCGAGGCGGTGGGTGAGTAGCCTGACGCCATGGCGATCTCCGAGACCGACACCCGCGTGATCGACGGCGTCGAGCTGACGCCGAAGGAGGTCGGTCTCGAGGGTCCGCCGACGTTCGACTCCGTCGAGGGCGAGCGCCTCCACCGCAAGCAGAAGCTGGCCGGCGCCCTCCGTGTCTTCGGACGCTTCGGCTTCGGCGAGGGCGTCGCCGGCCACATCACCGTCCGCGACCCGGAGTTCCCCGACTGCTTCTGGGTGAACCCGTTCGGGATGAGCTTCCGCCACATCCGCCAGTCCGACCTGATCCTCGTCAACCACGACGGCGATGTCGTCTACGGCGAGCATCCCGTCAACCGGGCTGCGTTCGTCATCCACGCCGCCATCCACCAGGCCCGGCCCGACGTGGTGGCCGCCGCCCACTCCCACAGCCCCTACGGCAAGTCGTTCAGCTCGCTCGGCATCCCCCTGGCTCCGCTGACCCAGGACGCCTGCATCTTCTACGGCGACCACACCGTCATCGCCGAACAGGGTGGCGCCGTGGTGTTCGAGGTCGAGGCCGGTCGCGAGCTCGCGTCGAAGTTCCCGTCGGGCAAGGCCGCCATCCACCAGAACCACGGCCTGTTCACCGTCGGCACGACCGTCGACGAGGCCGCCTTCTGGTTCATCTCGATGGAGCGATCCTGCCAGGCCCAGCTCATGGCGATGGCCGCCGGCGACCCCATCGAGATCCGGGACGAGTACGCCCGGTACACCGCCGAGCAGACCGGCTTCCCCCGGGCCGGCTGGTTCAGCTTCCAGCCGATCTGGCAGGAGATCTGCCGCACCGACCCCGAGCTCTTCGAGTGAGGGCGCTGACCATCTGCTGAACGTCGCGTCAGGTCGCGGTGCCAGCATCCTGTCGAACCGGCACACTGGTCCCATGCCGATGCGGATCAACTGCCGCCACTACGAGAGCCGCACCTACCCGAACGGCGACACCGTCCGGAAGTGCGACCTCGATCTCGCGCCCGAGGCGCCGTGGCGGTGTCCGGACGACTGTCCGAGCTTCACCCCGCGCGTCGTCGACATGGGATGGGACCACGGCTCGCTGTCGCCCGACCTGTCGGTCGCCGAGCCGGCCAGCGTCGGCGAGGACGATTCCATCGCAGCCCTGCTCGACGCAGCCGAGGACGTCGTGAACGACGCGGGGCCCCGCATCCTCGCCGAGCTCCACGAGGAGCAGAACCGGCGGACGGGCTTCTTCGGGCGCTTTCGTCGCCGCCGTCGCTGACGCCTCGGGGGGCAGGGTCGCACGACCCCACAGGTCGTATTTGCACGGGATCGGCCGGTAGAATCCGAGGTCGGCGTCTCGCCGACGTGCCCCCTGCGATCGAGAGGTCCTCCGTGCTCTTCCCGTCACTCGCCCCGGCCGGTGATCCGGCAGGGCCCGATTGGCTGCGTGATCGTCGCCGAGCCGCCCTCGAGGCGCTCAGCGACGCGCAGATCCCGTCCACCGACGAGGAGATCTGGCGATACAGCCGCATCGGCGAGCTCGACGTCGAGCGCTACGGCGCGGCCGACGCTCCGGGTGCCGCCGTCGACGGGCCCGACCTCGGCGCTGCAGCGGTCGACGCCGCTGCTCGGGTCGTCGTCCGCGACGGGTACGTGGTGTCGATCGAGGTCGACCCCGACGTCACCGGTCTGACCGTCCACCGGGTCGAGGACCGCTCCGGCGACCACCCCGGCGTCGGCGCGGGGATGCCGGAACCGGTCGACGTGTTCGCCGGCCTCAACGACGCCCTCTCGCCGGGGGCCGTCGTCGTCGAGGCCGCTCGCGCCGCGGTGATCGAGCGCCCGGTGGTCGTCGAGGTCGAGACCGCGACCGGTGGCGCCGTCACCTTCCCCCGGCTCGTGGTGCTGACCGGTGAGCTGGCCGAGCTGAGCGTCGTCGAGCTCCGCACGTCGACGGACTCGCCGGCGCTCTCGCTCCCGGTGACCGAGCTCGTGGCCGGTCCGGCGAGTCGCCTCCGCCACACCGTCGTGCAGGACCTGGCTGCGGCGACGTGGCAGCTGGGCTCGATCGTGGCCGTCGCAGAGCGCGACGCGACGGTGCTCGTGTCGGCGGCCGGGCTCGGTGGTGACTTCGCCCGCGACCGCATCGAGACCCGCATCGTCGGGTCCGGCGGCCACGCCGACATCCAGGCGATCTACTTCGGCGAGGGCGAGCAGATGCTCGACTACCGCACGGTCCAGGACCACCTCGCCCCCCACACCGGCAGCAACCTGCTGTTCAAGGGCGCCGTCGGTGATCGGTCGCACAGCGTCTACACGGGCAACATCCGCATCGCGAAGGACGCCGGCGACGTCGACGCCTTCCAGACCAACCGCAACCTGAAGCTCTCCGAGGACGCCTGGGCCGAATCGGTGCCCAACCTCGAGATCGAGAACAACGACGTGCGCTGCAGCCACGCCTCGGCGATCGGACCGATCGATGCCGACCACCGCTTCTACCTCGAGTCGCGGGGCGTGCCGCCGGAGGTCGCCGATCGCCTGGTCGTCGCCGGCTTCTTCGAGGAGGTCCTCGAGCGCTTCCCGGTGCCCGAGGTGGCCGCAGCGGTCGGTCACGTGATCGCAGGCCGTCTCGACGCCGTCTTCGGCGGAGGCGACCGATGAGCGACCAGCGACTCTGCGCGATCGACGAGCTCGCCGATGGTGAGGCGCGGCGTTTCGACGTCGACGGCCACCGCGTCGCGCTGGTCCGCCTCGGCGACGACTTCCGTGCCGTGGGCGACCGCTGCACCCACGCCGACATCTCCCTCGCCGAGGGTGAGGTGTTCGGCGACGAGTGCATGATCGAGTGCTGGAAGCACGGCAGCCGGTTCTCGCTCGAGACCGGTGAGCCCGACACCTTCCCGGCGACGCAGCCCGTCCCGGTCTACGAGGTGCGAACCCAAGGAGGCGATGTCATGGTGGTGATCCCGTGAGCGGCGCCGAGCACGTGCTCGAGATCAGCGGCCTCCGCGCCGCCGTGGGCGAGGCGCAGACCGAGATCATCAGCGGTCTCGATCTGACCGTCCGGTCGGGCGAGGTCCATGCGGTGATGGGGCCGAACGGCTCCGGCAAGTCGACGCTGTCCCACGTGCTGATGGGACGGCCGGGCTACACCGTGCTCGACGGCACGGCGACCCTCGACGGTGAGGACCTGCTCTCGAAGCCGACCTGGGAGCGCGCCCAGGCCGGCCTGTTCCTGGCGCTCCAGTACCCGACCGAGGTCCCGGGAGTGCGCGTGCGCGACCTCTTCGAGGAGTCCTTCGCCGCCGCCGGTCGCGACCGCAGCCAGATCCCCGCGCTCGTCGGGGCCGAGGCCGAGGCCATCGGTTTCGGGGAGCAGTTCCTCGATCGTGCGCTCAACGTCGACCTCTCCGGCGGTGAGAAGAAGCGCAACGAGACGCTCCAGCTGGGCGTGCTCGCGCCGAAGATCGCCGTGCTCGACGAGCTCGACTCCGGCCTCGACGTCGATGCGCTCCGCCTCTGCGCTCGGCGAGTGGAGCGGGCGACCGAGGAGACCGGCCTGGCGGTGATCGCCATCACCCACTACAGCCGGTTGCTCACCGAGCTGCGTCCCGATGTCGTCCACATCTTCGCCGGGGGGCGGATCGTCGAGAGCGGTGGCCCCGAGTTGGCCGATCGACTCGAGGCCGATGGCTACGCCGACTTCCTCCCCGAGGACCAGGAGTCGACGGCCGAGGTCGACGCCGATCCCTTCGCCGACCCGTTCGCCTGACCGCAGAGCGGAGGATCGACACAGCACGCCGGGCGGGGCGTACGCTCGCGTCGGTGACGGTGCCCCCGGTCCTCAGTGACGATGTCCTGACCCGCCGGCTCGGCGACCTGCCGGGCTGGGCGGTCGTCGACGGCAAGCTCCACCGCGAGCTGCGCTTCCCCGACTTCACGGTCGCGTGGGGCGTCATGTCCAGCATCGCGATCGTCGCCGAGAAGATGAACCACCATCCCGAGTGGAGCAACGTCTACAGCCGCGTCGTGATCGACCTCGTCACCCACGACGCCGGTGGCATCACCGAGCTCGATCTCGAGCTCGCGACCGAGGTCGAGCGGCTCGCGGCGGGGAGCGCATCCTGATCCGCAAGCAGCTCTACCGGGTCGTGCGGATGTGGTGGAAGATCCGTGGTGCGCGCCTGACCATCGGCGTGCGCGCGATCGTCGTCGACGACGAGGCCCGCATCTGCCTGATCCGGCACTCCTACCGCGACGGCTGGTTCCTCCCCGGTGGTGGGGTGAAGACCGGTGAGTCGCTGGTCGACGCCATGACCCGCGAGCTCGGTGAGGAGACCGGGATCGTGCCGAACACCAACTCCCATCCCGTCCACGGTGTCTACTCGAGCTTCCTCGAGCACAAGAGCGACCACGTGGTCGTGTTCGTGATCCGCGACTGGTCGACGGTCGAGGGCCACCGATCGACCGAGATCGCCGAGATGCGCTTCGTCGACGTCAACGACCTGCCGTCCGACACCAGCCCGGCGACCCAGCGACGCATCAAGGAGTACGTGACCGGCGCGCCGGTCGGTCACCGCTGGTGAGCGGTCGGGGCGCGGCCCTCAGCCGAAGACCAGCGCCCGAGCGAGCAGCTCGATCGTCTCGCCGCCGACGAAGTTCGTGATGACCACCGATGTCCCGTCGGCCGAGAAGGCGGCGCCGACGGCGTCAGCGCCCACCTCGACGGGGATCGTGGTGCCATCGAGGAGCACGACCCGAGGCGGCGTCGTGCCCTCGTCGGTGACGGGTCCGTTGACGAGCACCGCCTCGCCGCTGGGATGCCAGTCGAGCACCGCGACCTCCTCGTCGAGGAGGCTGACGAGCTCGTCGTCGGCGCCGAGGTAAGCGGCGATCCCCGTGGCGGTGGTCGTCGCCACGTCGAGTCCGTCATCTGACAGCTCGAGGTCGAAGGCGAAGGGGCCCGCCTCGGGGAACGTGCCGAGTGAGAAGCCGTCGACGAAGAGCTCGGTGCTCGTACGGTGGAGCAGGCTGCCGCTCGCGAGGCCGACCCCGTCCCAGACGTCGCCGCTCAGCAGGACGTTGGTCGTGCCGGTCTCGACGTCGAGCTCGACGAGCGTGCCGTCGGTGCCGTCGAACTGGTCGCGGTCGACGTAGGTCACCCCGCCGGGCGTGAGTCGGATGGTCGAGAAGAGCGTCGAGTCGGGGAGGTCGACCGGCTCGACGTCGCGGATGGCGCCGTCGCCGTCGGCGGTGCCGACGTGGGCGTCGACGAAGAGACCCTCACAGGCCCGCACGAGCAGGACCCGGCCGTCAGGGTGGGCCGTCACCGTGGTGATGCCGACGAGATCGGGATCGTCGGGCAGCGCCGGGGTGCGGGCGCTGCCGTCGAGGGGCTGCGCCCGGAGCGCCTCGGCGGGGAGGCCCTCACAGCCCGGCGCCTCGGGACCGTCGCCCGGGGCGAGCACCCATGCCACCGGCGCCACCGGGCTGGTGCCGAGGACGAAGCCGGCGCCCAGGCCGACGTCGTCGATCACCGTGGCGACATCGGGGAGCGCCACCGGTGCGGCGGGCGCCACCGAGGTCGAGGTGGTCGTCTCGGGCGCGACGGTCGTGGTGGGAGCGGTCGTGGGCGGCGCGGTCGCTGGCGGGGCGGTCGTGTCCGGAGGCACGGTCGCCGGTGGCGCCGTCGTCGCGATCGAGCTGGGGACCGAGGCCACCGGGGGCTCGGTCGTGGCCGCCGACCCGTCGTCACCCGCCCCGCACGCGCCTGCCAGGACGGCGAGTGACGCAGCGACGGCGAGGGCTCGGGGCACCACGCCGAGGCTAGGGGGCCGGATGGGCGCCGTTCAGTCGGCGGTCGTCTCGCCGAGCGCCTCGTCGAGGGCCTGGGCGAGGGTGTTCCACGACAGCGTGGCGCACTTGATGCGCACGGGGAACTTCACGACGCCTCGCAGCGCTTCGAGGTCGCCCAGCTTCACCTCGGGGTCGGGGCCCTCGACCTCGGCATCGCCGCCCAGCTCGTTCTCGTGGATCGACATCATCGCCTTGAAGGCGGAGATCTTCGCTCGGGCGTCGTCGACGGACCCGCCCTTCACCGCGGCCGACATCATGGAGGCCGCCGACTGCGAGATCGAGCAGCCCTGGCCGCCGATGGCGAGGTCGGTCACCGTGCCGTCCTCGACGTGGGCGTAGACCACGATCTCGTCGCCGCACAGCGGGTTCATGCCCTCGGCGCGGATGGCCGGCGGGGTCTCGAGCTCGCCCCGGTTCCGTGGGTTCCGGTAGTGGTCGAGGATGATCTCGCGGTAGAGGTCTTCGAGTCCCGGCATCGTCGCGATCCTACGGTCGCTCAGAACCCGAACCACTCGTCGGCCCGTGTGAGCGAGTCGGCGAAGGTGTCGATGTCGGACTCGTCGTTGTAGACGTACCAGCTCGCCCGGGCCGTCGCACCCACGCCGAGTCGCTGCATCAGCGGCTTGGCGCAGTGGTGGCCGGCCCGAACGCAGACCTGGTCCTGGTCGAGCACCTGCGAGACGTCGTGGGGATGGACGTCCTTGTAGACGAACGACATCACGCCGCCACGCTCGGAGGGCTCGGAGGGGCCGTGGATGAGGAGGTCGTCACCGAACCGCTCGCGAAGGGTCCGCAACGCGTAGGCGGTCAACTCGACCTCGTGGCGGCGCACCGCCTCCATCCCGAGCGCCTCGAGGTACTCGACGGCGGCGCCCAGGCCGACGGCCTCTGCGATCGGCGGCGTACCCGCCTCGAACTTCGCCGGGAGCTCGGCGGTGGTGAATCCCTCGGTCGTGACCGTCGAGATCATGCCGCCACCCCCGAGGAACGGCGGCATGGCGTCGAGCAGCGCCTCCCGTCCCCACAGGACACCGATGCCGGTCGGGCCGAGCATCTTGTGGCCGGAGAAGGCGAGGAAGTCGACGTCGAGCTCACCCACGTCGGTGGGGAGGTGCGGAACGGACTGGCAGGCATCGGCGAGCACGAGCGCGCCGGCGGCATGGGCGGCGTCGGCCAGCTCGCGGAGCGGCGTGATGGTCCCGAGGACGTTCGACATCGCCGTCAGCGACAAGAGCTTCGCCCCGTCGAGGAGTCGATCGAGGTCGGAGGTGTCGAGGTGGCCGTCGGCGCCGACCGGCAGCCACCGGATCTCGAAGCCGAGCTGCTCGGCCAGGATCTGCCACGGCACGATGTTGGCGTGGTGCTCCATCTCGGTGAGCACCACGGCGTCACCGGCGCCGAGGTTGGCGCGGCCCCACGAGAACGCCACGAGGTTGATCGCCTCGGTGGCGTTCTTCGTGAAGATCACCTCGCTCGGCGACGGGGCGCCGATGAACCGGGCGATGTTGCGGCGCCCGCGCTCGTAGGCCGCGTCGGCCTCGGCCGCGAGTCGATACGCACCCCGGTGGACGTTGGCGTGGTGGTGGTCGTAGTAGTCGCGCATCGCATCGACCACGGCGGTGGGGCGCTGCGAGCTCGCCGCCGAATCGAGGTAGACGAGGCGCTTGCCGTCGACCTCGTCGCCGAGGACGGCGACGTCGGCCTTGACGGCTGCGACATCGATGGTGTCGGCCATCAGTTCCTCCAGCTCTCGTAGCCCTCGCGCTCGAGCCGCTCGGCCAGCTCCGGGCCGCCGCTGTCGACGATGCGGCCGTCGACGAGGATGTGCACTCGGTCAGGCGTCAGCTCGCTCAGCAGTCGCTGGTAGTGGGTGATGAGCACGACCCCCATCTCGGGGCGGTCGCGTCGCACCTCCTCGACGCCCTTGGCGACGATGCGCAGGGCGTCGATGTCGAGGCCGGAGTCGGTCTCGTCGAGGATGGCGACCTCGGGCTCGAGGATCGCCATCTGGAGGATCTCGTTGCGCTTCTTCTCACCGCCGGAGAAGCCCTCGTTGAGGTAGCGGTCGGCGAACGACGGATCCATGCCCAGGCGGTCCATCCACTCCATGATCGACACCCGCAGCTCGAGGACCGACATGTCGATGCCGGTGCGAGCCGACAGCGCCTGGCGGAGGAACTGGATCACCGACACGCCGGCGATCTCCTGCGGGTACTGGAAGGCGAGGAACATGCCGGCCTTGCCCCGGACGTCGGGCTCCCACTCGGTGACGTCGTCGCCCTGCAGCAGGATCCGCCCGCCGGTCACCTCGTACTCGGGCGAGCCGAGCAACGCCGAGGCGAGGGTCGACTTGCCCGAGCCGTTCGGGCCCATGATCGCGTGCACCTCACCCGGCCCGACCTGCAGATCGATGCCGCGGAGGATGTCGACGTCGGCCTCGCCGGGACGGGCCCGCAGGCCCTCGATCTCGAGCACGTGGGGGGAGGTCATGGGTGAAAGTCTATTCGCACTATGGGCATAGGAGAAATAGGTCCGGCCGGGTATCGGTCACGTCGTGGAGGTGGTCGGCGGGTGGTCCCGCAGGTCCTCCTTCCAGGTGCGGAACCGCTCGTGGGTCGAGCCGCTCGGGCCGGTGCCCGTTCCTCGGCCGTCGGGGTGGAGGTCGAAGCGGTGCGTCGTCGACGGGTCCTGCGGGTCGATCGCCAGGTAGCGGGCGTGTGCGCCCCGGGCGGGACCGGCCCGCCACAGCAACCATCCGTGGATCCGGCGCTTGTAGGCGGCCTCGGGGTGGCCCAGGTCGTCGCCGAGGGAGAGCAGCACCTCAGGGGCGTCGCTCCATGCCGATGCCGCGATGTTGCGGTCGCGGGTCGGTGTCTCGGGCAGGTCCGACGTGTCGACCGGGGTGTGATCGAAGGGCCGCTGGTCGGCGGGGAGCGGGGCGGACATCGTGCCAGTGTGACGGATCGGGACCTTCGACCCGTCACGGTCCTCGGGCCGGCACCTACCGTCGGCGACGTGGACGACGTGGTGACCGGCGAGGCCCGGACCGAGCATCGGCAGGCGATCGGTGGAGGCGGGGCGGCGCTCCTGCGCATCCTGGTCGGCCTCCTCGTCATGGGCACCATCACGATCCTGCTGTCGTTCGGCACCGAGGGGATCACGCAGCTCTTCGTGGGCTGAGCGCCGGCCGGGACGGGTCCGCGGCCTGGTCGCGCTCCACGCCCGGCGACAACTCCGGGCCAACTCGGGACCCGGACCTTTCGCCCCGCCGTGACCGCGAGCGAGTGTTGGTCTCACCACTCTTCGTGAGGAGTCCTCATCGTGCGTCGTCGACTGGCCCTCTGGTCCGCCCTGGTTGCCCTGGCCGTGCCCCTCGTCGTCGTTCCGGCCGGTGCGAGCCACCGCGGCGGCGCGGCCGTCGACAAGGCGGCCGCGGTCGCCCACGCGGGTGCGGAGCGGGAGACCGCCCTCGCCGGTGGCGATGACGGCTTCCGTGCGGCGGCGGTGGCCGGCTACTGGATGGTCGACGCCGCCGGGGGCGTCGTGCCCTTCGGCGGCGCGGCCTACTACGGCGAGCCCGAGACGTTCGGCTACGGCGGCTACCCCGACTGCTCCGAGCAACAGCTGGGCGAGCTCGGCTTCTGCGACCTGGTCGTCGACATCGAGTCGACACCCACGGGTGACGGCTACTGGTTGCTCGACACCGAGGGCTACGTCTGGGCCTTCGGCGACGCCGTCTACCTCGGTGACGCCGGCGCCGTGGCGAACGATCCGGCGCTGTCGATCACGTCCACGGCCAGCGGGCAGGGGTATTGGGTGTTCACGCTGGCGGGCTGCGTCCTGACCTTCGGCGACGCCACCTGGCACGGCGACATGTGCGGTCGCCAGCTCAACGCCGGGATCGTCGGGTCGGCGGTGACCCCGTCGGGGAACGGCTACTACCTGCTCGGATCCGATGGTGGCGTGTTCAGCTTCGGTGACGCCGAGTTCCACGGCTCCACCGGTTCGCTCCCGCTGAACGAGCCCGTGGTGGGCATGGCCGTGACCGAGACCGGGGGCGGATACTGGCTGGTGGCGACCGACGGCGGGATCTTCGCGTTCGGCGACGCCCGCTTCGCCGGCTCGATGGGGAGCACGCCGCTCAACGCGCCGGTCATCGACATGGTCGGTAGCCCGACGGGCGGCGGATACCTCATGGTCGCCATCGACGGCGGGATCTTCAGCTTCGGTGACGTCCCCTTCCACGGCTCGCTCGGTGGGCTGTCGCTCCCGGCGCCGGTCACCTCGGTCGCCACGCTGCCCGCCTGATCGCTCACGCCGCCGGGGTGAGCACCTCGAGCTCGAGGGCCGCAGCGGCCGGGAGCTGGTGGCGGTCGAAGGACACGTAGGTGACGGGGCGAGGGAGGCGGTCGGCTGCGGCGAGGTGCACGGCATCGACGGTGCGGAGGCCGAACGTGGCCCCGATCTCGACGGCGCGGGCGAGGCAGCGGTCGTCGACGGGAACGACGATCATCGCTGCCCAGTCCTCGCGGACGGCCGCCCACAGCCCGGCCTGCGTCGTGGGGCCGGGGGAGAGCCGGTGGAGCGCCAGCATGGTCTCGGTGCGACACGCCGCCGAGGCGCACCAGACCGGGTCGGCGGCCATGGCGTCGAGCACCATCGCCCGGCCCGGGTCGCGGACGTAGCGGCGGACCAGGGCGCTGGCGTCGAGGAAGACCGTCACGCGCCGCGGAGCTCGTCGAGCACGGCGTCGATGCGGGCGTCGACGGGGACGTCGGCCGGGTCGGGTGGCGCAGGGCGGTCGGCGCGCTGGGGGCCGCGGAGGAGCCCGGCCGCCACGAGGTCGTCGACGGTGGGCGCAGCGACGGGCTCGACCGGGACGAGCCGCGCGGCCGGCCGCCCATCGACCGTGACCACGATGCGCTCGCCGCCCTCGGCCCGACGCACGACGGCAGCGACCTGGTTGCGGAGCTCGCGGATCCCGACCCGTGGCGTCGCGTCCATCGCCGCAGCGTAGCACGCGTGTACACATCGTCGTTTGGTCGACGTCGGGTGCCCCACCTACCGTGCACGGACCGACGTCCGACCTGGAGGGGTCCGTGAACTTCGCCTTCACCGAGGAGCAGGAAGAGCTCCGCAACATCGTCCGTTCGTTCCTCGAGGACAAGTCGCCGGAGACGGCGGTCCGCGAGCTCATGGAGACCGAGTCCGGCTATGACGAGGCCGTCTGGTCCCAGATGGCCGAGCAGCTCGGCCTTCAGAGCCTCATCGTGCCGGAGGAGTACGGCGGCCAGGGCTTCGGCTACGTCGAGCTCGTCGTCGTCCTCGAGGAGATGGGCCGTGCGCTGCTCTGCGCGCCCTTCTACTCGACCATCGTCGCCACCAACGCCCTGATGCTCTCGGGCAACGAGGGGGCCAAGAAGGAGCACCTCCCGGGGATCGCCGCCGGCGAGACCATCGCCACGCTGGCCGTCACCGAGCCGAACGGCAAGTGGGACACCTCCGGCATCGAGATGGAGGCCACCAAGAGCGGCGACGCCTGGACGCTGTCCGGCGAGAAGATGTACGTCCTCGACGGCCACACCGCCGGGCTGATCATCGTGGCCGCCAAGGCCGAGGGTGGGGTGCACCTCTTCACCGTCGCCGGTGACGCAGCGGGGCTCTCCCGCGAGGCGCTGTCGACGATGGACCAGACCCGCAAGCAGGCCCGCCTGACCTTCGACGGCGTCGCCGCGGAGCACCTGGCCGACACCAACGACGGCGAGCTGCTGTCGTCGATCATGGATCTCGCCGTCGTGGCCCTCGCCGCCGAGCAGGTCGGTGGCGCGCAGCTCACGCTCGAGATGGCTGTGCAGTACGCCAAGGACCGCGTGCAGTTCGGTCGGCCGATCGGCTCGTTCCAGGCCATCAAGCACAAGTGCGCCGACATGCTCCTCGAGGTCGAGTCGGCCAAGTCGGCGGCCTACTACGCCGGTTGGTGCGCGTCGGAGATGAACGACGAGTTGCCGTCGGTCGCCTCGCTGGCCAAGGCCTACTGCTCCGAGGCCTACTTCCACTGCGCCGCCGAGAACATCCAGATCCACGGCGGCATCGGCTTCACCTGGGAGCACCCGGCCCACCTCTACTTCAAGCGGGCCAAGAGCTCGGAGCTGCTCTTCGGCGACCCGAGCTACCACCGCGAGCAGCTGGCCCAGAGGATCGGGCTCTAGGAGGGCGAGCCGGAGAGGCGAGCCCGGGGCCCGAGCGGCCCGTCGAGCGAGCGGATGCGGCGCGTCACGCAGTGACGCAGAGCATCGAGGAAGCGAGACCAGAGCGGGAGAAATGGCCCGATCCGGGGCCCGAGCGGCCCGCAGGGCGAGCGGATGCGGCGCGTCACGTCGTGACGCAGAGCATCGAAGAAGCGAGACCAGAGCGGGAGAGGTAGCCCGCTGGCTGCGAAATCGGTCACAGCGCTGGACGCGAACGGGGTGGTCAGGGAACGGCCACCCCGTTCGTCGCGTCCGGGTGGGGCGCAAATAGGGAGAAGTCCGTATGGGAGGGGTGTACCTCAGGGGCGGACACTGAGGTCCAT
>JBCCTY010000002.1:0-60128 GCA_039197885.1 Actinomycetota bacterium | reverse complement strand
GCGGGGTGTCGCTCACCCCAGGAGGTCGACGGCGACGTCGATCCAGAGCTGCGTCGAGAGCCCGAGCGACTCGACGTCGACCCGTTCGTCGTGGCCGTGGAACCGCTTCCGGAACTCCTCCCACGTCACCGAGTTGCTGAGCAGACCTGCGCCGTACGCGACGGACCCGATGTGGCGGTAGATCCGGGCGTCGGTGCCTCCGACGACCAGCGAGGGCAGCAGGGTCGCCTCCGGGTACACCGCCAGCATCGCCTTCTCGAGCGAGTCCCACAGCGGGGTGTCGATCGGCGATGCGGTCGAGGCGTCCTGGTGGATGATCTCGGTGGTCACCCGCGAGGCGAGATCGCCGAGCGCCTCGGCGAGGTGCGCGTCGACGTCCTCGGCGGTCTCACCGGGCAGGGTCCGCACGTCGAGCTCGATGACCACCTCGTCCGGGATGACGTTGGTCTTCACGCCGCCGTGCGCGACGTTGGGGCTGAAGGTGGTGTGGGAGCACGCGTGCAGGTGACCGGCCTGGCCGGCGGGGAGCGTGTCGAGCGCCTCCCAGGTCCGATCGGGATCGAGCAGCGCGTCGCGGGTCGCCTCGTCGACGTCGAGGCCGGCGACCTGCCGCCGCCAGAGGTCGTGGATCACCGCACGCGGCCGGTAGTCGGCCAGTCGGCGGACGACCTCGGCTGCGGTCACGAGGGCGTTGTCGGTGCCGTAGGGCATCGAGCCGTGCCCGGGCGTGCCGGCCACCCGGAGGCGCCGCCAGGCGAGGCCCTTCTCGGCGACCGACAGCGTCAGGGCGAGACCCTCGGCCGTGTGGGTGGGGACGCCGCCGAACTCGGTGAGCACGTAGTCGGCCTGCACGGCGTCGCGATGGTGATCGACGAGGTACTGCGCACCCCAGGTCCCACCGGCCTCCTCGTCGGCGACACCGATGAAGACGAGGTCACCGGCGAGGCGCGGACCCTCGGTCGCGAGGTGCTTGAAGGCGACGGCCATCGACGACGTCAGGTTGAGCATGTCGACGGCACCCCGCCCCCACACCTCACCGTCGACGAGCTCGCCACCGAAGGGGTCCCGGCTCCAGCCGTCCGGGGAGATGGGGACGACGTCGGTGTGGCCCAGGAGGCACAGCGACGGCGCCTCGGGATCGGTCCCCTCGATGCGCGCGACCACCGAGCGGCGGCCGGGGCGGGAGTCGAACGACTCCTGGTCGAGGCCAGCACCGTCGAGCACGTCGCGGAGGAGATCGGCGTTGCGCTCCTCGCCGCCCGAGTCCGGGGTCCCGTCGTTGACACAGGCGTTGCGGATCAGCTGCTGCAGCAGCTCGACGGTCTCCCCGGTCCGGGTGGCGTCGGTCTCCATGGTTCCTCCTCGTCGCCGCTCGTGCGGATCGGACCCGCTCGCACGCTAGTGGCGACCCCCGCCGAGGTCAGCGCCCGGCCGCCGACCTGTGGCAACGTGTCGCCATGGCATCTCCCCCCGATCGGGGCCGGCTGTCGGATCCACTCACGCTCGACCTGGCACTGGCCGCCGCGCGGGCGGCGGTGGGCCTGGCGCTGCTGGTGGCACCCGGCCGCACGGCGGCCGTCGTGGTGGGCGACGCTGCCCATCGACCGGGAACCAAGCTCCTCTCCCGGGCCACCGGGGTCCGCGATGTCGCGATGGCGGTGGGCACGATCTGGGCCCTCGACCGCCCGGACGACCTCCCACGTACCCACCGGATGCATGCCGTGGTCGATGCCTGCGACGCAGCCGCCGGCGTGCTCTCGTTCCGTTCCCTGACCCCGACCGGCCGGGCCTTCGCCCTGCTCGGTGGCACCACCAGCGCCGTGACCGGCTTCGTCCAGTCGCAGCGGTGGCGCCGTGAGCTCGCCGACGACGGGGTCACTGCGTGAGCGACGCCTCGGGAGAGCACGGTGACCGGCTGCTCGCGAGCGAGGAGCGCTTCCGCTGGCTGACCGGCGTCGTCTCCGACCCCCTGCTCATCGCGGCCGACGACGGTGGCCTCCTCCACTACAACCGAGCGGCGGCCGACCTGTTCGGTCACGACATGCTGGCGGCGAGCGTGGGTGGTGCGCCGTTCGACCTGACCGGCCGGCTCATCTCCGGTGAGGGTGAGCCGCTCGACCTGATCGGCCAGGACGGAGAGGGCCCGCTCAGCGTCGTCCCGGTGGTCTTCGACACCGAGTGGGACCGCAAGCCGGCGACCACGGTGGTCCTCCGCCCGGCTGCCACCACCCAGGGCGCCGACGAGCGGACGTCGATCCTCCTCATCGAGATCTCCGACGCGACCGCTCCCGCCCGGACGCTGCCCGCCGCCGCCGAGCTCCTCGACCTCCTGCTCCCCGGCGAGGCGCTGACGCAGGCCGGCGGTGCGGCCTGGTGCGTGATCTGGCGACCGAGTGACACCACCTCCGCCCACGAGCGAGCCAACGAGATCGTCGAAGGGCTCGCCATGGCGCTGCGCGACCGTGGCGTCGTCCGGGCCGGTGTCGCCCATCAGCACCCCGGTGAGGACACGCCGACGCTGCTCCGCCGCTGCCACCGCGGCCTCCAGCAGGCCCGCATCGACGAGGTCGAGCTCGCGCTCCATCCCGGTGACCAACGTGCGCCGGCGGAGCTCGACGCCCTGCGCTCCGACGTCGTCGACGAGCGCGTCGGCAGCGACCTCGTGCCGATCGTCGACCTCGGCACCCACCGGGCGATCGGCGCTGTCGCCCGACCGAGCGTGGCCGGGATCGTCGTCTCCGACCCACGCGGGCTCCTCGCCGGTGCCGACGCCGATCTGACCCGGGCCTTCGACCGCCAGGTCGCCGCCGACGCCATGATCCGCTTCCACCAGTGGCGCGAGAACACCCGACGGATGTCGCTGCACCTTCCCATCCACGCCGCCTCCACGCGGTCGGTCGAGACCACCCTCGGCTGGCTCCAACGGGTGGTCGACGATGTCGGACTGGCCCGCGACGAGGTCGTCCTCGGGGTGCACGAGGCCGACGTGGTGGCCGACCCCCACACGCTCCGGTTCCTGTCGGCGGCACGCATGTCGGGCTTCCGGTCGTCGATCCGTGCGTTGAGCGGTGCCCGCCTCCCCCTCGCCGCGCTCGTCGACGCGTGGCCCGACGCGCTGCTGCTCGCCGGCTCGGTCGTCCGCGGCGACGAGAGCCGGCTCCTCCCGGCGCTGCTCGCCGCCGCCGACGAGATCAGCGCCGTCGCCGTGGCGACCGGCGTCACCAACCCCGCCCAGATCGACCTGCTGCTCGACTACGAGTGCCGCTACGGCGTGGGCCCCGCCCTGACCCGGTCGATCGAGAGCGCCCGCCGCCCCTGACCCCGCCCGATCGGAGCACCTGATGGATCTCGACGACGTCCGTGCCGAGGCCGAGCGCCACGGCCGCACCGCCTATCTGGCCACGGTTCGCCCCGACGCCCGGCCCCACGTGGCACCCGTCGCCATGAGCTGGCACGGCGATCACCTCAACACGTTCGTGTTGGGCACGTCGACGAAGGTCACGAACCTCCGAGCCAACCCGGCGGCGTCGGTCCACTACCCGGTCGCCGAGGCGACCGGCTGGGACTCGCTGATCGTCGACGGCACCGCCGAGATCGTCGAAACCCCCGAGGGCCGACGGGCCCTGTGGGACACCATGGGTTACGACCTCGACCCCTTCGAGCCGGGCGGGCCCGACAGCGACGGCCACGTCTTCGTGGTCATCACCCCGAGCAAGGCGCTGGTCCTGCGCCGCTACGGCCTCGACGGGCGCGAGGTGTGGAGGGCCTGACCGCCGGTCACCGATCGCGATGAGCGGCGCGTCGGAGCCGATCGGCGATGGCGCGACCGAGTCCCGTAAGATCGGGTCGGGCGGCCACGAGCACGTCCAACCCGAGGCGGTCGGCCTCGCGGAGCCGGGCGTAGAGCGTCCGGGCGGCCTCGGCCTCGTCGACCGACGACGACAGGCGCACCACCGCATCAGGGACCTCGACGTCGTCCCGTACGAGGGCACCGACCGACGAGCCGGTGCCCAGGAGGGTCCGGCACCGGTCGGCCACCTCGTCGGCCTCGACCAACTCGACCCGGGCGTCGGGGGCGTAGTGCGAGGGCAACGTGCCCGGGGCCGAGCGGTCGTCCGCCGCGGCCGACGCGAGCGGACCGCCGAGGATGGACTCGATCAGTTCCACGGGGACGCCACCCGGCCGCAGCAGGGTCGGCGCTCCCACGAAGGACACGATCGTGGACTCCACCCCGACCACGCTGGCGCCGCCGTCGAGCACGACGTCGACCCGGTCGCCGAGATCGTCCACGACGTCGGCTGCCGTGGTCGGGCTGACCCGTCCGAACCGGTTCGCCGACGGCGCTCCCACGGCCCCGGCGAAGCGCTCCAGCACCGCGAGCGCCACCGGGTGATCGGGCACCCTGATCCCGACGCTGTCGCGGCCTCCGCTCACGAGCGGCGACGCCAGCGGACCACGGGGAAGGACGAGGGTCAGGGGCCCGGGCCACAACGCCTCGCCGAGTCGCCGGGCCGCTGGCGGCACGTCGACCGCCCACCCGTCGATCAGGTCCGCCGCGCCGACGTGGACGATCACCGGGTGCCCTGACGGTCGGCCCTTCGCCTCGTAGATCCGTCGGATGGCGGCGTCGGACGAGGCGTCGGCAGCGAGACCGTAGACCGTCTCGGTCGGCATCCCCACCAGCCCGCCGCGCCGCAGCACCTCCACGGCGTGGTCGATGTCGGCGTCGCTCGCGGTCACCGTCGGTCGGGGACCGGTGAGCCGTGATGCACCACCATCCGCCATCGCCCGTCGATGCGGCTGAAGACGTTGATCGCAGCGACCACCCCGGACGCGGGCCCGTCGAGGAGGTTCTCGTCGAGCAGCACCCAGGCACTGTCACCGTCGACGGTCACCCGCTCGTCGGTGAGGATGAACTGGAGCTGCTGGGGCCCCCGGAACAGCGCAGCCCACGACTCCATCACCGCCGCCCGGCCGGACAGTCGGGGCCAGCCCGGGTGGACGCAGGCGATGCGGTCGCCCTCCGCCCAGACCATCGCCATGGCGTCGAGGTCGCGACGCTCGAACGCGTCGTAGAACGCCGCGTTGGCGGCCATGACCTCGTCGATCGCGGTCACCGGCGATCCGTGATCCTCAGCTCCACGCGGCCCTGCACCGGGTCCGCCGACTCGACCCGCACCGAGACCTCCTCGCCGAGCTCGGCGCCGCCGTCGGCCACCGCCACGATGGCCGGGTCGCGGAGGCTGACCACGACGCCCTCTCGCCGCTCACCGACCACCGCCGCGCTCAGCTCGTCGCCGATCCTCCCGAGGAGGAGGACCGACTCCACGAGATCGACCACGCCCCGGTCGAGCCGGCCCTCGAGCGATCGGCCTCGCGCCATCGCCTTGGGCAGGCGCTCCAGTGCCTCGACCGCCCACGACGGCGGGTCCTCCCCGGCGCAGTGGGCGACGAGGATCTCGTTGCTGAACCGGTCGCACAGCCGACGCAGTGGTGCCGTGACGTGCGCGTAGTGGCCACCGATGGCGGCGTGGACCGCATCGTGCGGGAGCGGTCCGGTGAAGGTCTCGTAGTCGGCGCCCCGGAACACCGACCGAGCCTGGGTGAGCACGGCCGCCCCGGTCGCAGTCGACGCGTCGAGGCGTCGGATGAAGGCCGGGTAGGCCTCGTCGTCGGGCCAGTCGACCCCGAGGCAGTCGGCCGTGCGACGGAGCTCGTCGATCGTCTCGTCCCGGGCGGGCGGCAACGTTCGCAGCAGCCCGACCCCCGCGTCGCCGAGGAGTTGCGCCGCGGCGAGACCGGTCATCAGCGAGATGTGGGCGTTCCACTCCTCGACCGGGAGCGACAGCTCGTGGACGAGGTCGTAGCGACCGTCCACCGCGACGACCTCCTGTGAGGGCAGCGGGAGGTGGATGCCTCCCCGCTCGATCTCCAGGCGGTCACGGAGCGCGCCGATGACCGGCAGCAGCGCCACGGGGTCGTCACCACCGGGGCCGCGATCGATCCGGGCCTGGGCCTCGAGGTAGCTCAGTTGGGCCCGGCTGCGGACCGTCGCCGCCTCGAGGCGGGCCGAGGTGACCACTCCGTCGCCATCGAGGCGGAGGTCCCAGACGAGAGCCGGCCGGTCGACGTCGGGCAACAGGCTCCCGGCATCCTCCGACAACGGCGCCGGGTGCAGGGGCACGCGCCCGTCGGGTGGGTAGAGCGTGACGGCGCGCTTCCACGACTCGACGTCGATCGGGTCATCGGGCCGCACGAAGGCCGCCACGTCGGCGATGGCGTAGCGGACGACGAAGCCGTCACCCTCCCGGCCGGCCCAGTAGGCCTGGTCGAGGTCGCGGCTGCCCACCGGGTCGATCGTCACGAAGGGCACGTCGCGCAGGTCGACCCGCTCGCGGCGGTGGTCGACGGCACGCTCCGCCGCGGCGAGCACCTCCGCCGGGTGGTGGTCGGGCACGGCCAGCTCGTCGCGGAGACGGCGCAGCCCGCGGGCCACGAGCTCGGCGGGCGGGAGGTGCAGTCGGGGGCGTGCCACGCCTCAAGTATCGCCTCGTCCGGACGGCACCTCGCGCAGCGTGTGGTGAGGCGCCCGGACGTCCTTAGGCTGCGAACCGACGACGGAGGGAGCCACGACCATGAGCAGCCCGATCGACGTGCGGTGGGTCCGATGACCGGCGGACGCAGCGACGCCCTCGTCCTGTTCGGCGCCTCCGGAGATCTCGCGCGCAAGAAGCTGCTCCCGGCGGCCTATCGGCTGACCCGCCTCGGCCGCCTCGACGTCCCCGTCGTCGGCGTCGGTCGCTCGCCGTGGAGCGACGAGGACTTCGTCGACTACGCCCGCGAGAGCGTGCTCGAGACCGAAGGGTCGGTCGACGACGCGGTCTTCGGGCAACTCGCCGGCCGGATGCGCTTCGTGTCGGGCGAGTACGACGACGCCGACCTGTACCCCCGCATCGACGGCGCCTGCGACGCCGCCAAGGTGCCCCTGAGCTACCTGGCGATCCCGCCCTTCCTCTTCGACCGCGTCATCGGCGGCCTCGCCTCGGCCGGCCTGAACCAGTTCGGTCGCCTCGTCGTCGAGAAGCCCTTCGGACGCGACATCGCGTCGGCCATCGCGCTCAACGACACGGTGCTCGACGCCTACCCGGAGGAACGGGTCTTCCGCATCGACCACTTCCTCGGCAAGGAACCGGTCCAGAACCTCCAGGTCTTCCGCTTCGCCAACGCCATGCTGGAGCCGGTCTGGAACCGGAACTACGTCGACGAGGTCCAGGTCACGATGTTCGAGGACTTCGACGTCCAGGGTCGGGGGGGCTTCTACGACGATGTCGGCGCGCTCCGCGACGTCGTGCAGAACCACCTCCTCGAGATGGTGGCGCTCCTGGCCATGGAGCCGCCGGCCTCCGCCGACGAGGCCGCGATGCGCGACGAGAAGGTCAAGGTCCTCCGCGCTGCACGCCAGATCGAACCGACCGACGTCGTGCGGGGCCAGTACGAGGGCTACCGGGCCGAGGAGGGCGTCGATCCCGACTCCGACACCGAGACCTACGTCGAGCTCACCCTGATGATCGACTCGTGGCGCTGGGCCGGTGTGCCGTTCCGCCTGCGGGCCGGCAAGGCCATGGCTTCCACGGTCACCGAGGCCCTGGTCGAGTTCCGCTCGCCGCCCCGCGCGCTCTTCGCGTCGAGTGACGGCGAGACCCACCCGAACCACCTCCGCTTCCGGATGAAGCCCGACGACACCATCTCGCTGCACATGCACACCAAGAAGCCCGGCTCGGAGCTCACCACCTCGCCGGTCGACCTGACGGTGTCGTCCGAGGAGCAGCTCGGCGACGCGCCGGAGGCCTACGAGCAACTGCTCGACGATGCCATGGACGGCGACGCCCGGCGCTTCGCTCGCGCCGACGCCGTGACCGAGCAGTGGCGGATCGTCGACCGGATCCTCGAGCCCACCGACGCCCCCTTCATCTACCGGAAGGGCTCGCATGGTCCGAGGGTGAAGCGGGACTTCGACTGGCACAACGGCTTCTGAACGGCCTCGACCTCTGCTAACCCAGTGCGCATGTCCACGTCAGCAGATCAGGAACGCCACCTGTGGCTCGGCGGTGAGGTCGCACCCGCCACCCACGACCGCACGGGGGCCGACGCCGGCGTCGACACCGCCGACCTGACGACCCACGGCGTGATCGTGGGCATGACCGGTTCCGGCAAGACCGGTCTCGGCATCGTGGCGCTCGAGGAGGCGCTCCTCGACGGTGTGCCGTGCCTCGTCCTCGATCCCAAGGGCGACATGGCCAACCTCCTGCTGACCTTCCCCGAGCTCGCGGCCGACGACTTCGCGCCGTGGGTGCCCGCCGACGCCGACGCGGCCGAGGTCGCCGAGACCTGGCGGACGGGCCTCGCGGGGTGGGGCATCGACGGCGAGCGGATCCGGGCCCTGCGCGAACGCGTCCAGCTCGACGTGTACACGCCCGGCTCCACCGCGGCTCGTTCGCTCGAAGTGGTCGGCGACCTCTCGCCACCGCCCGACGGGACCGACGCCGAGGCCGTCGCCGACCAGATCGAGAGCTACGTCTCGGGTCTGCTCGGCCTCGTCGACATCGACGCCGACCCGCTGGCCTCCCGCGAGCACATCCTCCTCTCGAACCTGATCGACCACGCCTGGTCCAACGGCGAGCAGCTCGATCTCGGACGGCTCGTCGCGATGGTGCAGCAGCCGCCGATGCGCAAGCTCGGCGTGATCGAGCTGGAGACGTTCTTCCCGGCCCCGGATCGCACCGCGCTCGCCCTGCGACTCAACGGCCTCCTCGCCTCACCGTCGTTCGCGGCCTGGGCTCACGGTGACCCCCTCGACATCGAGCGACTGCTCTGGCCCGACGGTGAACGACCGGCAGCGGCGATCATCTCGCTCGCCCACCTGTCCGACGCCGAGCGGCAGTTCGTCGTGACCCTCGTGCTGTCGCGCCTGGTCACCTGGATGCGCTCGCAGCCGGGGAGTGACGACCTCCGCGTGCTCGTCTACATGGACGAGGTCGTCGGCTTCGTACCACCCACGGCCGCTCCCCCGGCCAAGCGGCCGATCATGACGATCCTCAAGCAGGCGCGTGCCTACGGCGTCGGGATGATCCTGTCGACCCAGAACCCGGTCGACCTCGACTACAAGGCGATCTCCAACGCCGGGACGTGGCTGATCGGCCGCCTCCAGACCGAACGCGACCGCGACCGCCTCCTCGACGGCATGACGTCGGCGTCGGGCGACGTCGACCGGGGCGAGATCTCGGCCACGATCTCCGGGCTGGACAAGCGCGAGTTCGTCCTGCACCGCACGAAGGCCGATCGTCCGACCGTGCTCACCTCCCGGTGGGCCATGAGCTACCTCGCCGGTCCCCTGACCAAGGCGCAGCTCGGCGAGCTCGTGCCGGCCGGCACCTCCACGGCCACGCCCGAGGCCGATCCGGTCGAGCAGGAGGACGCTGCCCCCGAGCTCGCCGACGACGAGACCGACGTCGCCCCCGACATCGCGAGCAGCGTCGAGGTCCGCCACGCGTCGCCGTCGGCGCCGTGGCTCACCGAGGTCGGCGGCGACCCCGCCGGCGCACGGTGGCGGGCCGGTCTGGCCATCACCGTCGATCTGCTCTACGACGAGACCAAGGCCGATCTCCGCCACACCGAGACCTACGAGGCCATCGTCTTCCCCATCGACGACGGCGTCGACCCCGACGACCTCCGCGAGGTCGATCACGATGAGCGCGACCTGGTCGCCGATGCGCCCGACGGCGCGCGGTACGTCCTCCCCGAGGCCGACCTCGGCAGCCGCACGACCTTCACCGCCGCCAAGAAGACGGTGGCCGACACCCTCTACCGCAAGCGCACCGTGGCCATCCTCCGCAACGCCGAGCTGAAGCTGTGGTCACGCGTCGGCGAGTCGCGCGAGGACTTCGTGGCTCGCTGCGGGGCCGCAGCCGAGGAGCACATCGACGCCGAGGCCGACGAGCTGCGCAAGAAGCTCGACAAGCAGCGCGACAAGATCGTCGTGGCCATCCGGAAGGCCGAGGACAAGGTCCGCGAGCTCGACCGCAAGGTGGACCGCTCGCGCAACGAGGGGATCGGCGAGGTCGCCGGCGCGCTCCTCGGCTCGCTGCTCGGTGGTCGCAACCGGACCCGATCGGCCGCACGGAAGATGGCCTCGTCGCAGCGGGCCGCAGCCCGTGACCGCGATCGGCTCGAGACGGCCCTCAATCGCCTGGGCGAGCACGAGGGCGACCTCGTCGACCTCGAACAGGAGCTCGCCGACGAGCTCGTCGAGATCGAGGAGCGCTGGCGAGCCGTGGCCGCAGAGGTCGAGGACGTCGAGGTGCCACTCGACAAGAGCGACATCGGCGTCCGAGACCCGATCCTGGTGTGGATCCCGACGAGCTGATGCGCGGGGCGAACGCTCAGCTCAGCGCCGTGATCGGCTGGGGTCGGGAGTAGAGGTAGCCCTGGCCGGTGTCGCATCCCGCCGCGGTCGCGATCTCGTGCTGCTCCTCGGTCTCGATCCCCTCGACCACCAGTCGGAGGCCGAGGTCGGCCGCCATCGACCGCATCGAAGCCAGGATCGAACGGGCCCGGGGGTTGCGGACCGCGTCGGCGACGAACGACGGATCGATCTTGATCATGTCGACATCGGCCCGCAGGACCACATCGAGCGTGGAGTAGCCCACGCCGAAGTCGTCGACGGCGACGCGCACCCCCGATGCGGAGAGGGCTCGGAGCGTCGCAGCCGACCGACTCAACTGGAGCCCGGCGGAGCGTTCGACCACCTCGACCGCGAGCCGCTCCGGCGCGAGCCCGCTCGATCCGAGCGCCTCCTCGACGCCGTCGAGCAGATGGTCGTTCGCGTCCCGGCCGAGCGAGACGTTCACGTGCACCTCCAGCGAGTCGCTGAAGTCCGCGATGTCGGCGCACGCCCGGGCGATCACCCACCGATCGAGCCCGGCCAGGGTCTCCTGGCTCTGCACGTGAGCGAGGAAGGCGTTGGGCCCGATCAGCCCACGATCGGGGTGCTCCCAGCGCACCAGTGCCTCGACGCCGCGCATCGACCGGTCGCGCAGGTCGATGATCGGCTGGTAGTGCACGACGAGCTCGTTCCGCTCGAGCGCGCGTTGGAGGTCGGTCTGGCCGAGGGTGACGGGCATCGCGTCGGCGGACACGTCGCGCCACCACGGCCGTCCGTCCCGGCGAGCCGACGTGATGCCGGCGCGGGCCGCCGCCATCAGCGCCTCGGGCGTCGATCGGTCCGGCGCCACTGCGACGCCGGCGGTCGCTGACATCCGGATGGTCGCGCCGGGCAGAACCATCGGGCGGTCGATGGCCTCCACGAGCCGGTGCACGATCGCATCGATCTCGTCGGTCGTCTCGAGCTGCTCGCAGACCACGGCGAACTCGTCGGCGCCGATGCGGGCGATGAGGTCGGCATCACGGGTCGCGTCCTCGAGCCGTTGCGCGATCTCGGCCAGGACCAGATCGCCGGCGCGGTGTCCGAGATCGGTGTTGATCGCCGCGAACCCGTCGAGGTCGAGCATGATCAGCCCGACCGATCGGTGTGAGTGGCGTCGCAGCGACCGGTCGAGCTCCTCGGTGAGGAAGGCGTGGTTGGGCAACCCGGTCAGCTCGTCGTGGTAGGCGAGCCGGGCGACCTCGACCTCGACGCGCTTCCGCTCGACGGCGAGCGTCACCGACTGCATCAGCAGCGTGCCGTCGAGCCGGTCCTTGAGCAGGTAGTCCTGGGCGCCGAGCCGGACGGCCTCACGGGCCGACTCCAACTCGTCGTGACCGGAGAGGACGATGATGGGCGACCGCGAGGAGATCGTCCGGACGGTCGAGATCACGTCGGCTCCGTGGGCGTCGGTGAGCGCCAGGTCGACGAGCACGCAGTCGACCTGGCGGGTGCGGAGCACCGTCTCGGCGTCCACCAGGGTCCGCACACCCTCGATCGAACCGGTCCACAGGGGCTGACGAGACAGCTGTCGGCGCAGGCGGTCGACGTGTGCCTCGTCGTCCTCCACCACCAGGACATGGGTCTGGCCTGACATGACGTTTCGCTCCGCCCGCGGATGTGCCGAGACCCGAGGGTAGCGAAGTGCACGCAGAGCGTTGGTGCACTGACCGATAGCGGTTGGTCGGAGCAGGACTTCGACTTCTCGTCAGCCCCCGCTACCGTCGACGCTGTGACCGATGTGTCCACCGAAGAGCGGACCTCGCTCGCCGACCTCGACCCCGGCGATCACGACCGCTATGCGCACTACGTGCCGAAGTCGGCGCTCAACCGTGCGCTCGTGACCGGCGAAGCGGTGGTGGCGCTCTGCGGCAAGGTCTGGGTTCCCCATCGCGATCCCGAGCGGTTCCCCGTCTGCCCGACGTGCAAGGAGATCAAGGCCCGCCGCGACGGCGGCGCCTGATCGGACCACGCCACGGTCAGCCCTCCAGCAGCTCCCGCACACGGGCTGCGGCGGCCAGGCCCGAGCGCATTGCGCCTTCGACCAACGGCCCGCCGAAGACGTCGCCGGCGGCGACCGCGACCGGCGACCCGACGAGCGTGACCGTCCGTCGGGGGTGGACCTCCGCCGGTCGGGCGTAGCGCCATCGCTGCACCTGCGACGCGACGACACCGATCCCGGCGCCGATCCAACGCCCGGCCGCCCCCACGGCGTCGGCGACCACCTCGTCGTCGGCTCGGTCCCACCAGTCGACGCTCACCTCCGGCCGGAGGTGGATCGTCACCGCCGGGACCGGCGAGACGCCCTTGCGGTAGTTGTCGGCGATCCACTCGATGGGCCCGGCCGAGGGGCGCACCGCGCCGGGGTCGGGCATCGCCGTCGGGCCGTCGGTCACGACCAGGACGGCGATGCACCGCTCGTAGGTCAGGTTCGCGAGGTCGGCAGCCACGCCCGACTCCAGCTCGACCCCGTCGAGCAGGTCGAGGGTCTGGGGCACGGGCGCGGTCATCACCAACGCGTCGGCATCGAGGCCCTGGCCACCCTCGACCTGCGCCGACCACGTCTCACCGTCGTGGCCGACGGAGGTGAGGCGCACGCTCGTGCGGACATCGGCGAGCTCGCCGGCCAGGAGCTTCGCCATGCCCGTCATCGAGGGCACCCCCCGGCGACGGACGTGACCGTCGTGGCGGACGACTCCGTCGGGCTCGAGCAAGCAGGTGTGCCACGTCGTCGCCGCCCCCCGTGCCGACCAGTCGTCAGCGAGCGCTGCGCCCTCGGCGGACTTCGTGGTGAAGAACTGGGCCCCGTGGTCGAACACGGCCCCGGCGAATCGTCGCGTCGCGGTGCGACCACCGACCCCCCGGCCCTTGTCGACGACCGTGACGTCGTGCCCGGACGAGGCGAGCTCGGTGGCCGCGACGAGGCCCGCCATGCCGGCACCCACGACGAGGACCCGGCTCACCGACCGGCTCCGTGGTGCTCGAGCAGGCGGCCGAGCTCCTCGAGTTGGAGCGGGTCGTCGACACCGAGCAGGCGGGCGTAGAACCGCAAGCCGCTGGCGGTGGCCCGGACGCGGACCGGCACGCGGTCGCCGAGGTCGGTGGCGAAGCCCGACGGCACGTCGACGTGCTCGACACCGGCGTCGACCAGGTCCTCCCAGGACGCGGCCAGCTCGGCGCCCGCGGCGTCGTAGCGATCGGCATCGACGAAGAAGGTGAACTCGATGGTCATCGTCGACGGACGGTAGCCCCGGACCTCCGGAGGTTCCTCACCCCGGGGCGATCGACCGCAGCGTGACGCTCACCCGGACCCCCACCGGGCGACGGGTGCGCAACACGGCGTGCTCCCAGTCGTGTTGGCAGGCGCCGCCCATGACGAGGAGATCACCCGATGCGGGACGGAGGCGCACCGAGGGCCCACCACCGTGGGGCCGGAGCGAGAACGTGCGGGTGGCGCCGAGGGTCAGGATGGCGACGAGGGGCTCGGCGTCGCGCCGATGGATGCGATCGCGATGCCAGGCCACGGCATCGTCTCCGTCGCGGTACTGGTTGCAGAAGACGTCGTGGAACGGCCGGTCGTAGCGGTCGGCGAGCGCCTCGGCCATCGAGGCCGTGACCGGATGCCGGCCGGGATCGTGGAAGCCCGCCGACAGCCGCGGTTCGACGAAGCGCTGGTGGTAGACGACCCGCTCGCCTCCGTACCACGAGAGGTTGGACAGGAGGTCGGCGAGCGCGTGGTCGGCGCCGCGCAGCCAACCACGATGGAGCTCGACCCAGGAGGTCCCGTCGAGCTCGATGCGCTCGGGTGCGAACGGGCCGGCCTCGGCGACGTCGACCACGCCGTCGAGCAGGGTTGGCTGCGACCACACGTCACCGACACTATCGAACGCGTGTTCGTATCGTCCAACGAAAGATCATCCCTCCGACACGAGGGTCCGACCTAGGGTGACCGCGGTCACGTCCACGTACCTCCCAGGAGGCACCCCATGCAGAACTTCACCAAGGAGTTCCGAGACTTCATCGACCGGGGCAACGTCCTCGACCTCGCCGTCGCCGTGGTCCTCGGCGCCGCCTTCGCCCCGATCATCGACGCCATCGTCACCGGTCTCCTGACCCCGATCATCGCAGCGATCTTCGGCCAGCCCGACTTCTCGGGGCTCTCGATCACGCTGCGCGGGGAGGGCATCGACAAGACGGTGATCTCCTACGGGATCATCATCGAGGCGATCCTCAACTTCGTCTTCATCGCGCTGGCGCTCTTCGTCTTCGTGGTGAAGCCATGGAACGCCTACCAGGCGCGCACGGCCACCGAGGAGGAGAGCGACGACGGCCCGAGCGAGACCGATCTCCTCGCCGAGATCCGGGACGTCCTCCGGGACCGCTGAGCGTCGACCCGATGGGTCGCGACATCCGGTCCTACCATGAGCCGGCGTGGTGACCCACTACGACGTCCTCGGCATCGGTCCCGATGCCAGTCACGACGTGGTGCGGCGCGCCTACCGGGCGCTGGCCCGCGAGGTCCATCCCGACCATCACGAGGGGGACGACGCCGGAGCGGGCGCCGCGATGGCCCGGCTCAACGAGGCATGGGCGGTGCTGTCGGACCCCGAGCGACGGGCCCACTACGACGCGCTCGTGGCGCCGACGCTCCGGCCCGATCCGGCCGCGGGTAGGCCGTCGCCGCGACCGGTCACCCGCAAGGAGCAGTGGTACGCCGGCGTGCGCGAGCAGGTCCGCCACCTCGGCCACGAGGCCGCACGGAGCGCGTCGCTGGCGTTGTCGATGAAGCGACGTGGCCTCCCTCGGCGACGCTACGAGGCCACGATCCCCGACATCCTGCTTCATCTGCAGGCCGACACCGAGGAGCGTGTCCGGCGCGCCCGCGCCTTCGGCGTCGCGCCGCTCGATCTCGGCCTCAGCGTCTCGCTGCTCGGCGTGCGTTCCTATGCCACCGAGCTCGGGCGCGCCGCCGAACGGGGCGACGACCTCCCGGACCTCCACGTGCGGGCCGAGATGTGCGACCGCATGTGGGACACCCTCGCCCACGAGCTGCGCCACGAGGTCGTGGTCGAGCTGGGCGGGAACCCCCATCTGGCTCGCTGGCTCCGGGCTCGTCACCCGAGCGCCTCGTGACCCGCGTCTGCTACCCAGGATCGTTCGATCCGCCGACCGTCGCCCACCTCGCCATCGCCCGGCGAGCCCGCGAGGTGACCGACGCCCGCAGCGTGACCTGGGTGGTGAGTCGGGTGGCGCTCGAGAAGGAGGACGTCATCGTGCCGTCGCTCACCGACCGCCTCGCGGTGCTGCACGAGGTCGCCGACGGCCACCCGTGGCTGCACGTGGAGGTCACGACGGCGCAGCTGCTCGCCGACCTGGCCGCCGGCTACGACGCGATCGTGATGGGTGCCGACAAGTGGCATCAGATCCACGACGTGGCCTACTACGACGACGAACCTGCCCGCGACGCGGCGATCGCATCGCTCCCCCGGCCCCTGGTCGTCCCCCGGGGCGACCTCCACGTGCCGGCCCACCATCGGCTCGACGTCGACGACACCCATCGGGTCTCCTCCACGGCCGCACGGGCCGGTCGACGCGACCTGATGCTCGACGCCGCCCGCCGACACGACGACGCGACCGGCAACTGGACCGGCCGGGATGGAACTCGACGTCGGACGGGTTCACGTTCGTCGGACACCGATCAGTGAGGACTGCAGTGGAGCACTACGACCTCGTCATCGTCGGGACCGGTTCGGGCAACAGCGTCCCGACCCCCGAGATGGATGGCTGGAGGATCGCCATCGTCGAGAAGGGCGTCTTCGGGGGCACCTGCCTCAACGTCGGCTGCATCCCCTCCAAGATGTTCGTGCTCACCGCCGACGTCGCCGAGGCGATCGCCGGCTCGGAGCGCTACGGCGTCAGGAGCAGCCTCGAGGGAGTCGACTGGCCCGGCATCGTCGACCGGGTCTTCGGCCGGATCGACCCCATCGCCCGGGGCGGCGAGGAGTGGCGAGCGGGCCTCGCCAACTTCGACGTCTACAAGGAGCACGGCCGCTTCGTCGACCACAAGGTCATGGAGGTCGGCGACCAGCGGATCACCGCCGATCGGTGGATCCTGGCCGCCGGCGCCCGGCCGTTCATCCCGCCGGTCCCGGGGATCGAGGACGTCGGGTACCACACCTCCGACACCATCATGCGGCTCCCCGAGCTGCCCGATCGGCTGCTGGTCGTCGGCGGGGGGTACATCGCCGCCGAGCTCGGTCACGTCTTCGGCTCGCTCGGCACCGACGTCACCTTCGTCATCCGCTCGGATCGGATGCTGCGGGAGCAGGACGACGAGGTCAGCGCCGCGGCCACCGAGCGCTACGCCGAGCGCTTCGACCTCAGGGACCGCAGCTCGATCACCCGGGCCTGGCGCGATGGCGACGGTGTGCACCTCGAGCTCGAGCGCCACGGCGGCACCGAGATCGTGACCGGTGACGAGCTCCTGGTCGCCGCGGGCCGGATCCCCAACAGCGACACCCTCGGCGTCGAGGCGACGGGCGTCGCCGTCCACCCCGACGGGCGCGTCGTCGCCGACGACTCCCTCCGCACCGGCGTCGACGGCATCTGGGCGTTCGGCGACCTCGTCAACCCGTTCCAGCTCAAGCACCTGGCCAACGCCGAGGCCAAGGTCGTCGCCCACAACGTGCTCCACCCCGACGAACAGCGGCGCATCAGCTACGACCAGATCCCATCGGCCGTGTTCGGCAGCCCCCAGATCGCCACGATCGGACTGACCGAGCAGGCGTTGCAGGCGGCGGGCCGCCCCTACCTCAGCTCGGTCACCCACTACGCCGGGACGGCCTACGGCTGGGCGCTCGAGGACACGACGAGCTTCGTCAAGTTGCTCGCCGACCCCGAGAGCCGGCTGCTCCTCGGCGCCCACATCATCGGCCCGCAGGCCTCGACGCTCATCCAGCAGCTGATCCAGGGCATGCGGTTCGGCCAGACCGTCGACGAGATGGCTCGCGAGCAGCTCTACATCCACCCCGCGCTCACCGAAGCGGTCGAGGTCGCGCTGCTCGGCTTCTAGGGCGTTCGGCGGCCTCGCGCCGACGGTCGCCGTCAGACCACGAGCACCCGTCGGCCGGCCCGTTCGAGGTCGAACGCCACCTGCTCACGGCGGCTCGCATCGGCCACGAGCACCACGCTCGGATCGACCTTCGGGTGATCGGGTCCGACGATCGGGAGGTCGCTACCCACCAGCCGCTGTCCGGCGTAGGCGGGATCCGGATCGAGCACCGCCTCGACGGCGTCGTCGAGCTCGAGCGCGTCGAGCAGGGCGACGCTGCTGCGGGTCGCGCCCCACACCACGGCGGAACCGCCGTTGGAGCGGACGCGATCGAGGTGGTGGCGGTGCTCGTCGACCAGCTGGGTCCGCCGCCCGAGGTGGTACTGGATCGCTGCCAGCGTCTGGTCGGGCGGCTCCTCGATCGGGAACGGATCGCGTGACGTGGACTCGATCGGCACGACCTCGACGTGGATCCGGCCCTCGGGCAAGACGCGAATGGCGCGCACACCGAAGCCGGCGGAGCGCACGGTACGGGCGAGCGAGCCGACCGTGAACCAGTCGACGACGTCGGTGGCCGGGTCGAGCAGCGAGGAACGCCAGGCCGCCCCGGCATCGACGACGTCGACGAGGGTCGCACCGGCGCCGAGAGGTGTGCCCTGCTCGACGAGCCGATGGGCGAGCTCGCACTCGTCGTCGGCCGAGATCGACGGGTGGCCCAGGTCGGTGACGAGGCCGCAGACCGGACAGACCGAGATGATCCGTTCGCGGCGCTGGGCCGGCCAGGTGGACGTGGCGAGCACGCTGTCGGGGACCAGTGTGACGGCGTGACGGTCGAGCACCTCGGTCTCGACGCTGCCGCACGCGCGGCACGGCGGTGCGACGATGACGTCGACGATCCGACGGCGCCGACCGAACAGCTTCATGTCCTCCATGATCGCATCCCGGAGGCGCTCGATCGGGTACACGCCTTCTACGATCGGCCCGTGCCACTCAGCGATCGCATCCTCATGGGACCCGGACCGGGCAACCCGTACCCCGACGTGACCCAGGCCCTCGGACGGCCGATGCTCGGTCACCTCGACCCCGAGTTCCTCGAGCTCCTCGACGAGACCAACGAGCGGTTGCGGGAGGTCTGGCGGACGCAGAACCGCCTCACGTTCCCGGTCAGCGCCACGGGGTCGGCGGGGATGGAGATCTGCTTCGTCAACGTCATCCGCCCCGGCGACGTCGCGGTGATCGGCGTGAACGGCGTGTTCGGCGGCCGGATGTGTGAGGTGGCCGCCCGCTGCGGTGCCGAGGTCGTCCGGGTCGACTTCGACTGGGGCCAACCGGTCGACACCGACGCGCTGGTGGCGGCCCACCCCGACCCGGCGGTCATCGCCTTCGTGCACGCCGAGACCTCGACGGGGGTGCGGTCCGACGTCGGCGACCTCGTCGAGCGGAAGGGCGACGCGCTCGTGCTGCTCGACTGCGTGACGTCGCTGGGCGGCATCCCGGTCGAGATCGATGCGTGGGGCGTCGACCTCGCCTACTCGGGCACCCAGAAGTGCCTCGGCGTGCCGCCGGGCCTGGCACCCGTCACCGTGTCGGACCGCGCCCGTGAGCGGATCGTCGACACGCCCCAGAGCTGGTACCTCGACCTCAACCTGATCAGCGCCTACGTCGACGGCGAGGGCGCCCGGGCCTACCACCACACGGCGCCGATCTCGATGCTCTTCGGTCTCCACGCCGGCCTCGGCGCGATCCTCGACGAGGGCCTCGAGGCGTCGTGGGCTCGGCACGAGGCCTGCGGCAGGTTGCTGCAGGACGGGCTGCAGGAGCTGGGGCTCGAGCTCTTCGCCGCCGAGGGCCATCGCCTTCCCGAGCTCACGACCGTGCAGCTGCCCGACGGCATCGACGAGGCGTACGCCCGGCGCCGGCTCCTCGCCGAGTACGGCATCGAGGTCGGGGGCGGGCTCGGGCCGGTCGCCGGGAAGGTGTGGCGCATCGGGTGCATGGGTCACACCGCCCGGGCGCGCAACGTCGAGCTCGCGCTGGCCGCGATCGCCGAGGTGCTCGAGCTGTGAGCGACGTCGCGACCGATCCGACGGCGGCGTTCCGCCTGGACGGCCGCGTGGTCATGGTGACCGGGGCGAGCAGCGGGCTCGGGGAGCGGTTCGCCCGCGTCGCTGCCGCGGCCGGCGCCGAGATCGTGGTCGCCGCCCGCCGGAGCGAGCGGCTCGAGGCGCTCGTCGACGAGTTGGGCTCCGGGACGCCGGTGCCGGTCGACCTCACGACGGCCGACGGCCCGCAGCGGCTCGTCGACGCCGCACTCGAGGTCCACGGCCGGATCGACGTGCTCGTCAACAACGCCGGCAGCTCCGAGGCCACCCCGGCACTCGACTACGAACCCGATGCGCTCCGCGCCGAGCTCGAGCTGAACCTGGTCGCCCCGTACGCGCTCGCCCGCCTCGTCGCTCGTTCCATGGTCGACGCCCGTCGGCAGGGCTGCGTCGTGAACGTCGGATCGGTCCTCGGCACGGTCGGCGGTGGTCGCCTCCGGGTGCCGGGCTACGCCGCGGCGAAGGGCGGGCTGCACCAGCTGACCCGCGAGCTCGCGTCCGAGTGGGCCCGTCGGGGCATCCGGGTCAACGCGCTCGCGCCGGCATGGTTCGAGTCGGAGATGACCCGCGACGCGATGTTCGGCACCGACGGCGGTCGGGCCTACATCGAGGAGGGCACGCCCATGGGTCGGGCCGGGCGGGTCGACGAGCTCGACGGCGCCTTCCTGTTCCTCGCCGCCGACGCCAGTTCGTACGTGACCGGCCACGTCCTCCACGTCGACGGCGGCTGGACGGCGGTCTGAGGGGTCCCCCGCACGGTCAACGGAGGCGGACCGGGAGCGACCGGAGCCCGCGCCCCAGCAGCGTGTCGTTCCACTCGCCGTCCCGCTCGCCCGGGCCGAGGTCGGGGAACGCCGCGAGCAGCGCACCGATCGCCTCCTGGGCCTCGAGGCGGGCGAGGAAGGCGCCGAGGCAGAAGTGGATGCCGTACCCGAAGCCGAGGTGGCGCTGCGGATCCGCTCGGTCGAGACGGAGGCGATCGGCGTCGACGAAGGCGGCGGGGTCGCGGTTCGCCGAGGCCACGCCGAGCAGGACGGTGTCGCCCGCGGCGACCTCGACCCCCGATCGCTCGTGGGCCTCACCCACGATGCGCACCATGACCTTGGTCGAGCCGTCGTAGCGATGCAGCTCCTCGAGCGCAGGTCCGAGCAGGTCCGGGTCACGGCGCAGGACGGCGAGCTGGTCGGGGTGGTGGAGCAGCGAACGGACCGAGTTGCCGATGAGGTTCGTCGTCGTCTCGTGGCCGCCGAAGAGCAGGAGCGTGCAGGCTCCGACCAGCTCCGACGGCGTGAGCCCCGCCTCCTGGGGATCATCGCGGGTGACCGCGATCAGGGCCGACACGAGGTTGTCGGCCGGCTGGTCGGTGTAGCGGTCGATCAGCCACCCGAAGTACTCGACGAACTGCGCGCTGCCGGCTGCCGCCTGCTCGGCCTGGTCGTCGCGGTTCGAGGCGCCGAACACGATGGCGGCGAGGAGCTCGCTCCAGGTCTTGAAGCGGTCACGGTCCTCGGGCGGGACGCCGAGCAACTCGGCGATCACGATCGCCGGGAGCGGGAAGGCGAAGTCGGCGATGAGGTCGGCCTCGTCGCCCTTCGCGGCGAGGCCGGCGAGCAGCTCTGCGACCACCTCGGCGACCCGGGGCCGCAGCGCCTCGATGCGCTTGGGGGTGAAGGTCCGGCTGAGCGGGCGACGGAGCCGCTCGTGGTCAGGTGGGTCGTGGAACACCATCCAGCCGCGGAGCAGCTCGAAGGTCCCGGCCAGCAGCTCCCGACGGCGGTCGTCGACCCTCGTCTCGAGCGGCGTCAGCCGATCGCTCGACAGACGGAGGTCGCGGAACGCGGTGGAGACCTCGTCGTGGGTCGACAGGAACCAGGCCCGGTGCTTCGGCAGCCAGACGACGGGGCCCTCCGCTCGCAACGCGGCGAACAGCGGGTAGGGGTCGTCGATTGCGGCATCGGAGAGGAGATCGGCCGTCTCGGCGATCGTCACCGGTCGCTCCGGGCGAGGAGCGTGACCGAGCAGGCCGCCTCCTCGAGGCCCATCACTCCCCCGCCGTTCTCCTGGAGCGCGACCCGGGCGTCGGCGACCTGACGCTCGCCGGCCTCGCCGCGGAGTTGGGTGACGAGCTCGTTGACCATCGACAGTCCCGTGGCCCCGACCGGATGCCCCTTGGAGACGAGGCCCCCGCCGGTGTTCACCGGGATCGTCCCACCCGGCCCGGTCTCGCCGGCGGCCACGAAGGGCCCACCCTGACCCTCGTCGCAGAACCCCATGGCCTCGACCTGGTGGATCTCGCCGAAGCTGGTCGCGTCGTGCACCTCGGCGACGTCGACGTCGGCGGGAGCGATGCCGGCCCGTGCGTAGGCGCGCTGCGCGGCGTGCCACGACAGGGACGGCTCCTCGACCGCGCGGTAGGTGCCGCCGGTCAGCGCCGTGGCCATGATGCGCACCGCACGGGCTCGGACCGGCTCGGGTCGGGCGGCGAGGAAGCGCTCGGAGCAGACGATGGCCGAGGCGGCGCCGTCACCGATCGGCGCGCACATCGACCGCGTGAGCGGCCACGAGACCTCGCGGTCGGCGAGCACCTCGTCGACGGTCATGGCGAAGCGGTACTGGGCGTTGGGGTTGAGCGAACCGTAGGTGTGGTTCTTGGCCGCCGACGCGGCGATCTGCGCCTGCGTCGTACCGAAGCGGTGCATGTGCAGCGCCGCCTGCATCGCGTAGGTGTCCATGAAGAGCGTCCGGCCGGGACCGTGCTCGAAGCTCCTGCCGGCGACGGCCGCCGCCTCGGCGTACTCGTCGAGGAGACGGGAGCGGTCGAAGTTGTCCATCCCGGCGTCGAAGGAGTCGAACATCGCCTGCCGGACCGCCGGATCGGTCGCCGCCTCGGGCCGGTGGACCTTCTCGACACCGAGCGCGAGCACCACGTCGGCGTCACCGGATCGGATCTCCTTCGACGCGGCGTGGAGCGCCATCGACGCGGTGGCGCACGCCCCCTCGACGTTGATGACCGGGACGTGGCGGGGGAAGAGGCCCTCGTCGACGAGCTCGACGGTGCAGACCTGCCCGCGGATGGATCCTTGCCCCCACGTGTCCATGAGGCAGTTGCCGAACCAGGCGGACTCGATCGGCGCTCCCCCGCTGCCGGCGAGGCCGGCATCGGCGAGGACGCCGAGATAGGTCTGCCGGGTCAGCGCCTTGAAGTCGAGGTCACCGTGGCGGCCGAAGGGGGTCGAGTGGCTCCCGATGATCCAGGCGTCGGACACGGCGAGACGATACCTCCGGTCAGCGAACGCCCCGGCTGGTCCGATGTCGGCGGGCGCGGCACTACCGTCGGCGGCCACGGGACGAGGAGGGGTGCTGATGGACGTCCGGGGGCTGATGCGCCAGGCGGCGCGCTTCAACGAACACCGCCCTGCCGTCGTGCACCGCGATCGGCGGCTGACCTTCGGCGAGGCGTGGGAACGAGCGGTGCGCCTCGCCAACGGCCTGCTCGCCCTGGGGCTCGAACCGGGTGATCGGGTCGGGGTGCTCGAGGACAACGCGCTCGGGGCCCAGGACGTCTTCGCGGGAGCGGCGGCCGCAGGGCTCGTCCGTGTGCCGCTCTACGCCCGAAACGCCCCGGCGAGCCATCGTCACATGCTCGACCACACGGGCTGTCGGGCGCTGATCGTGAGCGAGCAGCACCTCGCCGACGTGGCGGACGTGGCGGAGGACCTGCGCGGCGTCGAGCACGTGCTCGTGCGCGACGACGGCTACGAGGGCTGGCTCGCTGCGCAGTCGGCCGACGACCCCGACGTCGAGATCGACCCCGACGACTGGTACGTCATCCGCCACACCGGTGGCACGACCGGGCGATCGAAGGGCGTGGCGTACACCCACCGCTCGTGGCTGGCCGCGGGCCGCGACTGGTTCTACAACTTCCCGCCCATGCAGGCCGGTGAGGCCTGCCTCCACGTCGGGCCCATCTCCCACGGGTCGGGCTACCTCTACACGCCGACCTGGCTGTCCGGCGGTGTGAACGTGCTGCTCGAACGCTTCGACGTCGAGGAGACGCTCGACGTGATGGAGCGCGAGCGCATCGCGTACATGTTCATGGTTCCCGCCATGCTCAACGCCACGGCCCGCCACCCCACCGCCGCCGACAGGGACTGGTCGGCGCTGAAGGTCATCCAGATCGGTGGCGCACCCATCGCCGACGACACCGCGCTGATCGGCAGGGACGTCTTCGGTGAGGTGCTCTACCAGGGCTACGGCCAGACCGAGGCCCTCCCCGTCTGCATGATGGGGCCCCAGGAGTGGTTCAGCGAGGTCGACGGTTCCTCGCCGCTGCGGTCCGCAGGCCGAGCGCTGCCCTTCGCCTACCTGCAGATCCGCGATCCCGAGGATCCGGCCCGCGAGCTGCCCATCGGCGAGGAGGGCGAGATCGCCATCCGCTGCGACGGCCAGATGCTCGGTTTCTGGGAGGACGAGGACGCCACCGGAGAGCGGATGACGGCCGACGGGTTCGTGCTCACCGGCGACATCGGCCGCCTCGACGACAACGCCTACCTCTACGTCCTCGATCGCAAGGACGACATGATCATCTCCGGTGGCTTCAACATCTGGCCCGCCGAGCTCGAGAACGCCCTGTTGTCCCACCCCTCCGTGGTCGAGGCCGCGGTCTTCGCCGTCCCCGACGAGCGGTGGGGCGAGACGCCCGTGGCGCTCTGCGTCGTCGACGACGGAGCCGAGGTCACCGAGGCGGAGCTGATCGATCGCTGCGCCGAGCAGCTCGGCTCCTACAAGAAGCCGTCGCGGGTCGAGCTCCGCACCGAACCGCTCCCCAAGAGCCCGGTGGGCAAGATCCAGCGCAAGGTGCTGCGCGAGCCCTACTGGCCGAGTGACGGCCGACGGGTCGCCGGCAACTGACCCCTCGGCAGGGCGCCGGGGGAGCTCGATCGGGCCCGCAGCCGCGGTCAGAAGTCGATGACGCTGCGGGCGACCTTGCCCTCCTTCATCAGCTCGAAGCCCTCGTTGACCTCGTCCAGCGACAGGTGGTGGCTCACCATCTCGTCGAGCTTGAGCCTCCCGTCGAGGTACATGTCGACGAAGCGAGGGAGGTCGGTCGGGAAGTTCACCGACCCCATGTAGCTCCCCATGAGGGTCTTCTCCTGCAGCGTCACGTCGAGGCCGCTGACCGCCACGGTCGCCCCCGCCGGCACGACACCGACCATCACCGCCGTGCCACCTCGGCCGAGCATCCGGAACGCCTGTTCGGCGGTGGCCGGAATGCCGATGGCCTCGAACGCGAGGTCGACGCCGCCGGCGGTCAGCTCCTGGACCGCCGCGACCGGATCGCCGTCGCCCGCGTTCACGGCGTCGGTGGCACCGAGTTGGGTCGCCAGGTCGAGCTTCGACTGGACCACGTCGACGACGACGATCCGGTTGGCGCCGGCGATGCGAGCCCCCTGGACGACCGAGAGCCCCACGCCGCCGGCCCCGATCACGGCGACGGTGTCGCCCGGACGGACCCCCGGTCGGTTGAACGCCGCGCCGAGCCCGGTCGACACGCCGCAACCGATCAGCGCGGCCTTGTCGAGCGGCATGTCGTCGCGCACCTTCACGACGGCGTGCTCGTGGACGAGCATCTGCTCGGCGAACGAGCCGAGGCGAGCGAAGGGGGTCACGGCGTCGCCGTCGAGGGACAGGCGGGGCTCGTCACCACGACCGCGGTCGAGCGTGCGGACGTTCTCGCAGATCGTCGGACGACCATCGAGGCAGAAGCGGCAGCGGCCGCAGTAGAGCGCCAGGTAGGTGATCACGTGGTCGCCCGGCACGATCGACGTGACATCGGGACCGACGGCCTCGACCACCCCGGCCGACTCGTGCCCCATCAGGACCGGCATCGGGTAGGGCAGGTCGCCGGTCATCACGTGGAGGTCGGAGTGGCACAGCCCGGCGTGGACCGTCCGGAGCAGGATCTCCTTGCCGACCGGCACGGAGATCTCGACCTCGGCGATCTCGAGCTCGCCGGGCCCGTTCCTCAACAGCGCGGCCCTCATGGGCGGTCTCCCTCCTCGTGGCGTCCGCGCATCGTAGCCAGGCAGTCCTGCGGGCTGGGAGGGTCCCCGGCCCGGTCGGTAGGTTGGCGGCGCCGACCATCGAGGGGGATGCGCCGTGGCGTGGGACTTCCAGACCGAGCCCGAGTTCGAGGAGCAGCTGCAGTGGATGCGGCGGGTCGTCGACGAGGAGATCATCCCGCTGGAGGGGCTGCCGAAGGAGGTCCGCCACGACCGAGCGGCCATGAGGCGGATCACCGCGCCGATCAGCGACCAGGTGAAGGAGCGGGGTCTGTGGGCGGCCCACCTGCCCCCCGAGCTCGGCGGCGGCGGCTTCGGCCAGGTCAAGCTCGGCCTCATGCACGAGATCCTGGGACGGACGCCGTTCGGGCCGTCGATCTTCGGCAACAACGCCCCCGACTCGGGCAACGCCGAGCTCCTCTCACTCGGCGGCACCGACGAGCAGAAGCGCCGGTGGATGGAACCCCTGCTCGCCGGCGAGCTCCGCAGCGCCTTCTCGATGACCGAGCCCCACACCGCGGGCTCCGACCCCAAGCTCCTGAAGACCCAGGCCGTCCGCGACGGCGACGAGTGGGTCATCCGGGGCCACAAGTGGTTCACGTCGAACGGGTCGACGGCCGACTTCCTCATCACGATGGCGGTGACCAACCCCGACGTGCACCCCTACCAGGGCAGCTCGATGTTCATCGTGCCGACCGACACCCCGGGGCTGAACATCCTGCGCGACGTGCCGGTCATGTCGCACCCCGACCACGTCACGGGTGAGCCGGGCGGGCACTCCGAGATCGTCTACGACGACGTGCGCGTGCCCTTCGACGCGATCGTGGGTGGCGAGGACGGCATCGGGCAGGGCTTCGTGCTCGCCCAGAAGCGACTGGGCCCGGGCCGCATCCACCACGCCATGCGCTGGCTCGGTCAATCGCAGCGGGCCTTCGACATGCTCTGCGAGCGGTCGCTCACCCGCTACGCCCACGGGTCGATCCTGGCCGACAAGCAGATGGTGCAGGACTGGATCGCCGAGTCCTACGCCGAGATGCAGGCGGCCCGCCTGCTCACCCTCCAGGCGGCGTGGAAGATGGACCAGGTCGGTGCCCAGGAGAGCCGGGTCGAGATCGCGATCATCAAGTTCTGGGGCGCCAAGGTGCTCTACAACGTGATCGATCGCGCCATCCAGGTGCACGGGTCGCTCGGCTACACCACCGATCTGCCGCTCGAGTCGATGTACCGGGCTGCCCGAGCGGCCCGCCTCTACGACGGACCCGACGAGGTGCACAAGGTGACCGTCGCCCGAAAGGTGCTGGCCAACTACGAGGCGAGCGAGGTGCCCTCCGAGCACGTGCCGAGCCGCGAGGCGCTGGCCCGCGAGAAGTTCGCCGACTTCCTCGACCTGGCGGCGGTGAACTCGTGACGACCCCGCCCGCCTTCGACAACCGGGTCACCCGGATGCTCGGCGTCGACATCCCCATCGTGCAGGCCCCGATGGGCTGGATCGCCCGATCGCAGCTGGCGTCGGCGGTCTCGGCGACCGGTGCGATGGGCATCATCGAGACGTCGTCCGGTGAGCTCGACAACGTCAAGGCCGAGATCGAGAAGATGAAGGAGCTCACCGACGCGCCGTTCGGGGTGAACATCGCGCAGGCCTTCGTCCGCGACCCCGACATCGTCGGCTTCGTCGCCGAGCAGGGCGTCAAGTTCGTCACGACCTCGGCGGGGTCGCCGATGAAGTACACCGCAGCGCTCAAGGAGGCGGGACTCACCGTCTTCCACGTCGTGCCGAACCTCGCCGGTGCCCTGAAGGCGGTCGACGCCGGAGTCGACGGACTCATCGTCGAGGGGGGCGAGGGCGGCGGCTTCAAGAACCCCGACGACGTCTCGACGATGGTGCTGCTGCCGCTGGTGCGCTCGAAGGTCGACGTGCCGATCATCGCCGCCGGCGGCATCACCGACGGCCCGACGATGGCAGCGGCCTTCGCGCTGGGCGCCGAGGGTGTGCAGATGGGCACGAGGATGGTCTCGGCCGCCGAGTCGCCGGTGCACCAGAACTGGAAGCAGGCCATCGTCGACGCCGCCGAGACCGACACGGTGTTCCTCAACCGGTTCATCGGCCCGGGCCTGCGGGCCCTGCGAACCGAGAAGACCGAGCGCCTCCAGCGCGAGCCCGAGACCAACGCCATGGCCGAGTTCGGCTCGGCGCTCGACCTGTACTTCGGCGGCGACATGGAGGCCTCGATCGCGCTGAGCGGCCAGGTCGCCGGTCGCATCGAGGAGGTCCGTCCGGTCGCCGAGATCATCGCCGACACCGTGCAGGGCTACCACGACACCATCGCCCGCCTGGCCGGGTAGGGCCGGGGGCGCCAGGAGCCCGCCCGATTCGGCCGCACCGCGCAGGATTCGCTCGGTCGAGCGCGCTGTCACCGACAGCCGCCCGGGGCCGAGGGGCATCGTCGATCGACGCCCTGCCGACCTGCTCGTCAGGCGACGCCACCCGAGATCTCGATGTTGACGCCGGTCAGGTAGGAGGCGGCGTCGGACAGGAGGAACTCGATGACCGAGGCCACCTCCTCGAGGCTGCCATAACGCCGCAGCGGGATGGCGCCGATCATCTGCTCGGCCACGTCGGGCGCGGTGTCGGCGAAGTACTGGCTGTCGACCTCGGCCTGGCGGCGGACCTGGTTGTCCCACATGGCGCCGGGACCGATGAAGCCCGGACTGACGGCGTTGACCCTGATGTGGGAGGCAGCGAGGTCCTTGGCCGCGCTCTTGGTGAGGGCGATCACCGCCGCCTTGGAGGCGCTGTAGGCCGCCATGTTCGGGGCACCACTGACCCCGGCCATCGAGGCGACGTTGACGATCGCACCAGATCGGCCGGCGTCGCGCACCACCCGGGCGACCGCGCCGAGCACGGCGAAGACGCCGGTCACGTTGACCTCGAGCACGCGGCTGACGTCATCGAGAGAGGTCTCGGCGATGTTGGCGAAGCGGCCCTGCAGGCCCGCGTTGTTGACGAGGAGCACCGGCGGGCCGACGGTCGCCGCGACCTCACCGACCGCGACGGCCACGGCGTCCTCGTCGGTCACGTCGAACGTGACCGACGTGCAGGTCGCGCCCGGCGCATCCCTTCGACACCGATGCAGGGTCTCCGCGAGCCCCTCCGCAGCACCGACCTGATCGGCCAGCGCGACCGTCGCACCCGCACGAACGAGACGGATCGCGACCGCCCGCCCGATGTCGCCCGCCGCTCCCGTGACGAGCGCGACCCTCCCGGCAACCATCAGCCCCCCAGTCGATCACCGTCTGCGTCGAAGACGTGGGTCGGACCGCGGAAGCCCACCCGCACGCGATCACCTCGTGCGATGCGGGTCTCGCCCTCATCCCTGACGACGAGCTGCGTCGTGGTGCCCTGATGGTCGACGTCGACGTGCAGGAACGACTCCGAACCGAGCTCCTCCACGACCGAAACCTCGCCGGCGATGCCCGAGTCGACGAGTTGGAGGTGCTCCGGTCGGACCCCGACCGTGAACCGGCCCGCGCTGCGCTGACGCACGTCTGCCGTCACCGCCGGCTCGGTGGGAACCTCCACCGAACCGAGCGCGAGCGTTCCTGCGGCGCTGCGGTCGACCTCGACGAGGTTCATGGCCGGCGAGCCGATGAAGCCGGCGACGAAGCGGTTGACCGGCCTGCTGTAGAGCTCTCGCGGGCTGGCCACCTGCTGGAGGATCCCGTCCTTGAGCACCGCGACGCGGTGGCCCATCGTCATGGCCTCGACCTGATCGTGCGTGACGTAGACCGTCGTCACGCCGAGTCGGGCCTGGAGGTCGGCCAGCTCGGTGCGGGTCTGCACGCGCAGCTTCGCATCGAGATTCGACAGCGGCTCGTCCATCAGGAACACCCGCGGCTCGCGCACGATGGCCCGACCCATCGCCACCCGCTGGCGTTGCCCGCCGGACAGGTTCTTGGGCTTGCGATCGAGGTAGGGCTCGAGGTCGAGGATCCGAGCAGCTTCGCGCACCCGGGCCGCCCGCTCCTCCTTGGGGACGCCCTGTTGCTTGAGCGCGAACCCCATGTTGGCGGCGACGGTCATGCTCGGGTACAGCGCGTAGTTCTGGAAGACCATCGCGATGTCGCGGTGCTGGGGCGGGCTGAGGGTCACGTCCTTGCCGTCGATGTAGACGCTCCCCTTGTCGACGAACTCGAGCCCGGCCAGCATCCGCAGCGCCGTGGACTTGCCCGACCCCGACGGGCCGACCAGGACGAGGAGTTCGCCGTCGGCGATGTCGAGGTCGAGCCGGTCGACCGCCGGGATCTCGGTGCCGGGGTAGATCCGGCTCGCAGCTTCGTACCTGACCTCGGCCATCAGACCGCTCCTTCGTTCGCTCGAGACGCCGTCGCCGTGGTCGTCACTTGATCGCCCCCATCGCGAGTCCACGGATCATCCGCTTCTGCGCCACCCAGCCGGCCAGCACGACCGGCAGCGTGGCCAGCGTGGACGCAGCGGAGAGCTTGGCCAGGAAGTTGCCCCTGGTGCTGACGTTGGAGGTCACCCAGATCGGCACGGTGGAGCCCTCCACGGGGTTGAGCTGGACGGCGAGGAAGAACTCGTTCCAGGCGAAGATCACGCACAGCAGGGCGGTCGCGGCGAGACCGGGCGCCACGATGGGCAGGATCACGGACGTGATCTGGCCGCGCAGCCCGGCCCCGTCGATCTGTGCCGCCTCGATGAGCTCACGCGGCACCTCGCTGAAGAACGAGCGGAGCATCCACACCGCCAGGGGCAGGTTCATCGCCGTGTAGAGGATGATGAGGACGAGCCGGGTGTTCAGCAGGTCGAGGTCGCGGGCGATGATCCACAGCGGCAGGATCGCTGCGACGATCGGCAGGAACTTCGTCGAGATGAAGAAGAACAGGACGTCGCGCCACTTGGCCACCGGTCGGATGGAGAGGGCGTAGGCCGCAGGCACCGCCAGGATCAGCACGAGGATGGTCGACACCGCGACGGCCCAGGCAGAGTTCGTGAACGCTTCGCGGAAGCCGAGCAGGCCCTGCGTCTCGGACGTCACCTCGTCGAACTGGCCGATGGTCGGGTCGAAGAACAGCTGGGGATCGGCGTTGGCGTCGATCTCCTCCTTGAACCCGTTCAGGACCATCCAGAACACGGGGAAGAAGAAGAGCAGCGCCAGTGCCCAGCTCAACAGGCCGAGCAGGAAGTTGACTCGCCGGTTCTGGCCGACGACCGGCCCGGTGTCGGCGCTCACGGCGTCTCTCCCTCGAGCAGGTTGGACAACGTTCGCAGGCCGAAGGTGGCGATGATGATCGAGGCCACGACCACGACGATGCTGTAGGCCGACGCCTGGCCGAACTGCCATCCACCGCCGATCGAGCGCTGGAAGACGAAGTAGGGCACGTTGGTCGAGTCCGGTCCGCCGCCGCTGATCACCTCGACGTGGTCGAAGACCTGGATCAGGTAGATCGACCCGAGCAGGACGCCCAGCTCGAGGTAGCGACGGAGCTGCGGCAAGGTGATCTGGAAGAAGATCGCCCGACTGGACGCCCCGTCGACCCGGGCTGCTTCCAGGACCGAGGAATCCTGACCCTGGAGGCCGGCGAGCAGGATCAGCATCATGAACGGGGTCCACTGCCAGACCAGGACCGCCACGATCGACCAGAGCGGGTAGCGGGTCACGAACTCGATCCGCTCGAAGCCGAGCAGGTCGAGGAACCAGTTGAGCACCCCGAACGACGAGCTGAAGATCTGGGTGTTCCAGACCAGGCCGGCGACCACCGGCATGATCAGGAACGGGGTGATGAGGAGGGTCCGGACGAACCCCTGGCCGAAGAACTTCCGGTCGAGCAGGACGGCCAGGCCGAGGCCGAACAGGACCGACAGCAGCACCGACGAGACGGTCATCAGGATGCTCGTCCGGACCGCGTCACGGAAGAAGCGGTTGTCGAGCAGCTCGCCGTAGTTCTCGAGCCCGACGAACTCCCGCGGGCTGGGCGGGACGATCGTCCAGTCCGTCAGGCTGTACCAGAGGCTCAGCACGAACGGGACCTGGGTGACGACGATCGTGAAGAGCAGCGCCGGGAGCAACGGCAACCGGCGCCTCCACGCCTCGCGTCGTTGCAGCCGCCTCAGCTCGTCGGCTCGGTCGATCACCCGTTGCTCGGCGACGTCGACCACGTCCTCGTCGATCACTTCCGACACGACTCCCCCTTCCCCCGTGGACACTCCGACGAGCCCCCGCCCGCCGAGGGGGCGGGCGGGGGCGAACGCCGGAGGGCACCTAGTTGCTGACCGCCGAGGCGATGTCCTGGCACGCGCTCAGCGCCGAGTCGATGCTCGTCGATCCGGCGATGGCGGCCGAGAACTGCTCGGTGCACCGCGTCCCGACGTCCTGGAACTCCGGGACGCCGACGTACTGCACGCCCGGGAGACCGGGCCGCGGTGTCGTGCCGGGGCTGTCGATCGGTGCGGCGAGCATCGCGTCCAGCGTCTTCTGGGCGAACGCCTCGGCAGCGGCCAGGTAGTTCGCGTTGGCGTAGGTGGACTCCCGGGTGCCGGGAGGCACGGCCGCCCAGCCACCCGGGAGCGCCTCACCGGCGGCGTTGATGTAGTCCTCGCTGGTGGCCCAGCTGACGTACTCCCAGGCCGTGTCGGGGTCCGGCGAGTTCTGCGGGATGGCCAGCGCCCAGGCCCACAGCCACCCCGAGGCGTCGGTCACCTTCGTCGGGGCCAGTGCGAAGCCGTTGAGGCCCTGGACGGGGCTGTCGTCGGCCTCGAGGATGCCGGCTGCGACGGTGGCGTCGTACCACATGGCGACCTCACCGTTCTGGTAGAGGCTCAGGCACTCGTTGAAGCTGGAGTTCGCGGCGTCGTCCTGACCGGCATCCCCGATGAGGCCCACGTAGAACTCGAGCGCCTCGCGGAACTCGGGCTGGTCGACCTGCGCCTCGCCGATCGAGCCGTCGTCGTTGGCCAGCCACCACGTGCCGCCGAAGGTGTTGAGCACCGTCGTGAACGACGCACCGAGGTCACCCCAGCCCGGCTTGCCCCGCAGGCAGATGCCGGCCATGTCGTCGGAGTCGACGGTCCGGGCGATCTCGGCCAGCTCGTCCCACGTCGGTGCGTCCGGCATCGTGACGCCGGCTGCGTCGAGAACATCCTGGCGGTACATCACGAACGACGACTCGGCGTAGAACGGGGCGGCGTAGAGGCCACCGTCGAACGACAGACCGCCACGGACCGCCGGGATGATGTCGTCGACGTCCCACGCCGGTGTGTCGGCGGCGAAGTCGTTCAGGTCGAAGAGCCAACCGTTGGCGCCGAACTGCGGTGCCTCGAACATGCCGATCATGACGACGTCGAACTGCTCGCCACCGGCGCCGACGTCGCGGGTCACGATCTCGCGGAGCGTCTGCTCCTCGAGGATCGTGTAGTTGACCTCGATGCCGGTCTCGTCCGTGAACAGCTCCGGCGTCAGCGTGGCGATGTCCTCCATCTGCGGGTTGCCGACGATCGCGACGTTGATGGACCGGTCGCCGCCTCCGTCACTCGATCCGCCACCGTCGTCGCCCGCCTCCGAGGCGTCGGACTCGCTGCCGTCGCCGCCTCCGGCATCCGAGTCGTCGCTGTCGCCGCACGCTGCCGCGACCAACGAGACCGCCGCGAGCAACAGGAGCAGCAGGAACCAGGGACGGCGTCCCCGACCGTGTCGTCCAGTCATGTGATCTCCCTCCGGATCTCGTCGGGTGACCAACGCCACCCGACGGCACGGCTCCGGTTTAGTTGGCTCTGTGTTGGATATCAACCCCATTGATGCGATCTGCGCCAACAGATACCTGTGTATTGCGCCGGTGACATCTGTGTTCGTGTTGGTATAGGGTCCGACCCGTGTCGGGTGAGCAGACCAGCGTGCCGCTGACGGCATCGACGCTCGTCGGCCTCGACGAGACGATCGCCGTGCCGACCTACGACCGCGAGCAGCTCGTCCCGAGCATCGTCCACATCGGTGTCGGCGGCTTCCATCGAGCCCATCTGGCCGCCTACGTCCACAACCTCTGCCAGGCGGGCCGGCACGACTGGTCGATCGTCGGTGCCGGGGTGCTGGCCAGCGACGGGGCGATGGCAGAGGCGCTGCACGCCCAGGACCGCCTCTACAGCCTGATCACCCGCGACGCCGACACCACGACGGTCGAGGTCATCGGCAGCATCGTCGACTACGTCCACGCAGCAGCCGAGCCGGACACGCTGGCCGGCAGGATCGCCGACCCCCGCACCCAACTCGTCTCACTCACCGTGACCGAAGGGGGCTACCCCGTCGACGATGCCACGGGCGCGTATCTGCACCGGCCGCCCGCTGCCGGCGACCGCTCCGCCTTCGGCGTGCTGGCCCACGGCCTGGCCGAACGGCGTCGGGCAGGGCATGGCGCACTCACGGTCGTCAGCTGCGACAACGTCGTGGGCAACGGCGACACCGCCCGCACGGCGACCCTCGGCGAAGCGGATCGGATCGACACCGACCTGTCACGGTGGATCGACGAGACCGTGGCCTTCCCGAACAGCATGGTCGACCGGATCACCCCGAGCACGACCGATGACGACCGATCCTGGCTGGCGGCGACCCATGGCCTGGTCGATCGTTGGCCGGTGATCACCGAGCCCTTCTCCCACTGGGTGATCGAGGACCGCTTCGCGGGCCGTCGACCTCCACTCGAAGACGTCGGCGTCCTCGTCACGAGCGACGTCGAGCCGTACGAGCTCATGAAGCTCCGACTGCTCAACGCCGGCCACTCCTGCCTCGCCTACCTCGCTGCCCTCCTCGACATCGAGACCGTCGACGCCGCCGTCGCCGACGACCACCTGCGTCGCTACCTCGTGGGCTTCCACGACCGGGAGGCCAAACCGGTCATGCCACCGGTCATGGGCATCGATCTCGACGACTACACCGCTGCGGTGTTGCACCGCTTCTCGAACCCGAGGATCAAGGACCAGATCGCGAGGCTGTGCCTCGACGGCACGGCCAAGTTCCCCAAGTTCCTCCTCCCCACCATCCGTGCGCAACTCGCTGTCGGCGGCCCGGTCGCGCTGAGCTCACTCGCCCTGGCGGGATGGTGCGAGTACCTGAACGGAGCGACCCGGTCCGGCCGCGCCATCGACCTCGCCGACGACCCCCTGCTCGACGTCGCCGTCGAGCACGCCCGCGGATCACAGCGCGACCCGAGGGCCTTCCTCACCTTCGATGCCGTCTTCGAACGCGACCTGGCGAACGACGACGCCTTCGCCACGGCGTTCTCCCGGGCACTCAACCTCATCCGGGAACGGGGGGTACGCTCCGCCATCGACGCCGCGTTCGAGGAGGTCGTGCGCCAGGATGACCGATCGGGCGATTGAGGCGACACCTCCCGCGCTCTTCCAGGGTGAACGCCAGCGGGCGATCGTGTCGCTGACGCTGCAGGACGGCCGGGTCGAGGTGGCCGAGCTCGCCGAACGGTTCGGCGTGACGACCGAGACGATCCGCCGCGACCTCTCCGACCTCCAGAACCGACGCGTCGTGCGCCGGGTGCACGGTGGTGCGGTCCCCTGGGAGACGACGGCGTTCGAGCCGCTCGTCTCGGTGCGGGCCGAGTTGCACGCTGCCGAGAAGCGGCGGCTGGCCCGCCGGGCGATCGAGGAGCTGCCCGACGCCGGTTCGATCATCATCGACTCGGGCAGCACGACCGGTCGGTTCGCCGAGGCCATCCCCGACGATTGCGGTCTCCGGGTCGTGACCAACTCACTCATGATCGCCCAGGTGCTCGCCACGCACACCGACGTCGACGTGATCGTCCTCGGCGGCAAGGTCAGGAAGAACACGCTCGCGATGGTCGACGCGACCGCCGTCGCCGCCGTGGAGCCGCTCTCCGTCGACACGCTCTTCATCTCCTGCGACGGCATGTCACCGGCCGTCGGGTTGTCCACGCCGTATCGGGAGGAAGCGGCCCTGAAGCAAGCGATGATCCGGGTCGCGCGCCGCGTCGTGGCACTGGTGGACCACTCGAAGATCGACCAGGACCACTTCGTCCGCTTCGCCGAGTGGAACGACATCGACGTCCTCGTCACGAACACCGAGGCCGAGCCTGCCGTCGTCGAGGCGATCGAGGCGACCGGTACGACCGTGCTGTTGGCGTGAGCGCGAACGCGCAGAGCCCGACGGCGGCGCGTCAGCTCGAGCTCGTGGCGTCGGAGGTCGCCCAGCTGGCTGCACGACACGTGCGAGCGGCGGCTGGTCGCGCATCGGTGACCGCCACGAAGACCTCACCGACCGACGTCGTCACGGCCACCGACGTCGAGTCAGAAGCACTGATCCGTCGCGAGCTCCTCGCCCGTTCGCCCGGCTCGACCGTCGTCGGCGAGGAGCTCGACGACTTCGCCGGGACCAGCAACGTCGGCTGGATCGTCGACCCGATCGACGGCACCGTCAACTTCCTCTACGACCTCCCCGTCGTCTCGGTCAGCATCGCGGCCACCCTCGACGGCGAGGTCGTCGCCGGTGCGGTGGCCGACGTACATCGCGGTGAGGTGTTCTCCTCCACCCTCGGCGAGGGAGCCCGACTCGACGGGCGGGGGATCGCGGTCAGCGGTGCCGATCGCCTCGACCAGGCGCTCGTCGGAACCGGCTTCTCCTACGCCGCTGACGTCCGGGCCTCTCAGGCCGACGTCATCACGCGACTCCTCCCGTCGTGCCGCGACATCCGGTGCATGGGCTCGGCGGCGCTCAACCTCTGCTGGGTCGGCTGCGGCCGACTCGATGCCTACTTCGAGCTGGACCTCAAGGTGTACGACTACGCCGCCGGCGCCCTCGTCGCCGCCGAAGCCGGTGCGACGATCGAGCGCCGCCACACCAACGCGCTCGGATTGACGTCCGCCTCGGCACCGGGGATCGCGGCGTCACTCACCACCGTGCTCGCAGCCCGACGCCGCATCTGATCGCGCCAGCACGAGCGGGCTCGCCCCCTCGACTCGACGTCGCTCCCACAGATCGACGAGGGAGGACTCATCGGCGTGGGCACCCTCGGCGAGCCGGCTCACGGCGACGACGGACTCCCATCGGTGGAGGATGTCCGCAGGCACAGCGAGCACGTCGGCCATGGCGGCGAGGTAGGACTCGTGCAGCTGGACCAGGAGGCCGACCGAGGCACCGGGGAGATGGGGTGGACCGGCCGTGCTGTCCGGTCGGAGCAGCAACGAGGTGCGGGCCACGTCGGCGAGCGGATGGCCGACGGTCGCGTCGAACCAGTCGATCACGACCGGACCCCGTCGGCTCATCAACACGTTGCCCGGGTGCAGGTCACCGTGCAGCAGCGCCGCGCCACGAGGCAGGTGGCGAGCGAGATCCATCGCCTCGTGGCGCTCGCCCTCGGGGAGCTGGACGACCTCGGAGATCTTGCGACACATGCGCTCGACCAGCCCGGCCACACCGACGGGCAGACCGGCGGAGAGGATCCTGCGATGGATCGCCGCGAGCTCGGTCGACAGCATCGGGACGTCCGCGGGGCGGCCGAGCATCCGGTGCCACATCGAGTCACCGTCGATGCGCTCGAACACCACGGCAGCGCGACCGTCGACCTCCACCACGCCGCGAACCTCCGGTGCAGGCATACCGAGCCGTCGAACGGCGTCGGTGAACTCTGCCTCCAGGGTCGCCCAGTGCGGCGGCACGTCCGGACGCAACACCTTCACCACCGAGCCGGCACCGAACGCGTAGACCTCGGACGTCCTGCCCGTCGCGACGAGCTCGCCCCTGGTGGTCGTCTGCGGCCCGTCACCCATCGATCCTCAGTCTCGCGTGGTCGCCGCCCCGACGCCCGAGTGGGCGGCCGTACCGAGGCGGTACCCGGACGACGTCGTGTCGCCGAAGAGGGTGGTCTCGTGGTACTGCAGCGCAGCAGGCTCGTCCTCGGCAGCACCCGTCGCCACGAGCAGCGGGATGAAGTGGTCCTCACGAGGATGCGCACGCCGGGCGCTGGGAGCGTCGGCCCAGTCGAGCAGGTGGCCGGAGCGTTCTCCGCCGACGTGGTCGATCATCGTGGACGTGAGCCAGCTGTCGAACTCGCGTGACGGCGCGGCCGAGCCCCGACCCAACGACCGAAGGTCGTGGTACGACGGGAGGCCGCTCCCGACGATGAGGACGTCCTCGTCGCGCAACGACGCGAGCGCCCGGCCCGCCCTGAGGTGCAGGGCGGGATCGAAGCCGGCATGGATGGAGAGTTGGACGATCGGCACCTCGGCGGCCGGGTACATGACGTAGGCCGGGACGAAGGTGCCGTGGTCGAAGCCGCGTTCGGTGTCCCGGGCAGCCGGCAAGCCGGCGGCCTCGAGCAGGTGGGCGGCGCGTTCGGCGACCTCGGGCGAGCCGGGAGCCGGATAGCTGATCCGGTAGGTGTGCGCGGGGAAACCGCCATAGTCGTAGAGCATCGGCGGGCTCGGGTGCATCTGCACCGTGAACGCCGTGGCCTCCCAGTGCGCCGTGACCATCAGGATGGCCTTCGGGCTGCGGCCGATCTCGGCCGGGATGGCCGCAAGGGCGCGCTCGAGCGGGTCCCAGTCGACCGGGAGCGACTCGCGGGCCCATGGCCACGGTCCGCCGCCGTGCGAGATGGCGTAGGTGGGCAGCCGATCCGAGGTCATGCCATCGCCGCTGCGTCGATGTCTCGTTCCAGCCCGGCGACGAAGTCCGCCATCGTGACCTCACCGAGATCGACGGCCTTCGCGTTACCGCCAGCGACGACCGAGACCTCGTCGATCCCCAACACACCGAGGACGAGGCGGAGGTACTGCGGCGCGAGGTCGCGATCGCGGATCGGGGAGTCGCCGGTGTAGACGCCGCCGGACGCGAGCAGCACGGTCGCCGACGTGTGCTCGACCAGTCCGGCGCCGTCGAAACCGAGCGTCCTGCCCTTCCTGACGACCAGATCGATCCAGGCCTTGAGCGACGCGGGCACGTTGTAGTTGTAGACGGGCGTGGCGATCACGATGTGGTCGGCGGCCAGGACCTCGTCGACGAGCTGGTCGGAGAGCGCGAGCTGGGCTGCCATCTCGGGCGTCTGCGACTCGGGCGGAGTGAAGTAGGCCTCGAGCCAGGCGGCGGTCACGAAGGTCAGGTCGGTCTCGGCGAGATCGCGCTCGACCACCGTCGCCCCCGGGTGCTCCGCCATCCACGTACCGACGAAACGTCGGGTCATCTGGCGCGAGACGGACGCATCGGCCCGCGGGCTGGTCTCGACGACGAGCAGTGTGGCCATGGGTCGACTCCTCTCTCGGGCCCCGACGGGCGAGGCTCCATCTGCTTGAGAACTCAATAGTTGACGCTACAGACATTTACCTTGCGTCGTCAACCTTTGACTGAGCAGCTAGCATGAGCGCATGGGAGCCGATCAGGTCTTCGACGACCGCATCACGACCTACGGACGCCTGATCGAGGCCCAGCGCCGGCTCGACCAGGCACTCGCTGCGACCTACGCCCGGTTCTCCCTGACGGCCTCCTGGTTCGAAGCGCTCCTCCGGATCCGCCGGTCACCGTCGGAACGGCTGCGCATGTGCCAGCTCGCCGACCAGATGTCGATCTCCAACGGCGGAGCGACGCGCCTGGTCGACGGTCTCGTCGGTGCCGGCCTCGCCGAACGGGCCGGCGACCCGACCGATCGTCGCGTCCAGCTCGTCACCCTCACCGAGACCGGTCGCCGCACGCTCTCCGATGCGGTCGCGGCCCACCTCGACGACCTCGACGCCCAGCTCTTCTCCCGGCTCGACGGTGTCGACGTCGCGGAGCTCGACCGACTCCTCGACCAGCTCCGGGCACCCATCGCCGTCGAGGAGGCCCCGACGATCGAGTCGTAGCCGCGCGGCGAGGGTTCGCCGCCGGCGTCGGCGCGCTCGTCGACGTCCTGCTCGGTCGCGCCGGGTCCGGACGGTCCGTCGGGGCGTTGTGGCCCCTCCGCGTCGGCCGTGGTCGGCCGGCGGCCGTCGACACGATGCGTTAGGGGTTGCTAACACGTTCTGGGGTTCGACGATGATGTGTCGATGCGACGAGGACCTCTCACCATTCCCATGACGCTCGCGATCCGATCCGCCCCCAGCGCAGGTGGGCTCGGTGAGAACCCGGCCCAGGCGTCTCGGCGTCACCGAGCGGCGGATGCACAGCGTGGCGGTAGCGGGCGTGGCTAGCGTCGACCACGCGGCCACCGACGTGGGGACCGGTGCCTCCCCGCTGCGCCTACCCCGCGCCGGCGGGCCGGTCATCGCGGAGGTCTCGGTGTGTGGAGTCGGCTCGGTGCGCCACTTCCCCAGGACCATCGAGGTCTGCGATCCCGAACACCACCACCTCCTGTGGCCGGTCTCCAGTTCGTTCCGCGTCGAGCACGGAGACCGATCGACCTCCGCTCGTGGCCCGTCGGTGATCTGGGTGCCGGCCGGCCAGCACTACTCGCTCGTTGCGAACGGAGCAGTAGGAACCGCCAAGTTCGCGACACCGACGTGTCCGGAGCGTTGGGACGCGGTGGTCCATCTGCACCTCGATGCCGTCGTGGGACCGCTGCTCACGTTCGCCGCCGACGACGCCGGGCGGGCGGAGAGCGCTGGGCTCTTCAGCATCGTGACCGAGCAACTCGTGATGGCCATGGAGCAGCGAACTCGTGCCATGCCGATACCGAGGGATCCAGCCGCCAAGCTCGTCGCCCGGAGGCTTCTCGCCGACCCTGGCGATCGGCGCGAGCTACGCGACTGGTCCGCGCAGGTTGCAGTGAGCGAACGCACGCTGCGGCGCCGCTTCCTCGAAGAGACCGGCCTGGCGTTCACAGCTTGGCGGACGCGGCTCCGGATGGAAGCTGCCATGGAGATGCTCGACGAGGGTGAGCCCGTCGAGTCCGCTGCACGCCGCTGCGGATATCGGTCCCGAGTCTCCTTCACCCGGGCCTTCAAGGCGTACAGCGGGTTCACTCCGACCGCCTACACCGAGCGCCGCATCAGCCCGACGAAGCCAGCGAATCGGCCGCCTCAGCATCCGAGTTGGCCTCCGCTGCTTCCCTCGACTGCGGAGACTCTTCCTGAACGGCTGATCGATGCCCTCAGGGAGGAAGAGTCGATGCTGACCCCCGCCACACGCAGAGCCGTGGTCCTCGCTGCATCTCTGATACTGACCGCTGCGGCGTGCGGCGACGCCGACGACACCGAACCGACGGGAGCAACCGAACCCGAGACGACCACGACAGGCCCGGCAGGGACGTCAGCGAGCACGCCAGCGGTATCGACGGCACAGGTCGATCAGGGCGTCTCGGTCAACGACTCGTTCGCGGTCGCCGGCTTCGGTGAGCTCGGCCCGGCGCCGACCATGTTCGAGCTCGTCGAGGATCGCGGCGACACCCTCGTGGTGACCCATGCCTTCGGCGAGGTCGAGATCCCAGCCGACCCGCAGCGCATCTTCTCCGACGCCTCGATGCTGCCGACGGTCATCGAGCTGGACCTCAACTGGATCGGCGCCGAGTACTACAACGATTCGGTCCGCCTTCCCGACTGGGAGGAGGACACGGCCAGCGCCGAGTTCCTGAACGAGGCCACCTACCAGACGAACTTCGAGGCGGTCGCCGCGCTCGAGCCCGACCTGATCATGGCGTACGGCGACGTGTTCTGGGGCTCCGACGACCCCGAGGGCCACTACGAGCTGATGTCGCAGGTCGCGCCGACGTTGGTGCCGATGGGCGATCCCGTCGCCTACTTCCAGACGTTGGCGTTGGAGTTGGGTGTCGCGCTCGGCTTCGATGCCGACGAGATCACCGACCGCATCGCGACCAAGACGCGGGAGATCGTCGATGCCTGCGCGCCGATGCGAGAGGCGATCGGCGACGAGACCGTGGCGTATCTCCTCGCTCAGGGCGGAGAGCTGTTCCTCAACGGCATCGGCTACGAGGCCGAGGACGGCAGCCTGGCACCGGTCGCCGACTCCCGTTGGTTGTACGAGTTCTGCGGCTTCCAACCGCCCGACAGCCTGATCGACGTGGTCGGCACCGAGCACGGGGCGAGCATCTCCGAGGAGCTGCTCCCCTCGATCGACGCCGACCACCTGTTCGTCATCTCGTCGGGCTACTCACCGGATCAGCGGGAGAGCGCCGCCCAGTTCCTGAGCGACCTCGTCGACAGCCCGATCTGGGAGGCGATCCCGGCGGTCGAGGCGGGCAACGTCTACATCATGGAGTACTTCTCGGCGCTCAGCTTCGACACCGCCTCGTCAGCGATCGCTTCGGCCAACGCAGCGTTCGCCGCATCCGGCTGAGCGAAGGAGCGACGCTCTGGTCGCGGGCGTCGGGCCTCGTGCGCAGGTCGCTGGGCCGACCGGAGCGACGCGAAGGCAACGAGCATCAGCGCGTGCGGCCGCCTCGCCGCCGAACGTCATGACCCGATCACCCGGCGGCCTCGATGCACCTCCATCCAGCGCGAGCGCACCTCAGCAGTCCGACATCGCTCGCAGGGCGCTGCAGATCTCGGCGCGGCGAGGCAGGTCGAGTCGACCGACGCGGCCGGTCAGGAACGAGCGGCGGATGGGCTGGAGGTTGTCGAACGAGGCCACACACTCGTCCGGGAGGCCCTCCTCATCGCCGAGCGGCACCTCGGTCGGGATGCCCCGGACCGTCCTCGTGACGGGAGCGACGATCACGCGGTGCAGGACCGGGATCGCCTCGTCCCTCGTGACGACGAGCACCGGACGCCGCTGACCCTCGGACTCGGCCCACCACACCTCGCCCTGGCGCGGGACGCTCACCACGGCTCGTCGGTGATCATCCGGCGAGTCGCGGCGTCGGACCAGCCGACATCGCCGTCGTCAGGTACTCGCCGATACCCCTCCACGATCGACGCCCCGATGGCCGCTCGTCGATGCTGGTCGATGAGCGCTTCGAGGCCCCGCCGCACGGCGTCTGACCGGCTCTCGACCACACCCTCCCGCACGAGGCGATCGACCTCGTCGGCGAGCGCTTCGTCGACTCGGGTGACGAGCTGTGCCATGCACTCAGCATAGCGTTCAGCAATGCGCCCTGAGCCACCGCAGAACGAGATGGGCGACCTCCTCGCCTGTTTCACTCTGGCGCCGCGTGGCAAGGAGCCGTAAGGTCACCACCATGGCGGCCACGATCGACGACTGGGACGAGCGGATCGCACCGATCACCGGGGCGATGGCGCCGGACGACCTCCCCGCCTTCGCCGGTGTCGACGACCGGCTGCGGCCCGACGGACGTCCCGCTCCCGCGCTCCGGGCCGAGCTGCGCCACATCGCCAGCTGGCGCAACGCCTGGACGGTCCTCACCGTCTACCTGATGATCGTGGCCAACGCCGCCGTCGCGCTCTGGATCGACTCGCTGCTGTGGTGGCCGGTGGCCGTCCTGTTCGCCGGCTCGCTGTTCGCCCGCATCTACATCCTCCACCACGAGGCGGCCCACGCCCTCCTGTTCCGGAATCGCACCCTCAACGACCTGACGATGCGTTGGGTGCTCGACCTCCCGGCGCTCGGCTCGGGCGAGGACACCTACCGACGGGTCCACGCCGCCCACCACCGCGACGAGTTCGGCCCCCGCGAGCCCGACCTCGGCCTCTACGCCCGCTACCCCATCACCCGGGCGTCGCTGCGACGCAAGCTCGTGCGCGACGGCTCCGGGCAGTCGGCCTGGAAGCTCCTCAAGGGTCCCCTGCTAGGGATCTTCTCGGCCGGGCGGCGGGCCCGCAGCGCCCGCTTCCTCGCCGGCCAGGCCGCGGTGTTCGCCCTCTTCTGGGCCGTCTCCGGTCGCTGGTGGCTCTACCTCGTGCTCTGGTTGCTGCCGAACGTCACGGTGTGGCGAGTGATCAACCGCCTGCGAGCGATCGCCGAGCACGGCGGGATGACCCGCTCCGACGATCGCCGCCGCACGACCCACCACGTCCGTCAGGGACTCCTCGCTCGGACGTTCATGGTGCCGTTCCACACCGGCTGGCACCTCGCCCACCACGTCGACGCCGGCATCCCCTGGCGCAACCTGCCCAGCCTCCACGACGAGCTCGAGGCCGCCGGCTACCTCGACGGCGTGACGATCTGGCCGAACTATCGCGGCCTCTGGCGGGCCCTGGCCGCCGGCTGATCGACCCGGGTGAACGACATCGGCCGGTCGCTCTCCACCCGCTCGGTGCTGCTGTCGACGTTGCTCGGCACCGACCCGCCCCGTCTCCCCGTCGCCCGGCTCGTACGGGCCGGAGCGATCTTCGGCTCGTCCGAGGGCGCCGTGCGGACCGCCCTGTCCCGGCTCCAGGCCTCGGGCGACGTCACCTCCGACGACGGCTGGTACGAGCTGAGCCCGCGGCTCGCCGACCGACGCCGACGCCAGGAGGACAGCCGCAGCCTCCGCCGCCGACGCCACGACGGCAGCTGGCGCCTCCTCGTCGTGCGCGACGGCCGCCGGGATCGCTCCGCCCGCGACGCGCTCCGCGGTGCCCTCGGACGGCACCGCCTCGCCGAGCTGCGCGAGGGCGTCTGGGGTCGTCCGGACAACCTCGACGGACCCGACCCGGTCGAGGCACGGGAGCAGTGCGACGCCTTCCGCGGCGTCCGACCCGACGATCCCGCCGCCCTCGCCCGACGCCTGTGGGACGTGCCGCGCTGGTCGAGCACGGCACACGACCTCCGGGCGCAGCTCGTGCCGCTGCACGACCGGCTGGTCGCCGGCGACGAGGACGCGCTCCGGCCCGGCTTCGAGCTCTCCGCCGCCGTCCTCCGCCACCTGCTCGCCGATCCGGCGCTCCCTCGCGATCTCGTCGACGACGCCGGGGCGGGCGAGTCGCTGCGTTCGCACTACGACGAGTTCGACGCCGCCTTCCGTTCGGTCCTCCTGGACTGGTTGCGATCACCGTGAGAACAGCGCGTGACGAAGGGCCCACGGCCCGTCCGACGCGGATACCGTCTGCGCCGTGCCCCTGCTCGACGACATCGATCGACGTGACCGAGCGCTGCGCGACGACATCCGCCGGCTCGGCCGACAGCTCGGCGACACGCTCGAGCGTCAGGAGGGTCCCGAGCTGCTCCAGCTGGTCGAGCGCGTCCGCATGCTCGCCCGAGCGATGCGCCGCGACGGCGACGAGTCGGCCGGCACGGAGCTCTCGAAGCTGCTCGCCGAGTCCGACCTCGTCGACGCGATCCGGCTGGCCCGGGCCTTCACGACCTTCTTCCACCTCGCCAACGTCGCCGAGCAGGTGCACCGCATCGAGGAGCTGAACACCGGTCCTCGCTCGGCCGCCGGTGGCCGGTTCCGGGCCACCGCCGAGCGAGTCCTCGACCGGGGCGTGGCCCCCGAAGAACTCGCCGCCCTGATGCAGCGCGCCGAGCTCCGACCGGTCGTCACCGCGCACCCGACGGAGGCCTCGCGGCGCTCGATCCTCGACAAGCTCTCCGAGATCGCCGTCCTGCTCGGCCGCCGCAACGACGCCTCGGTCCCCGCCCACGAGGAGGAGCGCATCGACCGACGGATCCAGGTCCTGATCGATCAGCTCTGGCAGACCGACGAGATCCGCCGCGACAAGCCTCAGCCCCTCGACGAGGCGAGGTCGATCCTCTGGTACGTCGAGCAGACGCTGAGCCACGGCCTTCCCGAGCTCCTCGACGACGTCCATGGCGTGATGCACGATCTCGGCGTCCCCCTGCCGATCGACACCGTGCCGATCCGATTCGGCACCTGGGTCGGCGGCGACCGTGACGGCAACCCGTTCGTGACCCCCGAGGTCACCCGCAACGTGGTCGGTCTGCAGCGCTCGCTGGCCCTCGGCCTGCTGCGCGACGAGATCAACCCGCTGCTACGCGAGCTGTCGATGTCGATCGAGATCCGACCCGCGAGCGCCGAGCTCGACGAATGGCTCGACGAGCGGGCCGAGACCTACGCCGACGTGCTCGGCGCGGTCGCCCGCATCAACGAGGGGGAGCCCTATCGGCTCGCCCTCGCGATCATCCGGGAGCGCCTCGACGAGACGGCCCAGGAACCCCCGGGACCGCGGGCCTACGCACGGCCCGATGATCTCGCCGACGACCTCGCCGTCCTCCACCGCAGCCTGCTGGAGCAGGACGGAGAGCTCGTCGCGCACGGCCGCCTCGCGCGCGTCCGGCGGATGCTCGACGCGTCGGGGTTCCACCTCGCCACGCTCGACATCCGCGAGCACGCTCGACGCCACCACGAGGCCCTCGCTCGGCTCTTCGCGCTCCACGACGTCGACTACGAGGGCATGGATCGCGACGAGCGGGCGAAGCGCCTCGGTGAGGAGCTCAACGGTCGACGCCCGCTGGCGCCCGCCGCCGCCGAGATCGACCCGTCCGATGCGCTCGCCGTCTTCCACGAGTTGCGAGCGCTCATCGACGCCAACGGCTCGGGCCTCGTCGAGTCCTACATCGTGTCGATGACCACCGACGTCGACGACCTGCTCGCCGTGGCCGTCCTCGCTCGCGAGGCAGGACTCGTCGACCTCGGCGCCGGCGTCGCCCGCTTCAGCGTCGTGCCGCTCTTCGAGACGATCGAGGACCTGCGCGGCATCGGATCGACCATGGATCGGCTGCTGTCGACCCCTGCCTACCGCGAGCTCGTGCGAATCCGCGGCGATCACCAGGAGGTCATGGTCGGCTACAGCGACTCGAACAAGGACGGTGGCATCACCACCTCGCAGTGGGAGATCCACAAGGCCCTGCGCGAGCTGCGCGACGTCGCCGCCCGCCACGGCGTCCGGCTCCGCGTCTTCCACGGTCGGGGCGGCACGATCGGGCGTGGCGGTGGCCCGACCAACGAGAGCATCCTCGGCCAGCCGGCCGGCCTCCTCGACGGCGAGGTGAAGGTCACCGAGCAGGGTGAGGTGATCTCCGACAAGTTCGGCCTGCCGGAGCTGGCCCACCGGAACCTGGACCTGGCCCTCTCGGCGCTCGTCGAGGCGTCGCTCGCCCACCGCGTGCCACTCGTCGACGACGCCACGCTCGGGCGATGGGACGAGGTCATGGAGCTCGTGTCGGAGGCGGCGTTCGCCGCCTACCGAGAGTTGGTCGAGTCCGACGGCTTCGTCGCCTACTTCCGCAGCTCGACGCCGGTCGAGGAGCTGGCCGAGCTGAAGATCGGCAGCCGTCCCGCCCGTCGGGGCGGGTCCGACACCGGACTCGAGGGGCTCCGGGCCATCCCGTGGGTCTTCGGCTGGAACCAGTCCCGCCAGATCATCCCCGGCTGGTTCGGGCTCGGGTCCGGGCTGGCCGCCGCCCGCGCGGCCGGGTTCGGCGACTCCCTCGTGGCCATGGCCTCGCAGTGGCCGTTCTTCCGGACCTTCGTGTCGAACGTCGAGATGACCCTCGCGAAGACCGACCTCACCATCGCCGCCCGCTACGTCGATCGGCTGGTCGACCCCGAGCACCGCGCCACCTTCGAGGCGATCCAGGTCGAGCACGAGCGCACCGCCGTCGAGCTCGGTCACCTCACGGGTCGCGACCTCCTCACCCAGCTGCCGGTGCTCAAGCGGACACTCGCGGTCCGTGATCGCTACCTGGATCCGCTCAACGTCCTGCAGGTCGAGCTGTTGGCCCGAACCCGAGTGCCCGAGGCGGCCGACGACGAGCGCTGCCGTCGCGCCCTGCTCCTGACCGTCAACGGCGTGGCGGCCGGACTGCGCAACACCGGCTGATCACTGTTGCTGTTGTTGCTGCTGCTGGAGGCGCTGGCTGCCACCGGGTGATCGGGTGGGCAGGACACCCTGGTCGGCGGGCCGGACGAACACCGGCGCCCGGTCGCGATCTCCCTGGCGGCGCATCTCGACCGAGGCGTCGAGCTCGGCCTCGCCGACCCCGACGAAGCTCCCGTTGAACGGGCAGACGTCGTCGTAGTGCCGCCCGTGCCCGATCTTCACGTGGAACTGCTCGACGGGCAGTCCGTTCGTGGGATCGATCGCGACCCAACGATTCGGCGCGACGGCCGCCTCGACCCACGCGTGCGTCTGGACCTCGACCGAGTCGGTATCGGCCGGGACGACCCCGGCCTCGTCCGACGACGTGAACAGGAACCCCGAGACGTAGCGGGCCGGCACGCCCAGGGCCCGCAGCAGGGCCACCGAGGCGTGGGCGTAGTCCTGACAAACGCCGGCGCCGATCTCCCAGGCCTCGGCCGCCGTGGTCGTCACCGTCGTGGCACCCCGCTCGTAGCGCAGCCGCTTCCTCACGGCGTCCTGCACGGCGAGGACGGCATCGTGCGCGGTGGCACCCTCCCCGAGGCCGAGCTCGGCGACGGCTCGGAGCATCGGCCCGTCGGGCTGCGTGGCCGGGGTGGGGACGACCTCGTCGAAGTGGGCCAACCGCAGCGACGTGCGGACCTCGCCGAGGGGGCGCAGCCCGTCGGGCAGTCCCGAGCCGGGGCGGGTCTCGACCGACGACTCGGCGACGGCGATCAGCTCCTCGTGGAGCCCACGCACACCGAACGCCTCGACCCGGGTGCCCCAGTAGTCACGGAAGGACTGCACGTCGGCCTCGGGGCCGACGGTGAAGCGGAACTGCAGGACCGATTGCCGCTCGTTGTCGGCTGGGCAGGCGCGCACCTCGTTGTGCGACTCCCTCACGGGTGAGCTGTACCGGAATCGGGTGACGTACCGGATGTCGAACCGTTGGACGCCGCTCATCGGGCATCACCGCCGAGGACCAGTCCACCTGGATGGACCAGCCGGTCGTCGAGCGGGCCGCCCCGCACCTCCTGGAGATGGAGCTCACCGGAGTCGGAGCCCCGGAAGTAGGCCACGGCGAGCAGCTCGGCGACGTGGAGGATCCGCTCCTGGAAGTCGGAGAGGAAGCCGGCGACGTCACCGGTCACGAGCTCGCCGATCTCCCGGAACTCGAGCTCGGAGCGGATGCGGCCGAGCTCCCGTCGCGGCGCCGACATCGGCTCGTCGGGATCGAGCTCGCCCAGTTGCTGCTCGGCCGAGCGCAGGGCGAAGAACACGCTCCTGGGGAACGATCGGTCGAGCAACAGGAAGGCCAGCACTGATCGCATGCCCACGGCCACGGACTGGCTCCGCACGAAGGCCTCCGACGCCGAGGCCGAGTCGAGCACCTGATTCCAGGTCGTGCCGACGGGCGACCCCTCGGTGCCGAGCGAGCGACGCACGTGCACCTCGAGGAGGCGGCACGTCATCTCGGCCCGCTCGATGAGCACCCCGAGCATGAGGAAGCGCCACCGGTCGTCGCGGGGCAACGTCTCGGCCGCGGTGCCCATGATCCCCTGGCAGTTCCGCTTGACCGACTCGTAGAGCTCCGCCGGGAGCTCACCGATGTCGGACTCGACGTCGCGGTTGACCAGCTCGAGGTGGCAGTCGTTGAACGCTTCGTAGAGCTCGGCCGACAGCTGGTCGCGGACGCTCCGGGCGTTCTCGCGGGCCCGGTAGACGGCGTTCACCACGGCGCCGGCGTTGGCGCTGTCGAGGACCAGGAAGCGGGTGACCGCCTCGGAGGTCAACGGCGACCCGGTGGCCTCGTAGGCCCGCCGGAGGTGCAGCACCGACAGCAGGTCCGACCACGCGCGCTCCCCCACCCCCGGTCCCGCCTCGATCTGCTCGTGGAAGGTGACGTCGAGCATCCGGGCGGTGTCCTGGGCCCGCTCGATGTAGCGGCCGGCCCAGAACAGGTTCTCGGCGTGACGGGCGAGCATCAGCGGGCCCCCTCGTCGACGAGCACCCAGGTGTCCTTCGATCCACCACCCTGCGACGAGTTCACGATGAGGCTGCCCTCCTGGAGCGCCACCCGGGTGAGCCCGCCGGGGATGACCGTCACACCGTCGGGCCGCGAGATGACGAACGGCCGCAGATCGACGTGGCGCGGCCCCACGCCGTCACCGGTCATCGTGGGCACGCGCGACAGTTGGACCACCTCCTGGGCGATCCATCCACGAGGGTCCTCGAGGATCGCCGCGCGGCAGTCGGCCAGCTCCTCTTCGCTGGCCGACGGACCGATCACGATGCCGTAGCCGCCGGACCCGGCGACGGGCTTCACGACCAGCTCGTGGAGGCGGTCGAGCACCACGTCGAGCTGGTCGTCCTCCCACGGCCGATAGGTCTCGACGTTCTGGAGCAGGGGCTCCTCACCGAGGAAGTGCCGGATGAGATCGGGCACGAAGCAGTAGACCGCCTTGTCGTCGGCGGCACCGTTGCCGATCGCGTTGGCGAGCGTCACGTTCCCCGCCCGCGCCGCGGCGAGGAGGCCCGGCACGCCGATCATCGACTCGCTCTTGAACCCCACCGGATCGAGGAACCGGTCGTCGAGGCGGCGGTAGATCACGTCCACGCGTTGGAGCCCACTGGTGGTCCGCATGTAGACGACATGGTCATCGACCACGAGGTCGCTGCCCTCCACGAGCTCGACGCCCATCTCCCGGGCGAGGAAGGCGTGCTCGAAGTAGGCCGAGTTCATCGTCCCCGGGGTGAGCACGACCACCGTGGGCTCGGGGCTCGTCGGCGGGGCGACGGCCTCGAGCGCCTCGAGCAGCGTGGGACCGTAGTGATCGACCGGACGGATCCGGTGGGCGCCCGACACCCGCGGGAACAGCCGCTTCATCACCTCACGGTTCTCGAGCACGTAGCTCACACCACTGGGGTTGCGCAGGTTGTCCTCGAGCACGCGGAAGTCGCCGTTGACGTCGCGGACCACGTCGATGCCGGCGACGAGCGCTCGGACACCGCCGGGAGCGGGCACACCGAAGGCCTCACGACAGAACCCGTCCGAGGAGCTGACGATCCAGTCGGGCACGACGCCGTCGGTGATCGCGGAGCGGGAGCCCACGTAGAGGTCGTCGAGGAACATGTTCAGCGCATTGACCCGCTGGATCAGGCCGGCCTCGAGCTCGGCCCAGTCCTTCGCCGGGACGATCCGGGGGACGAGGTCCATGAGCAGCAGCCGCTCGGCACCGGCATCGTCGCCGTACACCGTGAAGGTGATGCCACGCGACCGGAACATCGCGTCACGCATGCCGGCGCGACGCCGCAGCTCGTCGACGCTGAAGCCACCGATCAGGTCGAGGAACCGGACGTACTCGTCGCGGGGCGCGCCCGAGGTGGTGTAGGTCTCGTCCCACACCCCGCGGCCCGGGTCATAGCCCTCGAACAGGCTCCGCACCCGCTCCACACTCGTTTCGGCGCTGGTCGACCGCATGTCGTGCGTGCGTCCTCTCCGTGAACGGCTCGAGCTGTCCCCACCTCCAGGTTCGCAGAGCCACGAGGCCGGGGCCGATTCGAACGAGCCATCGGCCAGACTGGCCGTCGTGGCGTTGCACCTGGCTCAGCTGTCCGACCTCCACGTCCAGGCGCCGGGCGCCACGAACGACCTGGGCTACGACTCCAACGCCGCCCTCGCCGCCGCCGTCGAGCGAGTGACCGGCCTCGCACCGCAGCCCGACGTCGTCGTGCTCACCGGCGACCTCACCGACCACGGCACACCGGAGGAGTTCGCCCAGCTCCTCGAGCTGCTGGCGCCGCTCCCGATGCAGCTCCTACCGGTGGCCGGCAACCACGACGAGCGGCTCGGCCTCGCCGACGCCTTCCCCGACATCGACACGACGGGTCCCGCTCCGTTCTGGCAGTGGACCCGTGATCTCGGCGAGGTGCGCCTGATCGGGCTCGACACCACCATCGAGGGTCGCCACGACGGCGAGCTCTGCGCCACGCGACTCGAGTGGCTCGACGCCGAGCTGACGGCAGCACCCGAGCAGCCCACGGTGATCGCCATGCACCACCCCCCGTTCGAGACCGGCATCTGGTGGATGGACGCCGGCGCGCTCCGGACCGGTGGCGACGCCATGCAGGCCGTGGTCGGCCGCCACCCACAGGTCCGCCGAGTGCTCTGCGGGCATCACCACCGCTCCATCGTCACGAGCTGGGGGCCGACGGTGGTGAGCGTCGCCCCGAGCACGTCGCACCAGATCCACTACGACCTGGTGCCGGAGTCCTCGGCTCGGACGAGCGACGAGGCTGCGGCCTTCCACGTCCACGTCTGCGCCGGCGACCAGATCGTGACCCACGTCGTCGCGTGCGCGATGCCGGAGGTGCTCGATCTCGGCCGGGTGTTCGGCGGGTGGGAGTCGTTCCGCGACGGCCTGCGTGACGGTCGGCCCATGTTCAAGGCTCCGCCGCGCTCCGCGGACGGCGACGGTCGTGAGAGGATCGACGCCGGGGAGGGTGCATGACGATGCGACCGCTGGAAGGCCTCCGGGTCCTCGATCTGTCCCGGGTGCTCTCGGGACCCTACGTCGGGCGGATGATGTCCGACCTCGGCGCCGACGTCGTCAAGGTCGAACCGCCGGAGGGCGACGTCACCCGCAACTGGGGTGAGGTGCGCGCCGGGCTCTCCGGCTTCTACACCCAGCAGAACGCCGGGAAGCGCAACGTCGGCATCGACCTCAAGCGCACCGGTGGGCCCGACCTGGTGGCGGCGCTCGCCGATGAGGCCGACGTCCTCATCGAGAACTTCCGGCCCGGCGTCCTCGCCCGCTTCGGACTGGCGTGGGACGACCTCTCGGCCCGCAACCCGCGACTCGTGATGCTCTCGATCACCGGCTTCGGTCAGGACGGACCCGAGTCGACCCGCCAGGCCTACGCACCGGTGCTCCACGCCGAATCCGGCATCCTCGCCCGCCAGGGCCGCTTCAACGAGGTCCCCACCGCCGACCTCGTCCTGTCGGTCGCCGACACCAACGCCGCCCTGCACGGGCTCGTCGGCGTGCTCGCCGCCCTCCGGATGCGAGAGCAGACCGGTCGTGGCCAACACGTCGACCTCGCCATGCTCGATGCGATGCTGGCCACCGACGACTACGTCCACCACGCGATGGACGACTCGGCGATCGAACGCCTCGGCGGGCAGGTCTTCGAGACGGCCGATGGCGCGGTGTTGATCAGCTCGGAGCCGAAGTACCTGTGGGCCCAGATCCACGGTGTCCACGGCGTCGAAGACCCGACGCCCGCCGGCGCCGACCTCACCACCAAGATCGCCTGTCGGCGTGACGCCATCGCCGCGTGGGTGGCCGGCTTCCCCGATCCCGCCGCCGTGGGCGAGGCGCTCGTCGCCGCCAACCTGGCGTGGGCACCGGTTCGACAGCCCGAGGACGTCCGCGAGTCGCCCACGGTCGCCCACCGTGGCACGGCGGCCGAGATCGACGACCGCGACGGCGGCGTGCGTCGGGTCGTGCAATCGCCCTACCGCTTCAGCGACGCCGAGTCGGGCGTCCGAGGCGGGGCACCTCACCGGGGCGAGCACGACGCCGAGGTGCTCACCGAGTGGTTGCGGATGGATGCAGCCGAGATCGGCCGACTGCGCGACGGCGGCGTGCTCGGCGACGCGTCGGGCACCTGACGATGGCGGCGTTGACCCTCTGCGGTGTCACCGCCGCCCGCGACGGGGGCGCCTCCCAGCTCATCGGACTCGACCTCCACGTCGACGACGGCGACACGGTCTGCCTGCTCGGCGGATCGGGCACCGGGAAGAGCACGTTGCTCCGGGTCGTCGCCGGGCTCACGACGCCGACCTCCGGCCGCGTGCTCCTCGATGGCGTCGACGTGACGAGCCGACCGGCGCGTGACCGCCGGGTCGGCCTCGTGATGCGGACGAACACGCTCCCGAGCGCCCAGACCGCTCGTCGGTCGATCCAGCTCCCGTTGGTCATGCGACGCCGACGCGGCAACCATCGTCAGGCGGTCGATGTCGAGGCCGATCGCCTCGGGATCGAGGCGCTGCTCGATCGGCCCAACCCGACGCTCTCGGGCGGTCAGCGGGTGCTGGTCCAGAGCGCGCGGGCGTTGATCGACTCACCGACGGTGCTCCTGCTCGACGAGCCGTTCGCCGATCTCGACCCGCATCGCCGGGTCTTGCTCCGCCAGCGCCTGGCGTCGCGGTGGGCCGACATCACGGTGCTGCTCGCGACGAGCGACCCGACCGAGGCGATGGCGGTGTCGGACCGCGTCGTCGTGCTCGCCGACGGCGCTGTGCGTCAGGCCGGCACGGTGGCCGAGCTCCGCGACGAGCCGGCCGACACGCTCGTCGCCGAGCTGCTCGGCGAGCCGTCGATGCTCCTGGTGCCCGCGCAGGTCCGCCACCGCGCCGGCGAGACCGTCCTGCGCATCGGCGACGTCTCGGTACCGGCGTGGAAGCCGGAGCTGCGGACGCTCGACGGTCTCCGCCTGGCGGTCGGGGTGTGGCCCGAGGACGCATCGAGCCCACCGCGACCCGGCGACGTCGTCCTCCGCGGTGTGGTCACCAACGTCGAGCCGCTCGGACCCTCGACGCTCACCCACGTCGACCTCGAGGCCGGCGGCCGCGTCCGACTCCCGGTCCCCGGCGCCGCCCGCCGACTCGGCGAGGCGATCGAGGTCGGCATCGACGGCTCCCGGCTCCACGTGTTCGAGCCCATCGACGGCCGAGCGATCACCCACCCGCCGCCCCGCGGGCACACCTCCCTGCGCCACTAGGGTCCTGGGCCGTGTCGACGGTCCTCATCACTGCCACCGAACCCGAGCCGACCCGGCCCGGGAGCGGGTTCGTCCCTCCGTGCTCCGACGACGATGGGCGGCGTCTGGCCCAGGCCGCGCTCGATGCGACCATCGCGTCCGTCTCGACGGTCGATGTCGCCCGGACGGTGATCGTGCTCGACCCCGAGTCACCGCTGACCACCGGTGGCCTGGAGGTCCTTCGACCCGACGCCGACGAGGAGGACGAACGGGTCGGCGCCGCCGTCGCGGCCTGTGACGGCCCGCTCGTCATCGTGCGTCCGTGGACGCCGCAGATGGGCCGAGGGCTCATCACCGATGCGCTCGAGGCGCTCGACGGTCCCTACGGTGACGCGGTCGTCGGGTTGACGGTCGACGGCTCGTGGTGGCTCCTCGGGCTGGCCGAGCCCGACCCGATGGCGGTCCTGGGACTGCCGCTGCGGGGCGCGGGTGCCGGCGCCCACCTCCTCGACCGGATCCACGGCCTGGGCCTGGCACTCGGGTTGACCGACCGGTTGCTGGCCGTCGAACGCCTCGACGACGCCATCGCGGTCGCCGCCGAGCTCCCCGGTTCGGACTTCGCTGCGGTCGTGTCCTCCGTCGGCTGACCGGGGCTCAGCGCAGGAACGGCTGGAGCTGCTCGACGGCGTCGGCGAAGGTCGGCGCCACCCCCTCGAGGGTCACGCTGTTGCCGCCGGGGTCGATCCGGCTGCGCACGGCGTACTTGGCGCGTCGGCCGCCGAGACCGATCCAGAGCACGACGAGGCCGACCGACACCAGGAAGCCGGGGCCCGGGAACAGGCCGATCAGGTCGGCGACGCCGATCACCGCGGCAGCCACGAGCATCAGCGTCCGCGACACCGAGAGCGCCGTCATCCGCCGGTAGACGCTGGTGATGACCGGGATCCGGCCCACCACCCGCTCGGTCGCGAACACCCAGGCCGGGATGAACAGGATGGGGAGGAGCACCAGGAACCACACCCAGAACGGCGTTCGGGTCACGCTGATCTTGAGCTGCCGTTCGGCCCGCTGGCCCGTCACGGCGCAGACCTTCGGCAGCAGGTCACCCTCTTCGAGCGTCCTGATCGGAACGCTGACCGTCGCCACGACTCCGAATCTACCGCCCGGGGAGACCTCCGGCGCGTCGTTCGGCCGCCCGGCCGGAACCACGCGCCGTGGTACAGCTCCGGGTCAGGGGGCGCGGGCAGCCAGGCGGTCGACGATCCGTTCGAAGAAGGCCTGGTCCTGGAGCCCGGGCACGACCAACGCACCGAAGGCGAACGCCGGCGTGCCGGTCACCCCCCGCTCGGTGGCCGCGAGGTGCGAGGCCTCGAGCCAACCCTCCGCGATCGCCGTGCGCGCACCGGCCAGCGCGGCGTCGGCGTCGCCGCCGCACCGTTCGACGATCGGTCCGAGCGCGGCCTCGTCACCGATCTCGCCACCTGCTGCCCAGAGCTCGTCGAACACGGCGGCGTGAAAGGGCACGTGGACCTCGGAGGCGTGGCGGCGCAGCCACTCGTCGACGGCAAGCGCCAACCTGGTGTTGGGCACTCGCTCCGGCATCCGCCAGCCGAGGCCTTCAGCAGCCGACAGCGTGACGAACCCGGCCAGGGCCCGCTCGGCCCGCTCGCGATCACCTCGCCCGTAGACCCGGACCGTCGAACGTCCCTCGGGCGGGATCGACGGATGGAGCTCGTAGGGCAACCGACGCAGGGTCACCCGCTCGTCGGCAGCGAGCCACTCGACGCGCCGCGAGGCGACGTAGCACCAGGGGCAGAGGAAGTCGGACCAGACGTCGACCTCCAGGGCGACCACGGGCCGTCAGCTCCGCTCGACGAGCGAACCCACGAGCTCGACCCCGGCGCCGGTCAGCTCCTCGATCGCTGCCTCGGTCGTCTCGGGGGCGACGCCGGCCGTCAGCGGCAGCAGCACCCGGGTACGGAACCCGGCCTTCGCCGCGTCGAGCGCAGTCGCCCGCACGCAGTGGTCGGTGGCGAGGCCGACGACATCGACCCGGGCGATGCCGGCCGAGCTCAACCAGTCGCCGAGCAGCACGCCGTCGTCGGTCGCGCCGTCGAAGCCGGTGTAGCTGGCGCTGAACCGCCCCTTGGAGAAGACGGCGTCGACGGCGTCGACGGAGAGATCGGGGTGGAAGGCCGCACCGTCGGTCCCGGCGACGCAGTGGTGTGGCCAGGTGTCGACGAAGTCGGGATCGTCGGAGAAGTGGTCACCCGGGTCCTCGTGCCAGTCGCGGGTGGCGGCGATGCGGTCGTAGCCGGCACCGGCGAGCGTGACGAACTCGTCGACGTCGCGGGCCACGGCGACGCCGCCGGTGACCGGGAGGGACGACGAGGGCAGATCGCAGAAGTCGTTCTGCACGTCGACGATGACGAGGGCGGCTGACTCGGCCATGGTGCGCTCCTGAGCCGGGGAGACCTCACGCTACCCGGGCCGACCCTCACGAGAGCAGGTCGACTGCCACGTCGTGCCACAGCTCGGTGGTCAGGCGGAGCGACTCGACGTCGATCCGCTCGTCGTTGCCGTGGAAGCGGCTCCCGAAGTCGGCCGCCGACAACCCCGGTGACATCAACCCGGCGCCGTAGGCGATCGCACCGAGCTCGCGGTGGACGCGGGCGTCGGTGAACCCCACGCTCATGCCCCCCTCGAGTCGTGAGGACGGGAAGGGCCGGTTGACGGCCCGCTGCAGCGAGTCCCAGAGCGGGGTGTCGGCCGGGCTGATGCTGGCACGGTCGTTGATCAGCTCCTCGACCTCGACGTGGTCGGAGAGCTCACCGAGGGCCTCGTCGAGGTGGGCGCGCACCTCCTCGACACCTTCGCCCGGCATGGTCCGCACGTCGACGTCGAGCAGCACCGTGTCGGGGATGACGTTGGTCTTGGTCTGGGTGACGGCGACGTTGCTCGAGAACGTCGTGTGGCAGCAGGAGTAGAGGTAGTTCGCCACGCCTCGGGGCAGGTCGTCGAGGCACGCCTCGATCTCCCGCTCGTCGAGGAGGCGCCGACGGACGTCGTCGTCGACCGGCAACGATTCGACCTCGGCTCGCCAGAGCTCGTGGAAGCGCGGTGCGGGGCGGTAGTCGGCGAGCCGCTGGACGACGCCGGCCGCCTTGACGAGCGCGTTGTCGGCGCCGAAGGGCATCGACCCGTGCCCCGGCGTGCCGCCGATGCGGAGGCGGCGCCAGGCCACGCCCTTCTCGGCGACCCGGACCGAGACCGTCGGGTTCGTCTCGTGGCCACCGTGGAGGCCGCCGTTCTCGGTCAACACGTAGTCGGTGGTGATGACCTCGGGGTGGTGCTCGGCCATCCAGCGGGCCCCGTAGGCGCTCCCGGCCTCCTCGTCGGCGACGGCGAAGAAGACCAGGTCGCCGCGAGGCCGGAACCCCGACACCTTGAGATACCGGAAGGCGACCGCCATCGAAGCCGTCAGGTTCAACATGTCGACGGCTCCCCGCCCCCAGACCTCGCCGTCGACGAGCTCACCGCCGAAGGGGTCGCGGCTCCATCCCGACGGCGTCACGGGAACGACATCGGTGTGCCCGTTGAGGCACAGGCTCGGGGCGCCGGGATCGGTGCCCTCGATCCGGGCGACCAGCGAGGTGCGGCCCGGTGCCGCGTCGAACGACTCGACGTCGATGCCGGCTCCGCTCAGGAACTCGTCGATGAGCTCGGCGTTGCGGATCTCGCCGCCGGACTCCTCGGTGCCCTCGTTGACGCAGGCGTTCCGGATGAGGTGCTGGAGGAGCTCGACGGTCTGGCCGGTGAGGTCGACGTCCATCGCGCCAGTCTGGCCGTTGCGGTCGCCGTCGACCGGCCCGCCGTGGACGTCATCAGTTCGTTGCCGAGGCTTCGTCTCGTCGCCGTCTGAGGGCCTCCGTCCCGACGCCGACGATTCCTACCGTCCGCCTCATGAGGATCGTGGTCGTCGCCGAGACGTTCCTCCCGGAGATGAACGGTGTCACCAACTCCGTGCTCCGGGTGGTCGAGCAACTCGACCGTCGGGGACACGAGGTCCTGATCGTGGCGCCGGGGACCGGCCCGGGCCGCGTGGGCGGGATACCGGTCGAGCGCGTGCCGGGCGTCTCGCTCCCCCGCTACTCGTCCATCTCGGTGGGCGTCCCCGGTCGACGCCTGCGCGAGCTCATCACCGGCTTCGCCCCCGACGTGGTCCACGTCGCTGCCCCGGCGGTGCTCGGCGCGGCGGCCGTGCTCGTCGCGCGCGACGCCGGGATCCCGGCCGTGACCGTGTACCAGACCGACCTGGCCGGTTTCGCTCGGCATTATCGGCTCCCGCTCGCCGCCGGACCGCTGTGGCGTTGGCTCCGCCACGTCCACAACGCCGCGTCGATGACCCTGGTGCCATCGTCGACCTGCGCCTGGCAGCTGCGGCGCCAGGGGATCGAGCGGGTGCACCTGTGGGCCCGCGGCGTCGACACCGAGCGGTTCCGTCCGAACCGACGCGACCAGGCGTTGCGCCGGGCCTGGTCGCCCCGAGGTCGGCCGATCGTCGGCTACAGCGGTCGCCTCGCCGTCGAGAAGGGGCTGCACCGCCTCGCCCCGCTCGCCCGTCGCGACGATCTCCAGCTCGTGATCGTCGGCGACGGACCGTTGCGCCGTCGCCTCCGCCGCACCCTCCGCGGCGCCCGCTTCACGGGTCTCCTCGGCGGTGACGAGCTCGGCACGGCGGTCGCCTCGATGGACGTGTTCGTCCACACCGGCGTCGACGAGACTTTCTGCCAGGCGATCCAGGAGGCACTGGCCAGCGGGGTGCCCGTCGTCGGCCCGGCGGCCGGCGGACCGCTCGACCTGATCCGTCACGGCCAGAACGGCTTCTTCTGGCTCCCCGAGGAGGAGGGCACGATCGTCACCGCGGTCGACAGCCTCCTGGCGGACGAGCCGCTCCGTCGACGCCTCGGCACCGCGGCCACCGAGTCGGTCCGCCACCGGACCTGGGAGCGGATCGGCGACGACCTGCTCGGTCACTACGACCGGGTCGTCCCGCTCCGCCGACGGGCACGGCAGTCGGCATGAGCCACGCCGCCGTGGTCGTGTCGCTCCACGACGTGGACCATCGCTGCGCCGATGCGTGTCGACGATGGATGCGGCTCCTCGCCGAACGGGGCGTCGTCGCGACGGCTCTCGTGGTCTGTGGGCCGCTCCATCTCGCCGGTGCTGCAGAACGTCGGGGCGTCGTCGCGCTGCTGGACGAGATCGTTGTGCGGGGTGGAGAGGTGTCGATCCACGGCTGGTCCCACGTGGCGTCCGACCGGAGCGGCGGGATCCGACGGCGGGTCGGGCGGTTGGTCGCGCGGGGCTGCGAGGAGTTCTGGACGCTGGACCGGGCCGAGGCCGAGGAGCGGATCCGGGCCTGTGCCCGCGTCCTCGACGAGCTCGGCCACACGGCCATCGGCATGACGCCGCCGGGGTGGATGGCGTCGCCGGACGCACGCCGCGCCATGGCCGACGCCGGCCTCCGCTACCGGACCGACCACCTGGGCATCCACGACCTCCACACCGGGCACACGACGGTGTCGCCGGCCCTGTCGCATCGCAGCGGCTCGGCCTGGCAGCGCCCCGCGGCCCACGGCTTCGGACTCCTCGCGAGCGGGGCCGACCGCCTCGGCACTCCCCTCCGGATCTCCCTGCACCCCGCCGACCTCGACCACCCGCATCTCGTCGAGCGGACGCTGCAGGTGCTCTACGACGCACTCGAGCGCGGCCGTCGCTCGACCACCTACGCCGATCTGGTCTCGACACCGACCGGGGTCCGATGAGGATCGTCCAGCTCGCCAACTTCCACGCCCCGACCTCGGGCGGCATCCGCGTCGCCCTCGAGGCCATCGGCGCGGGCTATCGACGGACCGGCCATGATCGGGTGCTGATCGTCCCGGGGCGACGACGCGGGCGG
>JBCCTY010000001.1:0-75325 GCA_039197885.1 Actinomycetota bacterium | reverse complement strand
GTCGTGGCCCGAGCCCGAGCAGTGCGCGCTCGGTGCCCTCCTCGGGCTCGTCGAGGTCGACGCTCCGGTGCTCGTGGACGCGCCGCCACCGTTCTTCGTCGAGGAGCTCGGCCGGCCCACCGACGAGTGAGGAGGTCGCCGAGCACCTAGCCGCGGGCGAGGGCCTCGTCGACCTCGTCCTCGGGCGGGAACAGGTGGGCGAGCTCGTCGAGCAGGAGCGGGTGGTCGGCGAGCTCGGGGTCGTCACCGACGATGACCTCGGCGGCTTCCCGCGCCCGCTCGACCCACACGAGGTCGCGCTGGAGCGACGCGAGGCGCAGGTCGTTGCGTCCGCTCTGGCGGGTGCTCATCAGGGTGCCCTCACCGCGGAGCTCCAGGTCCTTCTCGGCCAGCTCGAAACCGTCAGTGCTCGCCTCGAGCGCCTCGAGCCGAGCCTCGGCATCCGACGTCGCCGCCTCACCGAGCAGGTAGCACGCGGACGGGTGCTGGCCACGGCCGACCCGGCCCCGGAGCTGGTGGAGCTGCGCCATCCCGAAGCGACCTGCGTCGAGGATGACCATGACCGTGGCGTTGGGGACGTCGACCCCGACCTCGATCACCGTGGTCGACACGAGCACGTCGAGGTCCGCGCCGCGGAAGGCCTCCATCGTCAGCTCCTTCTCCCGCGCCGGTTGACGACCGTGGAGGAGTCCGAGTCGGAGGCCGGCCAGCTCGCCGGCCTCGAGCTCGGCGTGGACCTGCTGCGCGGCCTTCGCCTCGGAGGCGCCCTCGTCGATCAGCGGGCACACGACGTAGGCCTGGCGGCCGTCGCCGATCTCGGACCGCACGTGCTCCCAGACCCGCTCCTCGTCGAGCGGTCCGCGAGCCCACGTCGTGACGATCGGCTGGCGACCGGGCGGCAGCTCGTCGAGCACCGTGACGTCGAGGTCGCCGTAGACGGTCATCGCCGCCGTGCGCGGGATCGGCGTCGCCGTCATCACCAGCAGATCCGGCTCGGAGCCCTGGTGGTCTCGTACGCGCTGGCGCAGCAGGTCGCGTTGGTCGACACCGAACCGGTGCTGCTCGTCGACGACGACGACGCCCAGCGACACGAACGTCACTCCGTCGGAGAGCAGCGCCTGGGTGCCGACCACGATGTCGACCTCGCCGGCCACGAGCCCGGCGAGCACCTTGCGACGCTCGGCCACCGGGAGCCGACCGGTCAACAGCGCGACCTCGAGCGGTCGCCGGCCTCCGAGCCGCGTGTGGTCGGGCACCTCGATGCCCCGGACGAGCTCGCTGATCGACGCGTGGTGCTGCTCGGCGAGGACTTCGGTCGGCGCCATCAACGCACCCTGGTGGCGACCCTCGACCGCGCCGAGCATCGCCGCCACGGCCACCACGGTCTTGCCCGCTCCGACGTCGCCCTGCAGGAGCCGCTGCATCGGGATCGAGCCGGCCAGGTCGCGGCGGATCGCGTCGACCGCACGCTCCTGCGCTCCGGTCAGGGAGTAGGGCAGGGCCGACAGGAACGAGGCGACGATCGGCCCGTCGACGACGTGCTCGATGCCTCCGCCCGCGAGCTGGATCCGTCGCTTGCGCCGGACGAGGAGCAGCTGGATCCGGAGCAGCTCGTCGAACACCAACCGATCGCGAGCCCGGGCGCGGCGTGCCATCGAGTCCGGGAGGTGGATCTGCTCGAGCGCGTCCCAGCGGGGGTCGAGGCCGTGTCGGCGGAGCACCTCGTCCGGCACGGGATCGACCACGCCGCGGGGCCGGGCACGCCGCAGGCTCTCCTGCACCGCACGTGAGACGTCCTGGGAGGTGATGCGCGCCTTGTCCGACTGGGGGTAGATCGAGACGATGCGTCCCGTCTGGTCGCCGATGAGGTCGACGACGGGGTTCGTCATCTGCGGTCGACCCCGGTAGTCCTCGATCCGCCCGAAGAAGGCGGCCGACGTGCCGACCGGCAGCTGCTTCGAGCGCCACGCCTGGTTGAAGAACGTCACGCGCAGCCGGCCCGAGTCGTCGGCGACGTCGGCGGTGACCATCGAGCGGCGACCGCGGATTCGTCGCGACTCGACGCGCCGGACCTCCCCGATGACGAGCACCTCCTCGCCGGTGAGCAGCTCTCCGATGGGCGCCTCCCGGGTGCGATCGATGTAGCGGCGTGGGTAGTGCCACAGCAGCTCGAGCACCGACTCGATGCCGAACTCGCGAAGGCCCTTCTCTCGTTCGGGCCCCACCCCGTTGAGTCGTGCGATCTCGATCTCGTCGAGCTCGGCGAGCGTCAGCGGTTCGGTGCGGTCCGGCACCGTCCGGCTCACTCGACGCCGAGGAGGTACGGGTAGTGGGGCTGGCCGCCGTGGTGGATCTCGACCTCGACGCCCGGCCGTTGCTCGGTGAGCCACACCCGGACGTGGCGCGTGGTCGCGTCGGTGGCCCCGTCGCCCTCGATGAGCGTGACGAGCTCGTGGTCATCGCCGACGAGCACGTTGAGCAGGCGGACGGCGGCCTCCTCGACCGACGGGGCGATGGCGCGGATGCCGTCGCCGTCGGCGATCCCCAGCCAGTCGCCGACTGCGACGGGACCGGCCGGCGAGCTCGTGTCGCGGATGGCCTGGACGATCTCCCCGGCGACCACGGCGTCGGCGGCGTCGGCCATCGCCTCGGTGTTCGCAGACCCGGCCTGGAACGGGTCGTACTCGAGGAGGGCGGCGAAGCCCTCGACGACGCTGCGGGTCGGCACGACGTGGACGGTCTTGTCGGTGAGCTCGTCGACCTGACGGGCCACGGCGACGATGTTGGAGTTGTTCGGCAGGACGACGACCTCGGGGGCCGGGGCGGCCTCGACCGCCGCCAGCAGCTGCTCGGTCGAAGGGTTCATCGTCTGCCCGCCCGAGACCAACCGCTGCACGCGCAGCGAGTGGAAGATGCGGTCGATGCCCTCGGCCGGCGACACCGCCACGACCGCGCAATCGACGGGGTCGGGCTCGACCTCGGGCTCGGCCGCCGCCGCACCGGCGACCACCCACGGCAGCTCCTCGACCTGCTCGGCCAGATCGGTCACCCGGATCTGGCGGGGCCGACCGATGTCGAGGGCCGCTTCGATCGACGCACCGATGTCGTCGGTGTGGATGTGGCAGTTGAAGAGACCGTCACCGCCGACGACGACGATCGAGTCGCCGATCCCGGCCCAGACGTCCTTGAAGGCCCCGATCGCGTCGTCGGGCGCCTCGAGGAGGTACATGACCTCGTAGCGCAGGTCGCTCACGTCGGGCTCGCCGTGGACGTCGGGCCGGGGCGCGGCCGCTTCGGGGAGCTCGTCGACGACGGGCGGCTCGGGCAGGGGACGGCCATCGAGGACGTGGAGCGCGGCGTCGAAGAGGAGCACGAGCCCTGAGCCACCGGCGTCCACGACGCCGGCCTCGGCGAGCACCGGGAGCATCTCGGGGGTTCGGGCGAGTGCGTCGCGGCCCCGCTCGGCGGTCCGATCGAGCACCGCGACGAGGTCGCCGCCGTCGTCCGCCGCGGCCACGGCGGCCTCGGCGGCCTCGCGCACCACGGTCAGGATCGTCCCCTCGACCGGCTTGCCGACGGCGCCATAGGCGGCGGTGGACGCGGCGTCGAGCGCCTCGGCGAAGATCTTCCCGTCGACCTCGTCGTGGGAGGACAGCACCCCGGTGAGGCCACGGAGGATCTGCGAGAGGATCACGCCACTGTTGCCCCGGGCACCCATGAGGGAGCCGTGGCCGATCGCCCTCGCCACCGACGCCATGTCGTCACCGGCACCGTCGAGCTCGTCGACGACCGACCCCAGCGTGAGGGCCATGTTGGCGCCGGTGTCGCCGTCCGGAACCGGGTAGACGTTCAGGCGGTTGAGCGCCTCGCGGTGCCCGTCGAGCGTCGAGCGGAACTCGTACACGATCAGGCGCAGCGTGGCGGCGTCGAGGCTGATGGACATCGGCGGCGAGGCTACTGGACCGCCCGTCCGGCGCCGAGGCCCGGGGTCGTCGCTGCTACCGTCGACATCTCACGCCGACCGTCGGGTCGGGCTGGCACGGGAGCATCGATGCAGGGCGTCATCAAGTCGTTCGATCCGCGGACCATCACCGGCTCGCTGCTCGCCGATCACGACCGGGCCGAGTACGAGCTGGCCGCCGACGCGCTCGAGGGGTCGCTGTTCCGCATGCTCCGACAGGGCCAACGGGTCGTCTTCCAGCTCGACGACGACGGCCGCGCCACCAACCTGAGCCTGGGCTCCGAGGTCGACCTCGGTGAGCCCCTCTTCCCGGGCGACCTGCCGCCCGCGACATCGCGACGGCCTCGCTGAGCGAGGCGGCCGGCCCGTCACGGGCCGGCCCGCTCCTCACATCGCGGCGGAGATTCCCAGTTCGGCGAAGCCCTTCGTCTCGTAGTTGTCGCGGAACATGCCACGGAGCCGCTCGGCGGCGGCGTCGTAGCCGTCCGGGTCCTCCCACGTCCCGCGAGGGTTGAGGACCTCGTCGGGCACCCCGGGGCACGTCACCGGCATCCGCAGCCCGAGCGTCGGGTGCACCACCGTCTCGACGTCGTCGAGGTCACCGGCCAGCGCAGCGTCGAGCAGCGCCCGGGTGTGCTGGATCGAGATGCGGTGGCCTTTGCCGTACGGACCGCCGGACCAACCGGTGTTGAGCAGCACGCACCGGGTCTCGTGGTCGGCCATGCGCTTGGCTAGGAGCTCGGCGTAGACCGACGGCGGCCGCGACATGAACGGCGACCCGAAGCAGGCGGAGAAGGCGGCCTGCGGCTCGGTCACGCCCACCTCGGTGCCCGCGAGCTTCGAGGTGTAGCCCGTGACGAAGTGGTACATCACCTCGTCGGCGTCGAGGATCGACACCGGCGGCAGCACGCCGAACGCGTCGGCGGTGAGCAGCACGATGGTGCGGGGGTGCGGGCCGGCGGCCCCGTCGGCGACGTGGGGGTTGGCGGCGAGCGGATAGGCGAACCGGGTGTTCTCGGTGATGGTGCCGTCGGTGAGGTCGAGCTCCTGCGGGTCGGTCTCGGCCAGCGGCCTGCCGGGGAGCGCCGGCACGTTCTCGATGAGCGTGCCGGGCTTGGACAGCGCAGCGGCGATGACCGGCTCGGCCTCCTTGTCGAGGTCGATGAGCTTGGCGTAGCAGCCGTCCTCGAAGTTGCACACGCCACTGTCGGTCCAGACGTGCTCGTCATCACCGATCAGGTCGCGATCGGGATCGGCCGACAGCGTCGTCTTGCCGGTGCCGGAGAGGCCGAAGAGGATCGCCGAGCCCTCGTCGCCGATGTTGGCCGAGCAGTGCATCGACAGCTGACCCTGCGCCGGCAGCGCGAAGTTCATCACCGTGAACATCGTCTTCTTGACGACGCCGCAGTAGTCGGCTCGGCCCAGCACGAGGCCGATCCGGTTCTTGAGGTCCATGATCACGGCCCGCTCGGTGAGCGTGCCGTCGCGATCCGGGTCGCAGCGGAAGGACGGGACGTTGATCATCGTCCAACCGTGCTGGTCACGGTCGACGACGCTCTCGATGCCCTTCGGGAACATGATGTTGGCGAAGTAGGCATGGGTCGCGTACTCGCCGACGAAGCGGTAGGGGATGGCGAAGCCGGGGTCCCAACCGCAGTGGACGTCGGCGACGTAGAGGTGGCGGCCGCGATCGTTCAGGTGCTCGACGACCCGGTCGAGCAGCCCCTCGTAGCTCGTCGGGTCGAAGCGCTGGAAGTCGGGCTTCCACCAGATCTCGTCGTCGAGCTCGGGCCATGCCACCGCGAAGGTGTCCTGGACGGGGCGGCCGGTGCAGGTGGGGTCGGAGTAGTAGACGAGCGGGCCGTCGACGCCGAGGACCGTGGCGTAGGCCTTCTGATCGTCGTCGGGCCCGTCCTCGGTGATGCGACCCCGGTCGTTGGCGATCGCCTCGTGGAAGAGCTCGGCCTGGCTCAGCCCGCACCGCAGCTCCGGTCCGTCGAGCCCGAATCGTTCGGCGAGCTCGGCGGAGATGGCCGCGGTCGTGGTCTCGGTCATGTCGATCCTTCCGACGCCGTTGTCAGTCAGTCATCGACAACGTCGACGGCCGGCGCCGTCGACGTTGCGCTCGTCACGGCGCCGGAGGTCGGTCTCCTCCGTCGCCGATTGGTCGACGACAGTAGACGGCCCCTCTCTCGCGGGACCAAACGTTGCACCAACGGTTCACGGAGCGTGACAAGCTGCCCTCAACCATGGAGAAGATCTGAGTGGATATGACTCAGGTTTCTTGTACGATCTAACTCCTCGGCGGCGGAGCAGTCGCCGATCCGATCCAGGAGGAGTCCCATGCTGTTGCGTTTCGATCCCTTCCGCGAGCTCGACCGCCTCTCCGACGAGGTCGGCCGGCGCGGCTCGACCCGCCCGCTGCCCATGGATGCCCACCGCGACGACGAGACGGTGGTCCTTCGCTTCGACGTCCCGGGTGCCGCCACCGACGACATCGACCTCAGCGTCGAGCAGGACACGCTGACCCTCACCGTCGAGCGGTCCGCCGATGCCGTCGGCGACGCCGTCGTCCGTGAGCGCCCGACCGGTCGCTCCAGCCGTCGACTCCGCCTCGGCGACACCCTCGACACCGACCGGCTCGAGGCCGACCACGCCGACGGCGTGCTGACGGTGCGGATCCCGCTGCGCGAGAAGATGGTCGCTCGCAAGGTCGCCATCGGCACCGGCGGTGCCATCGACACCGACGCCGCCTGACGGCCGACGCTCCGCGGTGACCGGGATCGCGACGGGCGCGACCCGGTCACCCGGGCGCAGCGACCGTGTCCGCCTCCGGGCGGCCGGGCTACGCTCGGCGCCCATGTCCGTGCGTGCCTATGTCCTGATCCAGACCGAGGTCGGCAAGGCCGCCGACGTGGCGCACGAGGTGGGCCGCATCGACGGGATCACCGCGGCCGACGACGTGGTGGGGCCCTACGACGTGATCGCCCAGGCCGACGCCGCATCGGTCGACGACCTCGGACGGATGGTCGTGGCGCGCATCCAGATGATCGACGGCATCACCAGAACCTCCACCTGCCCCGTGGTCAACCTGGGCTGAGGACGACGCGGCGCCTCACGGCACCTCGAGCGCCACGAGGAAGCCCAGGAACACGCCGACCATCCCCAGCCCGATGCCGACGTCGGCGACCCGGCGGAAGCGACGGCTGCGATCGTCGGGCCACCGATCGAGCTCGATGCGGGCCGGCACTCCGGCGGCGACGCCGACCAGCGACGCCAGGCCGAACCCCCAGACCAACGCCAACGCCAGCGACGCCACCGCCCACCGGCGCGCCTGCGTCCGATGGTCGCCTCCGAAGTCCTCGCCCCGGTCGTCGGGGACATCGTCGATGGTCACGTCGGCGGGAGGATGATCGCGCGCAGCCCGAGTCCGGCCAGGAAGAGCCCCCCGAAGCCGTACAGCAGGAAGATCCGGTGCGCGAGCTGGCTGCGGTAGGAGTAGATCAGCCCGACGGTGATGCCGGCGACGAACCCGTAGAAGAGGTGGAGGTCGTCGACCTCGATGTCGTCGACGGCGACGAGCCACACCCCGAAGGCGATCTGCACGAAGATCGTCACCTGGACGACCGCCGTCGCCCACCACAGCAGGCGGGTTCGGAACCGCTCGTCGACGTGAGCGACGAGGGCCCAGAGCCCCGCCAGCGCGTTGCCGACGATCATCACCCACGACCACCAGGCGTGGACCTCAGCCATCAGGGCCGCCGCCACGGTCGCGGTCGTCGACGTGGCCCCGCAGCCCTCCGACCTCAGCCATCGGCGTCACCGTCGAGATGCCCGGTGATCAGGTGGACGAACATGAACAGGTTCTGCGCGTCCGCGTGCCCCTGGGCCAGGTCGATCGATCCAGGGTGGCGACCGTGCTCCTCGGAGAGCCCGATGGCGTCGAGGGCTCGCAACACCGCGGGCACCCGCCCGACGGTGGCGTCGAGGTCCCGTCGCAGGTCCCGACCCGGACGACCCCGCTCGACGAGCACGGCCCGCAGCAGCAACCGCACCAGGGCGCAGGCCGCCGCCGGGCTGGCGTCGGCGACCGCCCGGCCCTCGTCGTAGAGCGGCACCAGGCCCGGCGACAGCGTCGGCGGCGGATCGGGGATCGTCAGCGCCGTCACGAGCCGAACACGGAGGTCTCGAACGGCGCATCGGGTGCCCGGGCCGCACCGACGCGGATGTAGTGCTCGATGCCGAAGGCCATGGCGAACGCCTCGGCGGGCAGCTGGAGGAAGAACGAGTCCGCGCCGATCTGGGAGGCGTGGGCCGCCATCGCGGCTCGCTTCGCCGCCAGATGAGCGGTGACGTCGACCGCGGTGGTGATCTGGGCCTCGGGGGTGCCGAAGGACTCCATGTCGACGACGTCGGCCTCGTCGTCGTCGGGATCGGGGCCGAAGTCGATCCCCGCCTCGGCTGCGGCGGCCTGCAGCTCGAGCATCCGGTCGCGGTTCATGGTCGACTCGTAGAGGCGGGGCGTGCCGGCGAGCTCGGCGGCGCGATGCCCGACGCGGTGCACCTGGATGTGGTCGGGGTGGCCGTACCCGCCGTGGTCGTCGTAGCAGGTGAGCACGTCGGCCGACTCGGCCTCGAGGAGGGCCGCGAGCTTCGCCGCCGCCTCGTCGACGTCGGCCTGCCAGAAGCAGCTCGGGTCGTCGTTGGTCGGCTCGCCCATCATCCCCGAGTCTCGGTAGCCCAGGAACTCGACCCGCTGCACGCCGAGGTGCTCGGCGGCAGCGATGGTCTCGCCTCGCCGCCGGTCGCCGAGGGTCTCGCCGTCGGCGAGGAACCCGTCGTCGACCTCTCCCACCTCACCGCCCGTGGCGACGACGAGCACGACCCGGTGGCCGTCAGCGACGGCGGCGGCCATCGTGCCGCCCGTCGCGATGGCCTCGTCGTCGGGATGAGCGTGGAAGGTCACGAGCGTCGCCACGCCGCGCAGGCTACCGCCGGCGCCGACCGGGTCGGCGAGTCGCGATCGCGCTCAGGCGACGGCGCCGGCGTCGCGGAGCTTCGCGATGTCGGCCGGCGAGAGCCCTGCCTCGGTGAGGATCTCATCGGTGTGCTGGCCGGCGTGGGCGGGCGGCCCCTGGACCTCGACACCGGTCCGAGAGAAGCGGGGCGACGGGGCGGGCTGCGTCACCCCGGCGACCTCGACGAAGGTCTCACGAGCGACGTTGTGATGGTGCTGCGGCGCCTCGCCGAGGGACAGGACCGGCGCGAAGCACACGTCGGAACCCTCCATGATCTCGACCCACTCGTCACGGGTCTTCGAGCCGAACACCTCGGTGAGGCGATCCTTCAGCCCGGGCCAGTTCGAACGATCCATCTGGGCCGGGAGGTCGGCGTCGGCGAGTCCGGTGCGCTCGAGCAGCTCGGCGTAGAACTGGGGCTCGATCGACCCGATCGCCACGTAGCGCCCGTCGGCGCACTCGTAGGTGTCGTAGAAGTGGGCGCCACCATCGAGCAGGTTGACGCCGCGGTCGTCGTGCCAGACCCCCATGGCCGTCATCGAGAAGAACATCGCCATCAGGGTCGCCGCACCGTCGACCATCGCTGCGTCGACGACCTGACCCTGCCCGGTGCGCTGGGCCTCGACCAGCGCCGAGACGATGCCGAAGGCGAGCAGCATCCCACCGCCACCGAAGTCGCCCACGAGGTTGAGCGGCGGCACCGGCCGCTCCCCCGCTCGACCGATCCCGTGCAGGGCGCCGGCCAGCGCGATGTAGTTGATGTCGTGACCGGCGGCGTGGGAGATCGGACCCTCCTGACCCCAGCCGGTCATCCGTCCGTAGACGAGCTTCGGGTTGCGGGCCGCGCACTCGTCGGGACCGATGCCGAGCCGCTCGGCGACACCGGGGCGGAACCCCTCGAAGAGCACGTCGGCGGTCTCGACCAACGCGAGGACCGTCTCGACGCCGTCGGGGTGCTTGAGGTCGACGCCGATCGAACGTCGACCGCGGGCGAGCACGTCGACCGGCGGCGTCGAGGGGTCACCGCCGCGCACCGACGCGGCGCGATCGACGCGGATCACCTCGGCCCCCATGTCGGACAGCATCATCCCGCAGAACGGCCCGGGCCCGATGCCCTGGATCTCGATCACCCGCACACCGCTCAGTGGACCCGCCACGTCACCCCTCCTCGTCGGACCTGGGGACGAACCTAGCGGGGGCCTGCGTCACGAAGCCCGTCGAGCCACCCCGCGCCGTGCGCCCGACCCGGCGGGAACCTCGACCGTCCTGCCTCAGGACGCGCGTCGAGCCACACCCTCGATCGCATCGCCGATCTCGGGCCAGAGCTTCGGCGGCATGTCGTGGCCCATCTCGGCGAAGCGGACCAGCTCGGCGCCGGGGATCGCCGCCGCGGTGGCCTCGCCCCCGGAGATGGTGACGAGCGGATCGACCTCGCCGTGGATGACCACCGTCGGGACGTCGAGCTCGGCCAGCTTCGGCGTCCGGTCACCCGAGGCGATGATGGCCGCCATCTGGTGGGCGACGCCGATCGGATGGAAGCACCGATCGAAGTTGAGCTCGGCCAGGGAGCGGGAGCGGGCCTCGTCGAAGTGGGGCCCCGAGATCAGCTCGCTGATCTTCACCGACCGCGAGACGGCGGCCTCGCGGTCATCGGGCGTCGGCGCCATCAGCTGCATGAGCGTGTCGCCCTCGGCCTGGCCCGCGCCGGGCTCGCCCGTGGTCGACATGATCGACGTGAGGCTCGCGACGCGGTCGGGATGGTCGATGGCCATGGTCTGCACGATCATCCCGCCCATCGAGGCGCCGACGATGTGGGCGCGGTCGACGCCGAGGTGGTCGAGGACGGCGACCGCGTCGTCGGCCATGTCGGAGAGCAGGTAGGCGGAGCCGGTGACCGCCTGCCCGGAGAGCGCGGCCATGAACATGGCCATGACGTTCGGGGGCGGGCCGTCGGTCTTCGACGAGAGGCCGACGTCGCGGTTGTCGAAGCGCACGACGTGGAAGCCGCGGCCGACCAGCTCCGCCACGAAGTCGACGTCCCAGAGCGTCATCTGGGCGCCGAGACCCATGACCAGGAGCACGGTGGGATCGGTCGGGTCGCCGTGGGTGTCGTAGTGGATCGTGATGTCGTTCGCGACGAGCTCGGGCATGGGATCAGCCTCTCGATGGTGGGGTCGGGTGGGCAACGCTGGAGGCGGAGGCGGCGTGGTGGGCCAGGGCGTCGACGATCCTGGGCCAGAGCGGTTCGGGCAGGTCGTGGCCCATGCCACGCAGCACCAGGAGTCGGGCGCCGGGCACCGCCATGGCGGTCGCCTCGCCGCCGTCGAGGTCGATGAGCCGGTCGTCCCGGCCGTGGATCACGAGGAAGGGCACCTCGACGCCGCGCAGGCGGTCGGTCCGGTCGCCCGACGCCCAGATCGCGGCGAGTTGGAAGACGGCGGCGTCCGGTCGGTACGACCGGTCGAAGGCCTCCTCGGCCCGCCGACGGGCGACGACCGGGTCGAAGTGCGGCCCCGCGAGGACCCGGCCGGTCCGCACCGCGTGCTCGACGTGGCCGTCCCGGTCGGCGGGCGGTATCGACGTGAGCGCCGCCCAGGCCTCCTCGGTGGGCGCGCCGACCTCGCGGGCGCCCGTCGTCGACATGATCGATGTCGCCGAGATCAGGCGATCGGGGTGCTCGATGGCGAGGTGCTGCACCACCATCCCGCCCATCGAGACCCCCGAGACGTGCGCCCGCTCGACACCGAGGTGGTCGAGGAGGCCCACGGCGTCGGCGGCGAGGTCGGACAGCGTGTACGGGAGGTCGGGCACCTCGCCCCGACGGATGGCCGCACGCACGGCGCCGAGCCCGGGCGGTGGCACCTGCGACCGGGTCGACCGGCCGACGTCGCGGTGGTCGTAGCGCACGACGTGGAACCCCTCGACCGCGAGCTGCTCGCAGAGGCCCGACGGCGAGGCGATCAGCTGGCTGCCGAGGCCGTTCAGGAGCACGAAGGTCGGTGCAGCCGGGTCGCCGAAGGTCTCGTACTCGAGCTCGTGCCCGCCGACCGGCGCGCGCATCAGGTGAGTGGCCGCGCGTGGAGCCCGGCGACGAGCTCTCCGAGCCGGTGGATCGCCCCGGCGGTGCGCGCTCCCCACCAGAACAGGTCCTTGCCGTCGACGAAGGTGACCGGCGCGACCACCTCGAGCTCGTCGCGGTGACGCTCGGAGAAGGCGTAGGGCTCGTCGGGGACCAGCAGCAGGTCGGGCGAGAGCGCTGCGAGCTCGTCGAGCTCGGCCTCGGGGTAGTCGCCACGGTCTCCCGGCACGACCTCGACGCCCACCGCCCGGAGCAGGGAGGCGCCGTAGGTGGCCGGACCGATCGTCATCCACGGGCGACGCCAGATCGGCACGACCGCCCGGAGCCGGGCCTCCACCGGAGCCGGGACCACGGAGTCGCCGGCGAGCGGATCGGCACCGACGGCGACGGAGAGGCGCGGGAGCTGCTCGTCGACGTCGGCGAGCGACCGGACGTGGAGGACGTGCACCTCCAGACCGGCGGCTCGCAACGCCTCGGCGTCCTCGCGGCGGTTCTCCTCGGCGTCGACCACGACCAGGTCGGGCGCGAGCTCGACGATCGCCGCGACGTCGGGGTTCTTGGTGCCGCCCACGTGGGGCAGGTCGTCGCGCTCGCAGAAGCGGGTGCAGGCGACGGCCTCGCGGCCCCAGGCGTGCAGTGTCTCGGTGACCGACGGGACCAGGCTGACCACCCGTACGTCGGTCACATCCGGTCCAGGAGGTCTCGCTTCTTGGTCTCGAACTCGTCCTGGGTGAGCACGCCCTCGTCGCGCAGGCGGGCGAGCTGGGCGATCTGGTCGGGGATGGACTCCTCGACCGGTGCAGCGACCGGGGTGATGCGGCCGCGCTCGAGCTCCTCCATCTGCCGATAGATCTCGTTCTGCACGGCGTTCGGCTTGCGGACGTTGTGGAAGTGCTGCTGCCCGCTCTCGCCCGCCGACTCGATCATGAGGTCACCGGCACCGAGCAGCCGCTCGAAGACGGTCTGGCGGAAGATCACGTTGTTGACCCGGTCGAGCGGGATCTCGATGCCCGACTTGGTCACGACGCCGCTCCGGTAGATCAGGCGGCGATTCGTCACCACGAAGGCCGTCGTGACCCACTGGGAGTACCTCACGGCGATCCACCCGAGGACGCCCACGATCACGAGGACGACGACCACCTGGAGCGCGGCGACGTCGGTCGTCGCGGTCACGACGAGCAGCAGCGCGATCAACCCCACCAGCGAGGCGCCCGGGAGGGCGAACACCCACCAGTGCGGCTTGAGGTCGAGCGCGAGCTCCTCGCCCTCGTTGAGGTTGCTCTCCGGGAAGCCCATCGCGGGGATGGTAGTCAGGCCGTACGCTCGCCAGCGTGCTGGACGTCTCGCGGGAGCGCTTCGAGGAGCTGGTCGGGCGGGCGCTCGACGAGATCCCCGACGCGCTGTGGGAGCGGATGGACAACGTCGTCGTGACCGTCGTGGAGCGCCCACCCGAGCCCGGCCTCCTCGGCCTCTACGAGGGGATCCCGTTGACCGAGCGCGACGGCGGCTACCACGGCGTGCTGCCCGACAAGATCAGCATCTACCGGTCGTCGCTCCTCGACTTCTGCGCCACCGAGGACGACATCGTGGAGCAGGTGCGCATCACGGTCATCCACGAGGTCGCCCACCACTTCGGCATCGACGACGACCGCCTCGACGAGCTCGGCTGGGCCTGAGCGCCCGACGTTCCCCGCTCGGGCCGGTGGCCTCCCCCGGCGCGACACACCCCGTCGGTACGTTGTGGGCATGTCGTCGGCACCCGCTCCCCCGGTCGGTCCGGGCCTCGACGACGCCCAGACGGCAGCGGTCGCCCACCCTGCGGCCCGACTCCGCATCCTGGCCCCACCCGGGTCGGGCAAGACCCGGGTGCTGACCCGCCGGGTGGCGTGGCGGGTGGCCGGCGGGGTCGGCCCGTCCCGCGTCCTCGTCGTCACCTTCACCCGGCGGGCCGCCGGGGAGCTGCGCCGCCGCCTGGCGGCGCTCGGCGTCGAGGGTGCGTCGGTCGGCACCTTCCACGGCCTCGCCATGACCCAGCTCCGCCAGCGTGCCGTCGACCAGCGCCGTGCCGAGCCGAAGGTCCTCACCGATCCGGGCGAGGCGCTCGACCACGTCGCACCGGGGCTCGACCGATCGGTGCGACCGTCGGTGCTCGCCGAGTGGGCCTGGGCCGGCGCCCGACGAGTCCAGGCCGACGACTACGCCGAGGCGGCTCGCGACGCCCGACGTCCGACCGTGGTCGATCCCGGTGAGATCGCCCGGCTGCTGGGCGACTACGCCGACTGGAAGACCCGCCGCGGCCTGCTCGACTTCGACGACCTCCTCGCCGCCTGGGTCGCCGCCCTGCGCGACGATCCCGAGTTCGGTCGAGCCCAGCGATGGCGATTCCGCGAGCTCTTCGTCGACGAGTTCCAGGACGTCAACCCGGGTCAGCTCGAGGTGCTCGAGACGCTCCTCGACGACGACACCTCGCTCACCGTCGTGGGCGACCCCGACCAGTCGATCTACGGGTGGAACGGCGCCGAGCGCGGCGTGCTGGTCGGGCTCGACCGGGAGGTACCCGGTCTCGAGACCGTGGAGCTCACGACCAGTTACCGCTGCACGCGGCCGGTCGTCGAGGCCGCTGCCTCGGTGCTCGGACGCACGCCACCACGGACCGTCCGGGACGGCGACGAGCCGATCCTCCACGAGTTCGCGGATGGCGACGACGAACGGACGGGGATCGTGGCCGTCCTCACGGCCGCCCGTGCCGCTGGACGCGAGCACCGCGACCTCGCCGTGCTCACACGCACCCGCGCCCACGCCGACGAGCTCCGCGCTGCCTGCGGGGCCGCCGGCGTGCCCGTCGCCGTCCCGGGCTCCGACGACAACGGGGTCGTGGTCGCGACCTTCCACGCCGCGAAGGGGCTCGAGTGGCCCGAGGTGGTGCTCGCCGGGGTCGAGGACGGACGCGTGCCCCACCGCAACGCCTCGTCGCCGGACGAGCTCGACGAGGAGCGCCGGTTGCTCTACGTCGCGATGACGCGTGCCATCGATCGTCTGCACCTGTCGTGGACCGAGGTCCGGCGCACTGCGACGAGCACCGTCGAGACCGGTCCGTCCCCGTGGGTGAGCGAGCTCCGGTCCGCGCCCACACCCACACCGCCCGCCCCCTGGCGCGTCGAGCTCGAGCGATGTCGGACGGCGCTCGGCCCCCACCACCAGCCGGCCGTCCGGCAGCGTCACGCCGCCGTCCTCGCCTGGCGGGCCGAGCTCGCCGAGCAGGCCCGATGCCTGCCGGAGGTCATCGCCGACGACGCGCTCGTGCGGTCGTTGGCCGAGGACCCGCCGTCCGACGTCGCCGACCTCGGACGCCGCACCGGCTGGGGCGCCGCCTCGCTCGACCGCTACGGCGGCCCGCTCGCCGATGCGCTCGGCATGTGTGGCTGAGTACCGCGACCCTCAGGGCTCGAGGGCGGCCCGCTCCTCGGCCAGCGCCGCCATGCGAGCCCGATCGATCGACACGAAGACGCCCTCCGCCTCGGCCGTGAGCCGGTCACCGGCGTACATGCGGCCGGAGGTGAAGATCTTCCGTCCCTCGACTCGGTCCACGGCACCCACGAGCCGCAGCTCGGTGTGGAGCGGTGTCGGCGTGCGGTAGCGCACCGTCAACGTGCCGGTCATGCCCGGGTTGCCGGTGAGGCTCTGGGCCATGCCGAGGAGCTCGTCGAAGGCGGCGGCGATGTAGCCGCCGTGCACGTGGCCCGGCGGGCCCTCGTAGGCGTTCCCGAAGCTGCCCGTGCAGTGGACGACGTCGTCGTCGACCCGCATGGCCAGCGGCGGAGCGAGCGGGTTGGCCCGCCCGATGATGGGGCTGAACTCGAAGAAGGCCGTCGGTGCGCCGGCTGTGGAGGCCTCGGCGAAGCCCTCGTAGAGCCGGCCCTGGGGGTGGGCCTCGACGAGCCGGGCCATGCCCGAGATCGCGGTCGCGAGGCCGTCGAGCACCTCGAGCGGCGCCTCGGTGGCGTGGAGTCGATGGACCAGCCGGCGCGTCGCCTCGGCCACGGCGAGGAGCGCGACATCGCGTTCGGTCCCCGGCCGATCGGTGCTCTCGGCCCACTCGGCCACGACGTGCGCGGGGTCCGGGCCGTGCCCGTCGGCCGACATGCTCATGCGGCGAGATCGAGCACGACGGGCGCGTGATCGGACGGCTGCTTGCCCTTCCGGGCGTTGCGGTCGATCACGACGAACTCGGTGCGCTCGACCACCGACGTCGACGCGAGCGCGAAGTCGATGCGCAGACCCTTGCGCTGGTGGAAGTCACCCCGTCGGTAGTCCCACCACGAGTAGAGCCCGGTCTCGGGGTGGTGCCGGCGGAACACGTCGACGAGCCCCCAGTCACGCAGGGCCTCGACGGCGTCGCGCTCGGGCGCGGTGATGTGCGTCGAGCCGTGGACCTGCTCGGGGCTCCACACGTCGTCGTCGGTCGGCGCGACGTTCCAGTCACCCAGCACGACCACGTCGTCGTCCGGGCTCGAGGTCGCATCGAGATGCTCGCGGAGTCGCGCGAGCCAGGAGAGCTTGTAGCGGTAGTGGTCGTCGTCGACCGACCGTCCGTTGGGGACGTAGACCGACGTGACGCGCACGCCAGCGCAGGTCGCGGTGACGAGGCGCGCGTCGGTGTCGGGTTCGATGCCCTCGGCGAAGCCGCTCACGACGTCGTCGATGCCGACCCTGGACAGGATCGCGACGCCGTTCCAGCGGCCTTCTCCGTGGTGGACGCAGTCGTAGCCGAGGGCCTGGAAGGCCAAGGCGGGCACGGCGTCGTCGGCGAGCTTCGTCTCCTGCAGGCAGACCACGTCGGGCCGAGCACTGGACAACCAGTGCTCGACCCGCTCGAGGCGAGCCTGCAGCGAGTTCACGTTCCAGGTCGCGATGCGCACCCGGGAGACGTTAGACCTCAGCGGCGAGCGGAGCGCTTTTTCGCTGCCGCCTTCTTCTTCGCCGGCGCCTTCTTGGCGGCGGTCTTCTTCTTCGCCGGGGCCTTCTTCGCAGCGGTCTTCTTCTTCGCCGGGGCCTTCTTCTTGGCCGGGGCCCGCTTGGTGGCGGCCTTCTTCTTCGAGGTGGCCTTCTTCGCTGCGGTCTTCTTCTTCGCCGGGGCCTTCTTCGCTGCCACCTTCTTCTTCGCCGGCGCCTTCTTCGCGGCGACCTTCTTCTTCGCCGCGACCTTCTTCTTGGCCGGGGCCTTCTTCGCTGCCACCTTCTTCTTCGCCGGCGCCTTCTTGGCGGCGGCCTTCTTCTTGGTGGCGGCCTTCTTGGCCGACGCCTTCTTCTTTGCTGCCATCGTTGCTGTGCTCCCAGTGTCAGGGGTCGAGGAGGACGAGTCGACGACGTCACCGTCGTCGGGCTCGTCCAGATCAAGGTCGTCCGGTCCGTCGTCGGATTGACGGAAGCCGGGCAGAGCGAGGTCGACGCCGCGGTTCGGGGCGTCGACGCTGTCGACGACGAACCGCTGCGTCTCGCCCTTGGTCAACAGGTCGCGGGCCCGGTTCGGCGGTGGGTCGCCCATCGACTTCAGCGGGATGTAGCAGAGCACCGCGTCGACCAGCACGTAGGCACCGTGCGACGAGAAGCGCTCCACCACGCCGTCGACCTCGGCGCCCGGCGGGTTCGCGCCGGCGAACTCGAGGAAGGGCAACACCTCGTTGAGCGGCTCGCTCTTCGCGCTCCGGCGCCTGCCGCCCGAGCGGCCACCGCTGGCGTCGGCCTCGGCATCGGTGCCGCTGGCGTCGGTGTCGACGTCGGCCGCGCCGTCGGTGCGCGTGGTCGACCGACGGCGACGGCGTCGGCGACGCGTGCCCGAGCCCGACGAGGCCCCGTCGTCGGCGGCCTCGGCGCCGTCCGGCTCGACCGCATCCTCCGCGGCTGGGCTCGACTCGGCCTCGACCTCGGGAGCGGCCTGCTTGCGACGCGACCGACGACGACGGCGGGGCTGGTCGCCCTCGTCGCTCCCGGCCGTCGAAGCTGCCGATCGCTCTGCCGCTGCCTTCTTGGCCGACGACTTCTTCTTCCTGGCCGGCGCGCGGCTCGTCGGCTCCGACTGCTTGGCGCCCTTCTCCTTGGCCTCGCGCACGGCGCGACGGCTGCGGGGCCCACGGACCGGCGTTCGCTCGACGAAGACCCAGCCGACGCCGGGTACCGGCTTGCCACCGATCAAGCGCTCGTCGGCGAAGAGCCAGCGGTACTCACCGTGGAACTCCTGGAACGAGTCGTTCGAGAGGACGACTGCGTCGGCCTTGTCGGCGATCTGCAGCACGAAGGCGTCGCCGCGCCCGACCGCTCCGGCTGGCGGGGTCAGCAACTCGTTCTCGTCGATGGCGCGCTGGTAGTCGTCGGCCTCGCTCGGATCGATCCGGTTGGGGAAGGTGGCGTCGACGATCACGGTGCACTGCTCGGGGGCGAACTCGGCCCGGAACTCGGCGACGGCGTCGCGCAGCTGGGCGAGGCTCGGGACCTTGCGCCCCTCGGTGGCGAGGTTCGATCCGTCGACGACGACGTGAGAGACCATGACGGGTGTCAAGTGAACCACGTGCTGCGTTGCGTGCAACGGATACCACCGAGTCACCGCTGCATCTGGGGCGGCGACCAGCGCGCCACCTACCCTGCGCGCCATGACGCGACCGCGACCCACCACCGTGTTCTGGGACTTCGGAGGCGTCGTGACGACGAGCCCGTTCGAGGCCTTCCGTCGCTACGAGACCGAGGCCGGGCTGCCCGTCGATCTCATCCGGACGATCAACGCGACCGACCCCGACACGAACGCGTGGGCCGGTCTCGAGCGCAGCGAGCTGACCGTCGACGAGTTCGTCGTCGCGTTCGAGGCGGAGGCCGCTGCGCTCGGTCACGAGGTCAGCGGACGACGGGTGCTCGACTGCCTCTCCGGTGACCTCCGCCCGGAGATGGTCGAGGCGCTGCGCCGGTGCCGAGCGGAGCTGCGGTGCGTGTGCGTCACGAACAACGTCCGCGCGGGCGAGGGACCGGGCATGGCGACGACGGCAGAGCGTGCCGCAGCCATCGACGAGGTGATGGGGTTGTTCCACGTGATCGTCGAATCGAGCATCGTGGGCGTGCGCAAGCCCGAGCGCCGGTTCTACGAGCTCGCGCTGGAGGCGGCCGGTTGCGCGGCCGAGGACGTCGTCTACCTCGACGACCTCGGCATCAACCTGAAGCCGGCGCGCGCCATGGGCATGCGGACCATCAAGGTGGTCGACCCCGACGACGCCCGCGCCGAGCTCGCCGACATCACCGGCCTCGAGCTCTGACGGGGTCGACCGACGGCACCGCCGACGATCAGGCGAACAGCTCCGCCATGAGGCGCTCGGCTTCCTGGGCATGGACCACCGCGCTGCCGCACGCCGGGCTCCCCGACTCGGGGCGGCTGGCGGTGCGCACGCCGTACTCGGAGCCGTAGGTGCGGAAGAGCCGGGCGCCGACGAAGTTCGCGGCCCCCATGTTGGCCGGCTCCTCCTGCAGCCAGACGATCTCCTCCGCGCCGGGGTAGCCGCGGATGATGGCGTCGATCTCGTCCTCGGGCCACGGGTACAGCTGCTCGATCCGGACGATCGCCGACGGCGCACCCCGTTGGTCGCGGTGCTGCATCGCCTCGTAGGCGATCTTGCCCGAGCACAGCACGACCGAGCGCACGGCGTCGCGATCAGCGACCTCGGGGTCGTCGATGGTCTCCTGGAAGCTGCCGCTGGTGAACGCCTCGATCGGTGAGCGGGCCTGCCTGGCGCGGAGCAGCGACTTCGGCGTGAACACGACGAGCGGCCGTTGGAGGTCACCCACCATCTGACGCCGGAGCAGGTGGAAGAACTGCGCCGCGGTGGTGACGTTGGCGACGCACATGTTGTTCTCGGCGCACAGGATCAGGAAGCGCTCGAGACGACCCGAGCTGTGCTCGGGGCCCTGACCCTCGTAGCCGTGCGGCAGGAGCATCACGAGCCCGGACCGCTGGCCCCACTTGTCCTCGGACGCCGCGATGAACTGGTCGATGATGATCTGCGCGCCGTTGACGAAGTCGCCGAACTGCGCCTCCCAGATCACCAGGGTCTCCGGACGCTGGGTCGAGTAGCCGAACTCGAAGCCGAGCGCGGCGTACTCCGACAGCATCGAGTCGTAGATCCAGAAGGTGGCCTGGTCGTCCGAGAGCGACTGCAGCGGGAAGTACTCGTCCTCGGTGTGGTAGTCGCGGTAGACGGCGTGGCGGTGGGCGAAGGTGCCCCGACGCGAGTCCTGCCCGGCGATGCGCACCGGTGTGCCCGACAGCAGCAACGAGCCGTAGGCGAAGGTCTCACCCAACCCGAAGTCGGCCTCGCCCGACTCGAACATCTTCGTCCGCGTCGCGAACTGCTTGGCCAGCTTCGGGTGGAGCGTGAAGCCCTCCGGCAGGTCGTTCAAGGCCGTATGGATCCGATCGAGCACGGCGCGGTCGACGCCGGTCTCGACGTCGGGCGGGGGTGGCGGATGTTGGCCCGCCGCGATCGTCGGCGGTTCGTCGGGTGCGTTCGCACGGGTCTCGTCGAGCGCGCCCTGGAGACGGCTCTCGAAGTCGGCCTCGAACTCGGCGACCTGCTCGGGCGTGAGATCGCCGCGATCGATGAGCGCCTCGACGTAGAGCTCGCGGACCGACTTCATCTCGTCGATCCGCTGGTACATCAGCGGCTGGGTGTAGCTGGGATCGTCGCCCTCGTTGTGCCCGTGACGCCGATAGCAGAGCATGTCGATGACGACGTCCTTGTGGAACTCCTGGCGGTAGTCGTAGGCCAGGCGGGCCACTCGCACGCACGCCTCGGGATCGTTGCCGTTCACGTGGAAGATCGGGGCCTGCACCATCTTGGCGACGTCGGTGGCGTACTCCGAGGAGCGAGCCTGGCTCGGCGGCGTCGTGTAGCCGACCTGGTTGTTGATGACGACGTGAACGGTGCCGCCCACGCGGTAGCCCGGGATCTTCGAGATGTTGAGGGTCTCGGCGACCACGCCCTGGCCGGCGAAGGCGGCGTCGCCGTGGAGCAGGACGGGCAGCACCGGGAAGGACCCGGCAGGCGGCGTGATGTCCTCGCGGGCACGGGCCATGCCGATCACGACCGGGTCGACCGCTTCGAGGTGGCTCGGGTTCGCCGCGAGCTCGACGTCGAGGTCGTTGCCGGCCTGGCTGGTGAAGGTGCTCTTCTGACCGAGGTGGTACTTCACGTCGCCGGAGCCCTGCACGGTGCTCGGGTCGACGCCCCCCTCGAACTGCAGGAACATCCGGCCCAGCGACTTGTTCATGATGTTCGACAGGACGTTCAGCCGTCCTCGGTGCGCCATGCCGATCACCGAGGCCGTGACCTGTCGGTCGTCGGCCGCCTCCTGGAGGATGGCGTCGACGAGTGGGATGACCGCCTCGCCTCCATCGACGCCGAACCGCTTGTGGCCGACGTAGCGCTTGTGGAGGAACTTCTCGAACGCGTCGGCGGCGTTGAGCCGACGCATGATGTGGACCACCTCGTCGGAGGTGAACTCCGCCTGCGGCCCCTCGACGCGCTGCTGGATCCAGGACTTCTCCTTCGGATCCGAGATGTGCATGTACTCCACGCCGATCGTCCGGCAGTAGGCATCGCGCAGCAGGTGGAGGATGTCGCCGAACTTCATCCGGTCGGGGCCGGGGAGGTCGTCGGTCAGGAACTCCCGGTCGTTGTCCCAGATCGTGAGGCCGTAGGTGGCCGGATCGAGCTCGGCGTGCAGCGACGGTGGTCGCATCCGCAGCGGGTCGAGGTCGGCGATGAGGTGGCCCCGGACCCGGTACATCTGGATGATCTTGCGCACCTGCATCTGCTTCTGGAGCAGCGTGCCCTCGCGGTCGATCGGGTTGACGTCACGCCGCCAGCGCACGGGCTCGTACGGCACGTCGAGCGTGGCGAAGAGGTCGTCGTAGAAGCCGTCCTGCCCGAGCAGGAGCTCCTCGACTCGCTTGAGGAACAGGCCCGACTCGGCGCCCTGGATCACCCGGTGGTCGTAGGTGTTCGAGACCGTGATGACCTTGGAGATGCCGAACTCGGCGAGCTTCACGGGGTCGCTCCCCCGGAACTCGGCCGGGAAGTCGATGGCCCCGACGCCGATGATGGCGGCCTGGCCCGGCATCAGGCGCGGCACCGACTGGAGCGTGCCGATGGTCCCCACGTTGGTCAGGCTGTGCGTGGCGCCGGAGAAGTCGTCGACCGAGAGCTTGTTGTCGCGGACCTTGCGGATGAGCGACTCGTACTCCTGCCAGTAGCCCTTGAAGTCCATCGCTCCCGCCTCCTTGATGGCGGGCACCAGCAGCGATCGGCTGCCGTCGGACTTCTCGACGTCGACGGCGATGCCGAGTCCGACGTGCTCGTGCTTGATGACGCGTGGTTTGCCGTCGGGTCCCTCGACGTAGGTCTGGCGCATGCCCGGGATCTCGTCCATGGCCCGGATGACCGCGTAGCCGATCAGGTGGGTGTAGGAGACCTTCCCGCCCCGGATGCGCCCGAGGTAGCTGTTGATCACCGCCCGGTTCACCTCGATCAGGCGGCTCGGGATCTGGCGATAGCTCGTCGCCGTCGGGACCTCGAGGCTGGCCTCCATGTTGGCGACGATCCGGGCGGCAGCACCCCGGAGTGGCTCGCCCTCGGGCTCCTCGGCGGCGGCTGACGGGGCGGCGGGCTTCGGCGAGGGAGCTGCCGGGGCGGGGGCGGCCGGCGCCGGGGCGGGGGCGGGGGCGGGGGCGGCTGACGGGGCGGCGGCTGCGCCGTTGCCGGTGGACCCGTTGCCGGTGGACCCGTTGCCGGCCGGCGGCGGGGCGGGACTCGGCGGGCTCGCGAGCTCGGTGTCGATCGCCGGCCCTCCCCCGTTGGCGAAGTGCTCCTGCCACTCGGAGCTCACCGAGGAGGGGTTCTCCCTCCAGCGGTCGTACATCTCGTCGACGAGCCAGGAGTTCGGCCCGAGCAGGGAGTCATCGGAAAGCGCCACGAACCGGAGCGTACCGGGCGCCACGACCCGGATCCGGGCCCCTTCCGACACCGCCGATCCGAGCTCCTGCTCCCCCGCCGCGGCGGATGCCGCCGGTAGCCTCGCCCCCGTGTCGAACGCGCAGTTCATCTAGATGCGCTGATCACCTGGTTCCTCTCCATGAAGTGGCCCACGGCCTCCTCTACCTGCATGAAGAAGCTCGCAGGCTCGACGTTGAAGAACTCGGACAGGACGACGATGTCGTCGGCTGTCACGGAGCTCCGTCCGCGCCGGATTCGCTGAAGTCGGTCGCGATGGATGCCCGTCGCCTCCGAGATGGACACATCCGTGTGACCACTCAGCCGCTTCATCGCCTCTAGTACGTCACTCCCTGCGCTCATATGCATGACGTTACGGGACGATGCCCGCAATTGCCACCCTTCTCCGACTGTTGCGGCATCGTGTTGACATTTGCAGCATGGCGTGGCAACGATGGGAGCCATGACGCAGAACACCCTCTCGATCAACGAGGTGGCCGAGCGGCTGCGGGTGCACCGGGACACGGTCACCCGTTGGATGAAGGCGGGCACTCTCCCCTACTTCCGTCTGCCGGGCGGCCAGTACCGAATCCGCATCAGCGACGTCGAGGCGCTCGAGCAGAGCACCTCGCGCGAGGCCCACCCGGCTGGTGGTGCGGCATGAAGCCCGACTCGATGTTCATGGCCGTCACCATCGGCCTCCTCCTGCTCGCCGCGGTGCTCGTCACCAGCTACCAGGAGCAGCTCGGCCTCTTCGCCGCTCTGGCCGCCGGAGCGTTCTTCATCGGCGCACACCTCGGCGGAGGGCTCATCACCCGCCTCGCCGGCGGAACCGTCGGCATGGGCGCCATCTTCTACGGCCTCAACGCGGCCGGGATGGTGACCCTCCCGTGACCGAGCTCGATGACGCGAAACGCTACCGCCAGTTCTGGGTCAAGGAACTCGCCGAGATCAAGCGGGAGATGGCCGAGATCGAGGCCCGCCACCGGGCGCACCTCCCCATCAGCACCGCCCACTACATCGAGCTGGTCCGTCAGTTCCGCATGGCCACGGGCATGGTCCGAGTTTCCACCGTCGCGCAGGCCAGCATCGAAGCCCGGGTCGGGATCGCCGCCATCGAGGCCTACCTCGGCGAACTCGCCGGAGGCGCATCGTGACCGCGGTCCGAGCCTCCATCACCTGCCTCACATGCGGGCAGCGCCTCACCGTCGACGGCCGATGCCGATGCGGTCGGGTCACCGATCATCACGGCTGGCCCGACCGAGTTATCGACCAAGGCCGTCGGGACGGTGCGGCATGACCGTCCATCCCGACCGCATCCCCGACGCCTACACCGAAGAGGTCGACCGCCAGGGCGCCATGCTTCGCCTCGGCGTGCTCGCCGCCTACGGCCTCATCGGGTTCACCCCCGTCGCGTTCATCCCGTGGGCCTGGGTCGCCATCGCCTGGATCGCGTGCTGGATCCTCCTCGGGTTCCTCGCCTTCTGGCTCTGCGTCCCCGCCCCCGAGAACTACGTCGCCGACCCGGACGAGGTCACGCCATGAAGCGCCGCCGGATCCTCCGTCACCTCACCGACAACCACGGCCGCCGGCAGCCGATGAGCCCGGCGCTCGCCGCTCACGTCGACACGCTCGGCCGTGGCACCTGCCCGGACGCCGAGTTCGACCGAGCGAAGGCGGGTGCGTGATGGCGGTTCGCGTCACGAGCATGGACCTCGACGACATCGAGGACGTGCAGTCGATCGACATCGAGGACGACTACGTCCTGGTCTGCGCCGGCACCTGCTATCAGGCGAGCGTCCAGACGTACCCCAACGGCACCCACGTCATCACCGTGAAGGGTCGCCGATGACCGAGCGCCCCCTGCACCTGCTGCTGATCCCGGCGCCCTTCGTCGCCCTTGCCTGGGCGCACCTGCTCGCCGACGCCCGCGTCCGCATCACCCGCTGAACACCAGAGCCCCCGGCCGTCCTGGCAGACGAGGACCGGGGGCTCCGACACCAGGAGCCTAGATGTCCAACTGGAACCCCCTCACCGACGACGACCTGCCGGCCCATGTCGAGGCTTCGCTCGACCGGTTGCGCGAGACGTGCGAGAAGTTCGGCGGCGCGTGCACAGCGGCTACCGGACGACACGAGGACGGTCGGGTGCTGTTCATCACGGCAGCCATCCAGCTGTCTGACGACCAGTGGGTCGCGATCTTCATCGACCTCGACCGTGACCCCGACGACGGGATCCTGTTCGTCGCCGCCGAGGAGGCGTCGTGATTCGCGCAGCGATCATCGCCCTGGCCCTCGACGGCTTCGATGCCGCCGAGCACGCCCGTCACCTCCGCCTCGATCCCACGATCGTCTCGGTGGCCACGCCTCTGGCGAGCCCCGAGCCACGGCCGGCCTCGCGCCCCCTGGCGGGGCCGGCCACCCAACCGCCTGCGGAGTCGAGCACCGCAGGTGACGCCCCCTCGGAGCCGGACACTCCTACCCCCGGCTCCGAGGGCGGCGGCCAACACGGCGTGTCCGACGGCGGTCTCGAGGTCGGCCCCGCCGAGATCCCCGCCGATCTGCCCGACGTGCCCGGAGCGACCCCGGTCGTCGTCGAGCACGGCATCGAGTGGCGCACCCCTGACCTGCCCGGCCCCGTCGGCGGGAGCTACGAGCTCGACGAGGTCACCGTCTGGGTGCACCCCGACAGCTCCACCCAGATCGGCACCGACATCGACATCGTCGACTACGACCATCTCGCCGCCGACGGCTGGGCCCCCATCGTCATCGACCGCAGCGACCCCGACACGCCAGTGCCCGGGCTCGTGCCGCTCCCCGACGGCGACCCGTTCGACATCGAGGTGAACGGGGAGGCGGGATGAACTCCGACGAGCGCGCCACGGAGATGTTGCGCAAGCAGGTGTCCGCCATGACCGCGGACGACGAGCTGATCGAGGGGCTGTACGAGGTCGCGACAAGTGGCCGGGCAACCCATCGGGTCAAGACGTGCACGTTGGCCGCCGCCCGCGTCGCCGAGCTGACCGCCGAGCGCCATACCGCCGACGTGCGCCGAGAGGAGATGCGGGCAGAGCGAGCAGCCATGCGCCGGGAGCGTGACGACGCCCGGGCCGTGATCGCAGCGGTGCAGGCGATGGCTCACGAGCTGCACCTGCCCGGAGCCGAACGCCGCCTCCGCCGCATCCTCGACGGGGCCGACGCATGACCCGCCGGTTCGGAGACGAGCGATGAGCGGCAAGACCGGCATCGAGTGGACCGACGTCACCTGGAACCCGTTGACCGGGTGCGCCCACGTCAGCCCCGGCTGCGATCGCTGCTACGCCGCCCGCGAAGCCGCCGGCCGGCTTTCCCACCACCCGGCCTACGAAGGGCTCGCCGTGCGCCCCGAAGGCGAGCCCGCTCGCTTCACCGGCGAGATCCGTCTCCACCCGGACCGGCTCGACCAGCCCCTCCGGTGGCGGAAGCCGCGCCGGGTGTTCGTGAACAGCATGAGCGACCTGTTCTCACGGGAGATCGTGGAGCAGCACGGCACCGACGGCGTCGCGTTCGTGGCCGAGGTGTTCGTGGTCATGTCGATCGCGTCCGACCACCAGTTCCAGGTGCTGACAAAGCGCCCGCAGCGGATGGCGCAGATCCTCACCGACCCGGCGTTCTGGATGCACGTGAACCGGCGTCGGATGGAGCGAGGTTTCCCCGTCCTCCCGGGCGGCATGTCGGACGGCATGCTCATCCCGAACGTGTGGCTCGGCACCAGCATCGAGTCCGACCGGTACGCGTTCCGGGCCGACCACCTCCGCCGCACTCCGGCCGCTGTCCGTTTCATCAGCGCCGAGCCCCTGCTCGGGCCGCTCCCGTCGCTCGACCTCACCGGGATCGACTGGCTCATCGTCGGCGGCGAGTCCGGACCGCAGGCCCGGCCGATGCACCCCGACTGGGTGCGCGACCTCCGCAACCGGTGCCACCCGCCTGCGGAGGACGGGTGCCGGCACAGCATCGAACGCCTCGGCGATGAAGCCGCTGCGGCCGGCGACCTGCCCGACGGCGTCACCGTCGAGCTCGCTCAGCGCCCGGCGTTCTTCTTCAAGCAGTGGGGCGAGTGGCGTTCCGGCGGCTGGCACGGCCGACGCGTCGAACCGGTCGATGTGGGGGACGGTCGGTCGACGATCATGAGCAGGGTCGGCAAGAAGACCGCCGGCCGGCAGCTCGACGGCCGCACCTGGGACGAGATGCCGTCATGATCCGTCTCCCCGCCGCGGCGCCATCTCCCGTACTCGAACCCCGACCGTCCGGTCGGGTGCATCTGCAGTGCCCCATCGACGGTGGCACCAGCTGGTGGGACACCCAGCCCCACGGCACGTGCTGGTGTTGCGACCAGCCCGGCGTGCCCTACCGCCGCCAGTTCACCAAACGCGACCCCGAGCCCTACCGCACGAGGTACGAGGCGTGAGCACCGCCGACTTCCACATCGGCGACAGCCGGGCCGTCATGCGCCGCTGGGCCACCAACGGTGGGATCCCAACCCCGTGGGGTCCGCAGCAGGCGCACCTGATCCTCACTTCGCCGCCGTTCCTCGCGCTCCGCTCCTACCTCCCCGACGACGACCCGGCCAAGGACCTGGAGATGGGCAGCGAGCCCACCCCGGCCGCGTTCCTCGACGCCCTGCTCGACTGGACCGCCGCCTGCGCCGACCTGCTCTCCCCGGAGGGCTCGCTCGCGGTCGAGCTCGGTGACACCTACTCCGGCAGCGGCGGTGCTGGTGGGGACTACGCCGAGGGTGGGATGCGCGAGGCGCAGGCGCAGTGGTCTGGCTCGGCTCGCAAGCGCATCGAAGCCGGGATCACGGATGGAGGTCGGCCGGCGCGATCTGGTCGCAACGAGGGATGGCCCCTGGCGAAGTGCAAGACCCTGATTCCCGAGCTCTACCGCATCGCCCTGGCCTACGGCATCAACCCGCTCACCGGTGCCGAGTCACCGGCCGGCCGCTGGCGGGTCCGCAACGTCGTCACCTGGGCACGACCCAACCCCCCGGTCGGCTCGCTCGGCGACAAGTACCGGCCCGCCACGTCGGACCTCGTGGTCGCCTGTCGCGACGAGAAGCGGTGGTTCGACCTCGACGCCGTGCGCCAGCCACCCTCGCCGAAGACCAACTCTCGCACGGCGAAGGGTGTCGAGCGTCGGAAGACCACCGGCAAGCGAGCCGAGCAGCACGACGGCAACTTCGACACGCTCGACACGATCGGTGAGATCACCAGCGCCCCACCTCTCGACTGGTGGGAGATCAGCACCGAGCCGTACAAGGGCAGCCACTACGCCACCTGGCCCCGCGAGCTCTGCCGCCGCCCGATCCTGTCCATGTGCCCGACCGAGGTGTCGATCGCCACCGGTGAAGGGCGACGGCGGATCGTGGGAGAACCGACCTACATGAACCGGCGGGGTGACGTGGTGGCGACTCGCTATCAGTCAGGTGGGAAGCCTGGCGGATCGCTCACCGAGGCGAGGATGAAAACGGGCAACAGCACACGGCCCATCGGCTCGGACTCGTCGCGTACGGCTATCACCGAAACCCTCGGCTGGACCGACACCGACGCCGATGGTCAGTACCGGCCCGGGATCGTGCTCGACCCCTTCGCCGGCAGCGGCACCACCCTCGCCGTCGCCACCGGACACGGCCGCTACGCCGTCGGCATCGACCTCGACCGCCGCAACGCCGACCTCGCCGCCGAACGAGTCGGACCGCTCCTGCTCACCGTGCACGACGACCGAGAGGAAGCAGCATGACCCGCCCGATGGCCGCCAGGCCCGTGATCGGGGTCGACCCGAGCTACACGGCCACGGCGATCGCCTTCGCCGACACGTGGGCGATCCAGCCGACCAGCAAGACCGATGACGACGTGCGACGCGCCGACATCATCGCGAAGGCTGTGCGCTACGAGGCGCCGGCCGATGCGCTCGTGGTGATCGAGGCACCGTCGCACGCCTCCCGGTTCAACGGTGCTCGCCTCGGATCACTGCACGGCGTTATCCGCCACACCCTGATGCTCGCCGGCATCGAGTGGCTCGATGTCGCCCCGACCCAGCTGAAGAAGTACGCCACCGGCAAGGGCAACGTCGACAAGGTCGCCATGGTCATCGCCGCTCGCGACCGCCTCGGCTACGACGGCCAGGACGACAACGTGGCCGACGCCCTGTGGCTCCGCCAGATCGGCCTCGCCCTCACCGAGCAGCCCTGCGCCGAGGTGCCGAAGGTGCACTGGTCGGTGCTCGACAAGCTCCGCCCGCAGCCCGAGGGGGCGGCGTGAGCGCGAGCTGGATCAAACAGGCGGCGTGCCGGCACATGCCCACGTCGTGGTTCTTTCCGGAGGTCAGCAACCCGGTTCCCGCTCAAGCGCGCGAGTTGTGTCGTGCTTGCCCAGTGATCGACGAGTGCCTGGCCGATGCCCTCACCCAGATCGCCTCCCACGACCAGGGCTACCGAGCCGGCATGACGCCGCAGGAACGCAACCGGATCCGACCCGACCGGGGAGGCCTCCGCCAGCCCGCTCAGTGCGGGACGGCGGCCAGCTACGCACGCCACCTTCGCCGAGAGGAGCCCACCTGCATGGCCTGCCGCGAGGCACACGCCGCTCGGAACCTCCGCAACAACAAGCGACGACTGGAGACCGCATGAGCCTCGAAGTCGGGCAGTACGGCTGGTACTGGGGTCCACACCCCGAGACCGGCAACCGCACCGGGTTCCGCCGATCCACCTCGATCGCGAAGCGCATCGACAACGGCGACCTGAAGCAGTGGTACGGCGGCTGCGTCGCCAAGGGCATCGCCCAACGCTCCGACCTCGCCGCGCTCGCCGTGAACGCCGACGGCGGCGAGCTCCGCGAGACCGTCGAGATGGCCGCCGACGTCGGCGGAGCCAACGAGGGCCGCATCAAGGGCAGCGCGCTTCACCTCGCCGTCGAGCTCAAGGCCCGCGGCAAGGACCCGGTCGTCACCGACCTGATCGCCCCGCAGGCCGCAGCGTTCCGGCGACGCATGACCGAGATGGACTGGACGTTCGAACGAGTTGAGTACCAGGTCGTCAACGTCGACCTCGACCTGCCCGTCGCCGGCCGGGTCGACGGGATGCTCTCCGCCGGGTTCCCGTTCGACCTCAAGACCTCAAAGAGCGTGACGCCCTACACGATCCTCGCCTGGGAGGTGCAGATCGCGATCTACGCCCGGGCGCGGTGGCGGTGGGATGACTGGGAGGACCAGTGGGTGCCCCACGAGTGCGACCAGCGATGGGGTGTCGCAGCGCACGTCCCGTTCCACACCGGAGACCGGCCCCCGTTCTGCGACTTCTACATGCTCGACCTCGAGCGGGGCTGGCGCTACGCCAAGATCGCCGCCGCCCTCGAAGCGACCATCGGCGCCGACACGAAGGCGATCCGCCAGGACATGAAGGCCTGGGCCGTGAACCGGGACCAGGCCGAGCTCGGGGAAGCGGCCTGATGTCGCTCACCCGGGAGCAGGAGGAGCGGATCAAGATGGCCGTCGCCGAGGTCGCTCCGCACCGGCATGTCGGGGACGACGGCGAGTGGCTCCTCAATCCGTGCGGGCTCGGATTCGCCTGGCTCTGCGAGGACTGCGTGCGCGCCCTCCACAAGGCCGGGACCTTGGTGCTCGGCTACGAACTCCCCGTGACCCTCGACGAAGCGATCGCCGCCCTCGTGCCACCGACGAACGGCGCGGCGGCATGACTTCCACCCTCGACACCCTCCGAGCCCTCGACGAGGACACCAAGGCCGACCTGTGGGCCAAGTGGCCCGACCACATCCCACCTCCTCCTGGCCCGTGGACGCCCGCCCAGGAGGCAGCGATCAACGCCTCGATCGACGCCCGGGTCGGGTTCAACGCCGACGCTGACCCCCGGGTGCTCGGTGAGGCCAAGGCCCGCCTCATGAACTCGATGCGGGACGCCGGCGTCACCCTGAAGGACCAGATGGCCGCGGTGCTCGCCTTCGCCGACGCCGACATCGACACCTACGACGGCGTCACCGCCGCCACCCAGGTGCTCGACCGGATCGCCGCCGGCGAGCTGGTCGTGCACGTCGACGACGAAGACGACGGCGTCGAGTACTGGACCGTCGTCGAAGCCGGCGAAGGCAGCGAGCTCGGCCACCGCCGCGCCGTGACCGCCATGACCAACCGAGACGGCTGGCGCTGCGTCGTCACCGTCCAACACCCCACCGGGACGCTCTGGACGACCGTCGAGATCGACGGCACCGCCGCCCACTCCATCGCCAACACCGTCCTCAAGCACACCGAACCCAAGGAGACCCACCGATGAGCGACCCGCTCGACGACCTCATGAAGCAGGCCGAGGAGAACGCGAACCGGGACTACGCCCCGGCGATGCTCCTCGCCGAAGGCCAACGCATCGACTTCGCCACGCTCGAGTCGATCGACTGGAAGCAGCCCGACGCTCGCCCCAACGGCACCTTGCCGCCGAAGTTCCCGATCGTCACCGGCCACACCAACGAGGACCTCACCTCCACCGACCGAGAAGGACGCCAGGTCGCCGGCCGCCGCTGGGCCGTGCACCTGAACTGCCACATCGGACGCGAGGCCATCCAGAACGTCATCGACAACGGCGGCATCGACCTCCGCGGCTCGATGGGCATCAAGCGCCTCACCGACAAGCCGAACCCGCACGGCGGCAACCCGATGCGCAACTACATCGTCGCCCACGTCCGCACGAGCTCACCGCAGCCCGCGGCGCAGCCGCCCGCCCAGGCCCCGAGCGAGGACCCCGCCCCAGCGGCCAGCGAACCGGCCGACCCCAACCGGCCGTTCTGATGCGCCTGCGCGTGAAGTGCCGCTGGCCGGAGGGCGACGGCACCGGCGACGGCTTCTGGATGCCCGACCTGATGTCGATCACCGAGGCCAAAGCCTTCATCGAGGAGGTGACCGTCGAGGACCAAGACGGCGGAGTCGTGTCGATGTCCGTCGATGTGCGGGCCACCGAGAGCGGCGAGCTCTACATCGACCTCGGCCTGTGGGCCGACGAGTCCTGACCCTTCCCCCCGGCTGGCAGGCACCCAGGTTCGAGCCCTGGGCGGGGACGCATGACCGGCACCCCGAACTACCTCGATCCTGCCGACGCGCTCGCACTGCTCTACGACCGCGGACTGCACGACGGCGACCTCGTCGCTCGCGCTTCCGGCACCGTCGCCGTGGACCTCTACACCCGCCTCGCCCTGCTCAAGACCGACCCCGAACGATCCCGGCGCGCCGTCGATGACGTCGAGCGGCTCAGCCGGGTGATCGGCCGGCTCATCGACCGCATCGAACGCCTCGAGACCGAGTGCCAGGAGCTCCGGCTCGCCCGCGGGGACTCGGTAGCGGCATGACGGTCACCCGTCGTCGAAGCGCAGCACCATCGCCTGGCGACCATCGTCCAGCGTCTCGAGCGTGCCCATCTGCGACCGGTACCGCAGCACACACGACCGCTGCGGCCCCGACTCGTAGTTCGGCCACACCATCTCCTGCGCCCCGCCGGGACCCTCGACCACTTCCCCGTCAAGCTGCACCGGACCGCCCCTCAGCACGTACCTCGCCATCCCCCAACCGTAGGGAACAGGTGTTCGAGAGGGAAGCGAAGGGGTGCGACATCGCAGGTGTGCGATGAGGCTCCTCGACCTGTTCTGCGGCGGCGGTGGCGCCGCCATGGGCTACCACCGCGCCGGCTTTGACGTCGTCGGCATCGACCTCCACGACCAGCCCGACTACCCATTCGAGTTCGTCAAGGCCGACGCCCTGGAGCAGTTCCCGGGCCTGATCGCCGACGGGTTTGACGCTGTCCACGCATCCCCGCCGTGCCAGTTCGCCACCGCCTACCGCCGGAAGGGTCACGGCGTCGGTGACGGCGCCCTGAACCTGATCCCTCAGACCCGCGAGCTGCTCGAGGCCACCGGACTGCCCTGGATCATCGAGAACGTCGAGCAGGCCGCAGCACACCTCGTGGACCCCGTGCGGCTCTGTGGCTCGAGCTTCGGCCTCGATGTCCGTCGCCATCGCCTCTTCGAGAGCAACGTCCGCCTCGTCGCTCCTCCCTGCAGTCACGGGTGGCAGACGCCGCGGTTCCCGCCGGCCACGAACCGCACCAACCTCCGCCGCACCATCGAGGTCGGTGTCTACCGGATCCCCATCGCTCGGCAGCGCATCGGCATGGAGATCGACTGGCTGCCCCTCGAAACCCTGTCGCAGGCCATCCCACCGGTCTACACCGAGTTCCTCGGCCGCCAGCTCCACGCCACGATCCGGGCGCAGCGAGAGGCGGCCTAGATGGCTACTGCCGCGCCCAGTCGGTCACGATCTGCCGGAGCACCTCGGCACGCGTCGAGTCGTGCTGCTCGGCCCACGCATCGACCTCAGCCAGCACGTCGACTGGCAGTCGCACCGCGACCCGAGGACCCACGGCCGGTCGGCCACGGCCCTGGCTCACGACGCGCCCCAGGACTCCAGGAGGCGCATCACGTCGTCGGTGGAGCCGCCTCGGCACTCGTCGGGAAGCGAGAACCCACCGATGGCAGCCATGCGCCCAGGGACGAGGTCGTCCTCTTCGACGGGGTGCCCGTCGGACCACTCGGTCGAGCGGATGACGTCGACGTTGTGGCGGATACGGTCGCTGGTGGCCGAGATCTGCGTGGCGTTCATGAAGCCATTATCCGACGCCGCATAATCGAAGTCAATAGACGACGCCGCTTTTCCACGACGATCGGCGTCTGGTGAGCATCGACGACATCGAGCAACGAGCCGGCGACCCCTGGGACCCGCCCGTACCGCTCCCCGTCGCCCCACCAGCCCCCGAGTTCCCCCGAGGGGTGCTCCCCCACTGGATCCAGGCCCGGTGCGACAACCTGGCCGCCCACATGCGGGTACCCGTCGAGCTGCCCGTCACCGTCGCCCTGGGGACCCTGTCCGCTGCGCTCACCCACGGCCGCGCCACCCTCACCGTCACCGACGGCTGGACCGAAGCAGCGAACCTCTACCTCGTCTGCGCCATGCCACCGGGGAGCGGCAAGAGCCCCGTGTTTAACGCGCTCACCGCCCCTCTCGACGACCTCGCCGACCAGTGGAAGCGCCAGCACGAAGACGCCGCCCGCCACGCGCTCGCCCACCGCAAGGTCGCCGAGCTCGCCGTGAAGGACGCCGAGATGAGCGGCAACACCGACGAGCTCATCGCCGCGCTCGAAGCCCTCGACGACGCCGCCCTCCCCGACGAACCAGAGCCGATCCTCGACGACACCAACACCGAGAGCCTCGAGAAGGCCCTCGCCGCCAACCGCGGCACCGTCGCCGTGCTCTCCGACGAAGCCGGCGTGCTCGACACCGTGAGCCGCCTCGTCGAGACCGGACGCTCCGCCAACATCCAGACCCTCCTCCAAGCCTGGTCCGGCGGCGACGTGAAGGTCAGCCGCCTCTCCCGCTCAGCCCAGATCCGACGGGCCCGAGCCACCATGCTCCTCACCCCGCAGCCCCGCATCGTCGAGTCCCTCATCAAGGCCGACCCCGACTTCACCGGCCGCGGGCTCTCCGACCGGTTCATGATCGCCGTGCCGCCCTCCCTCGTCGGCCAGCGGGACTACACCACCATCGACCCCCTCGACCCCGTCGCCGCCCACCAGTGGACCGAGCACCTCACCGAGATCACCCGCACCCACCCATGGGGCCGCACCGACGACATCACCTACCGGCTCGCCACCGACGCCTACAACGCGTTCAACGCCTGGCGGAACACCCTCGAAGCACGACGAGGCGCCGACGGCCCCCTGAGCCCCCTCGCCGGGATCCCCGAGAAGGTCACCAGCTCCGTGCTCCGCCTCGCCCTCATCCTCCACGTCGCCGACGGCTTCACCCCCAACGACGACGTCGACATCCACACCTACCGTCGCGCCGAAGCCGTCGGCGAGTGGTGGCTCGGGCACGCCGTCGCCGCCTACGGCGACCTGAGCCCCGAGATGGCTGAAGCCCAGGACCTCATCGACTGGCTCGTGAACGAGCACGACAACCCGATCTTCACGACTCGGGACATCAACCGTGGTGGCCGCTTCCGGCGGTCCCGTGACACCGCCGAGGAACTCCTCGACCTCGTCGCCCGACTCGTCGAGCGAGACCTCGTCAGGCCCCTCCGGCCCAACTGGCGGACCCCGAAGCGAGGCCAGAGGAACGAGTTCGAGTGCCACCCCGACCTGCGCGCCACCTTGTGCCATGCGCGCCACCTTGACCACGGAAACGGGTCAGAACCACTCAGCGTCGACGAAGGTGGCGCGCATGGCGCGCATGTCACTAAAGGTTCGCGCGTTCCTCCTCCTCCTTCCCTGAGCACTCCCTCTGCCCCTGAACCTGGATCTGCGCGCCATGCGCGCCAACCGAACGACCGTTCGCTGCACGTCGTCGCCAACGACGAACTCCTCGACGAGCTCATCGCCGGCGCCAACGCCCTACCCGACCCCGACCCAGGAGACGCAGCATGAGCATCCCCCGAGGCCGGCTTCCCGGCGTCGTTGACCAGGCGCGCCGCGACATGCTCCACGTCAGCGACGAGGTGAAGGTGTCCGGCCGACCGAAGATGTCCCGCCTCGAGCTCGCGCTGACGCTGCTCGACGACCCCGATGTCGACGACGCTGATGACGGCCTTCGCTCGCCCAACCTCGACGGCACCGGTCGCGGAGGTGGCGGCGCCGAGATCGACGATCCCGAGCACCCCGACCGGAAGGTCACCGTGCCACTCACTTCCGTCGAGGCAGGTGCAGTCGCACGCGTCGAGGGTCGACGATCCCGACGACAGCACAGCCGTCAGCTCGAGCGCGAGATCCTCGAAGCCGCCGAGGAGGCCGAGGCCGCGACCAGGCGCCTGCGGTTCGCGATCCTGAAGGTCACCGCCACGGTCGAAGCCGAGACCACCGGCAAGGAAGGCACCGACACGGTGTGGGACGGCACCAAGTGGCGGCCCGCCTGCCGCTGGCACGGCCAGGTCATGCGCGAGGGCGACGAGCCGAGGATCGGGGACCGCAACGCCGGCCCGCTCGTCGCTGACGCAGGCGAAGAGCCGCCCCGGATCCCAGTGTGCAAGAGCTGCCACACGTTCGCGTCGAGGCACCTGCGGGCCCCGTCGATCGCCGAGCTCCAACACCACCGAGACCGAGGCAAGTGGCCCAAGGTCCACCACCGGGAGGCATCGTGAAGCTCATTGGAACCATCACCGAGGTTCGGGCCCGTTCCGTAGACGCCAGCAGGCTCAGCGAGTTGGAGCACTGGGTGTCGGTGGGTGCGACCTACGTCTTCGAGATCCACTCACCCGAACGCGACCTGTGGGCCGTAGGCGACAGCATCGAGATCGAGATGCCCGAGTGACGACGGAAGCGCCGCACCATCCCTGCAGGTCAGCGAGCCCTCGTGTATGGTGTCGCTACGGGTTCGAGATGTGCGTCCAATGAGCCGCTGCCCAGTCGCCGCCTGCCCCCTCCCCGCACCGTGCCCCAAGCACCAGCACGTGCCCGCCCGCTCGCACCGAGCCGACGACCCCGGCGCCCGAGTCCGAGCCACCAACGCCGAGCGCCGAGCAGCCGAGCGCCTCATCGCCGAGCACGTCGAGACCCACGGGTGGTGGTGCCCCGGCGCACCCGAGACCGGACACCAGCCCCACCCCGTTGCACCCGGCCAGCTCACCAGCGACCACGTGCCACCGCTCCAAGACACCGGCGGCGTGGTGATCGGACGGCGGGTGCTCTGCCGCAGCGAGAACAGCAGGCAGGGCGCGGTGAGGCGAGCCGAGCGTGAGAGGCTGAGCCAGTGACCCTCGCGCTCTCGGACGTAGCGATCGCCGGCCTGTTCGGGATCGCCGGAGCGCTCATCACCGTTACCGCCACCGCACTGGCTCAGTGGTTCGAGATCAGGCGGGAGCGACGCAGGGCGGCTCGGGAGGACTACGAACGCATCCGCTCTGAGCAGTTTGAGGCGGCAGACGAGCTGGCCAGAGCCGTCTACCTGCTGCACATGAGCTTCGATCAACCCACGGGTGCGATGGAGCGAGTGGACCGAGTCTTCGAGGCGTACGCGCGAGCCGAGATGCTCCTACCGAAACCGATGATCAACGCAGCCCGAGAGATGGTCGGCGCCGTCAGCGCCCAGAAGCCGCGACCAGAGCGCGTCCAGGCCCGACGTGAGTACCTCGTGCTGGTCCGTGATCACTTCAAGCTCGCCGATCGCTCACTGCCGGTCGACCTGGAGTAGGGGGGCGGGCAAACCTCTCTGACCTGGGCCTCCACGACCGCCGGTGAGGTTGGCCCCGGGGGCCGCGCAAGTCTGGGGCTTGCCGAAGCTTCAGCGGATGTCGAACACCGGATGGCCCTGCGGGTAGTAGCTGTTCTCGGGCGCCGGGAAGACCTGCGAGTCGCGAATCTCGAAGGCGACCCGCCCGCTTCGGTAGTCGGTGTTGGTCCTCGACGGGTACACGTGCCTGCCGTCGATCCGGAAGGCGGGCGTTCCCCACTCGTCCCGGTTGTTGGCCGACGTCGGGTAGAGCTCATAACCGCGCTGTTCGTAGAACGCCATGCCCCACGGGTCTCGTTCGTTCACGTTCGTCGGGTACCAGTTGGCCATGGAGCGAGTCTCGCGTCTTGAGGAGGTGCTCGATGGCTGGTCGTGGTCCCGCTCCCGATCCGAACCGAGCGCGCCGTTCGGGTGGTCAGGCTCCGTGGACGGAGCTCCCCGCAGCGCCGGGCAAGCAGCTTCGCGGGATCCCGAAGAAGGGCCAGCGTGGCGGCTGGCACAAGGCCACGAAGTCGTGGTGGCGGGCGATGACGTCGTCGTCGATGGCGACGCTCTACGACGACACCGACTGGGCCTACCTCGAGGGCGTGATGCTGCCGCTGATGGAGCGCTTCCAGCGCGAGGGGCACCCAAAGGAGCTGGCGTCGGAGCTCCGCCTCGCCGGCCAGCGCTTGGGCGCGACGGTCGCTGATCGGATGGCGCTGCGGATCCGGGCGACCGGGGCGGCGTCGCCGTCGCCGAAGGCACAGGCCGCGCGGCAGTCGGATGCCCAGGACGTCGTCGAGGTCGATCACCCGATCTTCAGTGTGATCAACGGCGGCGCCGAGACGGCGTGATCCGGTCGTGGCCGCCGGCGCCGGCTGAGCCGCTGCCGTCGCTGGGTCCGCAGTTGATCCGGCGGATGCACGCCAACCTGGTGCACGGCCCCGGGCCGCAGCAAGACGAACCGCTGCGGCTGGCGAAGCTGTGGCAGGCGATCATGGTGCGGGCCTACGAGGTCTGGCCGCAGAGCCACCCGCAGGCGGGTCGTCGCCGCTGGAAGGAAGTCGTGGTCGTCCTCCGCAAGGGGACGGCGAAGACCGAGGCGGCCTCGGGGATCACGGCAATGGAGGCCGATCCGGAAGCCCCGGTGCGCTGCGTTGGCTGGGACGAGGACGGCCAGCCGATCGGTGCCGGGCTGCGGTCGCCGTACATCCCGATGATCGCTTTCACCTCGGAGCAGTCCGAGGAACTGGCGTTCAGCACGCTGCAGTCCATGCTCCGGTCCGATGCCTGCCCGCTCGGCGCCGTCTACAGCGTGGGCGAGGAGCGCATCACTCGAGCCGACGGCGGCGGCCTGATCCGGGCGATGGCCGGTTCGCCTGGTGCTCGTGATGGTGCGCTGACGACGTTCCAGCACTTCGACGAGCCGCACCGGATGACGACGCATCGTCACATCCAGGCGTACGACACGATGTCGGAGAACCTCTACAAGGTCGCCGCGAACGACGCCTGGTCGTTCATCACCTCCACCGAGTTCGAGCCCGGCGAGGGTTCGTTGCTCGAGGAGATCATGCTCGCGGTCGACGACGACATCGCGAACGAGCGGGTCGACACCGATCGGTTGTTCATCGAGCTCTCGGCGAGTGAGCACTACGACCTCGACGACCCGGAGCAGCGCGTCGCCGCGCTGGAGGAGGCCTCGGGTCTCGACTTCGACTCGGGCCTGGATTGGTCGGACCTGTGGGGCATCGCCCGCCGCTACGACGACCCGAAGACGGACCGGACCTATTGGGCGCGGGTGTGGCTGAACTGGCGCCGCTCCAGCGACCGCAAGGCCGTCGGAGTGGACCGGTGGGACGCCGCTCGCGATGCACGTCTCGGCGAGGCCGGTCTCCGTCCGGGCGAGGCGATCGCTCTGGGCTTCGACGGCTCGCGGTTCCGGGACGGCACCGGCTTGGTGGCTGCTCGGCTCTCCGACGGCTACACGAAGGTGCTCGGGTACTGGGAGCCCGGCGTGACCGGGCCTTACAGCGAGATCCCCCGCCGCGAGGTCCACGACGCCGTGGCCGAGGCGTTCCGCCGCTACCGGGTGGTGGCGATGTACCCGGATCCGCCGGGCTGGGACTCCGAGATCGCCGACTGGCAGGCCGCCTACGGAGAGAAGGTCGTGAAGCCGTTCCACACGATCCAGGACCGCAAGATGACCCTGGCGGTCTACGCCTTCTGGGTCGACCTCGGTGGGACCGAGGAGAGTCCGCCGTCGATCGTGCACGACGGGGACCCGTTGCTCCGCTCGCACATCCTGGCTGCCGACCGCCGGCCATCGAAGACCTGGATCGATACCGACACCCGCGGGTGGACGATCGGCAAGCCCGACGACGGCCGCAAGATCGACCTGCACGTCTGCGCCGTGCTCGCCCATGAGGCCCGGCGCGACGCCATCGCTGCCGGCGCCGGCATGCCGACCGACTCGAAGGAGCCGAACCTGTGGTGAGCATCCTTCGGCCGGCGCGCTCGGCCTCGAACTCAACGACCGCCGCTCTCCTGTGGGTGTCGATGGTCCCGGAGCGGGTTGCGCGAGCGGTCCTCGCCAGTGTGGTCGCAGTTGCGCTGGCGGTGCCGTGGCGGTCGGTGGGGCGTCAGCTGGCCGAGAAGGCCGGTGCGGTAATGGTCGCCGCGGCGGGGTGGCTGGTCGCACCGGCGCTCGGGCTGCTCGTCGGTGGGCTGTTGCTGGTGCTCGCAGCGAACGCCGAGAACGTCGGCACCCTCATCGGGCTCCGGCTGGCCGCCGGCAGCCGGGGTGACGACGAGTGACCCTCGGCGACGCCATCAAGCGGGCCACCGTCTCCCAGCTGGTCGAGTCCTCGAGCGATGCCGCGCTGGCGTTCATGGGCGCTCCGCCAACGGCGTCGGGCATCACCGTGAACGAGGACACCGCGATGCGGTTCTCGGCGATCTTCCGAGCTCGGGCGATCGTGGCCGGGGTGACGGCGAGTCTGCCGCTGAAGGTGTACGAGGGCGATGAGTCTGCACGCCAGCGGGTCCGAGGCACGATCGTCGACGCTCCGCACCCGGACATGACCCCGTTCGAGTTCTACGAGCTCCTCGTCGACCGGGTCGTCGCGCACGGCAACTTCTACGGCCTGAAGTACCACGACATGGCTGGCCGGCTGCGCTACGTGGAGCCGATCCACCCCCGGCACGCGAAGCCCTACCGCGACCGGGACCGGCGCACGGCGTCGAACCCGTTCGGGAAGGTGTTCGACATCACCGACGCCGACGGCAACGTCCAGCGCGGTGTCACCAGCGCCGACATCTTCCACATCCCGTCGATCAGCCTCGACGGGGTGCAGGGCCTCTCGGTGATCGGGCTGGCCCGCCAGGGCATCGGCCTCGCGTTGGCCGCCGAGGAGTACGGCGGTCGGCTCTTCGCCAACGGCACTCTCGTCGGCGGGATGATCACGACCGACGCCGCGCTGTCGCCGGTGAAGGCGCAGCGCATCCGGGCCCGGTGGCGTCAGGTCGCCGCCGGCCTGCGCAACGCCCACGACGTCGCCGTGCTCGACAACGGCGCGAAGTACCAGCGGCTCGACATGCCACCCGAGGACGCCCAGTTCATCGAGTCCCGCGGCTTCCAGGTCCGGGAGGCGGCCCGATGGTTCGGGCTCCCGCCGTTCACGCTGGCCGACTTCGACAGCTCGTCCAACTGGGGCACCGGGCTCGAGCAGCAGCAGATCGTCACGCTGATCTACACCTTCGGCCAGCTGCTCCAGCGCATCAGCCAGCGGATCTCGGCCGAGTGGCTGAACCCGGCCGGCCGGTTCGCCGAGCACGACGTCGCCGGGTTCCTCCGCACCGACTTCAAGAGCACCCTCGAGGCCCTGGTGAAGGGCCGACAGTGGGGGATCTTCGAGGGCAACGAGGCCCGCCAGCGCATCAACCTGCCGAGCGACCCGGCCATCGGTGGCTGGATGATCCCGCAGAACATGACCGTCGTCGGCGGCCCCGACGACGCCGATCCCGACGACCAGGACCCGGACGCGCCGAACCCGGCGCCCGCCTGACCTCCCGGCGCCGCGGCGCCTCACCCGACGACGAGGAGCGCTCGTGCCGAAGCTGAAGACCCTCACGCGCGCCGACCTGGCCGACGCCCAGGGCGTGCACCGCCGCAACTACACGCTCGACACCGCCCAGCTCCGCGCCACCGACCTCTCCGAGCTCGGGCCCGACGACTCCATCCCGTTCGAGGGGCACGCCGCGGTGTTCGACAGCCGCACCTGGATCGGGAGCTCCTACTGGGGGTTCTACGAGGAGGTCGCACCGGAGGCGTTCAACAAGACGCTCCAGGAGTGCGACTGCCGGTTCCTCGACCAGCACGACCCCGCTCGCCTCCTCGGCCGGTACCGCCGGGTCGCCGAGGACACGATGCGACTTTCCACCGACGGCACCGGACTCTTCGTCGACGCCGACATCGCACCGCACAGCGTCGGTCACGACGTCGCGATCTCCCTCGACCGGGGCGACCTCGACCAGATGTCGTTCGCCTTCCGGATCGTCCGGGAGGAGCACGAGATCCTCGACGACGGGAAGAGCCTCTACCGGATCCTCGAGGTCGAACTCTTCGACGTCTCGACCGTGACCTACCCGGCGTACGACGACACCGATGCCGGGCTGCGCACCTTCACCGAGGTGTGTCGCTTCGCCGGGCTCTCCGACCGCGACCAGGCCCGCATGGCCAAGGCGCTGCGCTCGGACGAGCTCGACCCCGATGTGGCTGGACTCCTCCGCACCGTCTCAGGCGCGCTGGACGAGCTGGCCGCCCCTCCGAGCGCCGACGGGCGCTCGGAGGACCCGACCTCCCCCGAGCCGGCCAGCACCACTCGGGACGAGGACACCCCTGCCGCCGCCACCCGGCACGGCGGGATCCACGACCCGAAGATCCTGCGCCGACGGCTGCGTGAGCGGCACGGCGCACCAACCCCCTGACCGGGAGGAACCCACGATGCCCACCTACCGCGAGCGCGCCCAGGTTGCGATCGAGGAGCGAGCCAACGTCTGGAACCAGGCCGACGCCATCCTCCAGCGAGCCGAGACCGAGAACGAGAACGGCCAGCTCACCGCCGAGCAGCGCGAGGCCTACGACCGTCACGAGGTCCGCCTCGACGAGCTTGAGGCCGACATCAAGCGCTACGAGGGCGCCGACCGACGCCAGCGCGAGCACGAGACCCTCCGCGACGCCCCGTTCGATGTGAATGACGGAGCCGGCGAGCGCACCGACGACACCGACACCAGCGAGCGGTACCGCGAGGCCTTCGGCGCCTACCTGCGTGCCGGCGATCAGCGTCTCGACGCCGAGGCCCGGGCGCTGCTCGAGGCGAACTTCGTCGACGGCACCCAGGAGCGGGCCCAGGGCACCGTGCCCGACGACGCCGGCGGCTACCTCGTTCCGCCGGAGTTCCGCGCCACGATGGTCGAGACGATGAAGGCCTTCGGCGGCCTCGCCGCGATCTCTGATGAGATCACGACGAGCACGTCCGCCGAGCTGCCCTGGCCGACCAACGATGACACGTCCAACAAGGGCGAGATCATCCGGGAGAACCCGAACGAGGACATCGGCGAACAGGATCTGACCTTCGGGCAGCGCAAGCTCTACGCCCACATCTACACCTCCAAGGTCGTCCGGGTGTCGATGCGACTCCTGCGCGATGAGGCCTTCGACCTGGAGAACTACATCTCCCGGAAGAGCGGTGAGCGGATCGGCCGTGCGTCCGCCGAGCACTGGGTCGTCGGCACCGGCGCCCAGGAGCCCCAGGGCGTCACCGTCGGCCTCAACGTCGGCCACACCACCCCCGGCGGCCAGACCACCTCGCTGACCTACGACGACTTCATCGACCTCGAGCACTCGGTCGACCCGGCCTACCGCAACGAGCGGTCCCGCTGGGTCTTCGCCGACGGCACCCTGAAGCTGGTCCGCAAGCTCAAGGACGGCGACAACCGCCCGCTGTGGGACCCGTCGGTCCAGGTCGGTGTTCCGTCGCAGTTCGCCGGCCGGCCGTACTCGATCGACCAGGACATGCCGGCGGTGGCCGCCAGCGCCAAGCCGATCGCGTTCGGCGACTTCCAGGCCGCCTACATCGTCCGGATGATCCAGGCGTTCCGGATGCTGCGCCTTGAGGAGCTCTACGCCCGTCGCCTGCAGGTCGGGTTCCTCGGCTTCCAGGAGATGGACGGCGCCGTCCAGGACCCGAACGCAGCGAAGACGCTGCAGATGGCGGCCAGCTGATGACCGTCAACGTCGAGGTGCTCACCAGCGTCTCGGGCGTCGACTTCAACTGGGTGCCCGGCGACATCGTCCCCATGGACGACGCCGAGGCGGCGAAGTGGTGCGACAGCGTCCGAGCGAAGGAGGCACCGGCCGATGCGGAACCCACCAAGGCCCCGTACCCGCCCGTCGTCGAGGACCGCGGACCGGCGCCCGCCGAGGACAGCGGAAGCTCGACCGGCGCCGGAGAACCGGCAGGACCGGCCGGAGCGGGAGGGCTCCCCCCGGTCGGGGAGGGTGACGACCAGCGACCGGGCGCCGAGGCGCTCACCGGGGCGCTGGCCGACGCCCATCCGGGAAGCGAGGTGACCCTCGTCGCCGTCGGTGCCATCGAGGCCGACGGCGGCGAGGCCGCCTACCGGGTCGACGGCGAGCTCCGCATGGCCACCTTCGCCTTCGACGGGAAGCACTACCACGCCGAGGACGAGCCCTACTCCGTCCCCGCCGACCTGCCCACCGGGAAGGTCGAGGAAATCGTCGAGAACGTCGACGGCAACCCCGCTCGCGCCTCGCTGGCCCTCGAGGCCGAACAGCGACGCGAGAAGCCCCGCCCGACCCTGGTCGACGCCCTCGGCCAGATGCTCACCACCTGATCCGAGGAGAACCCCATGCACAGCGACATCGCATCCAACATCGGCGTCGTCCAGTCCCTGACCCCCGCAGCCCGAACCGACGGAGCGCAGGACGGCACCGGCGTCGACCTCGTCGACTTCGGGTCGGCAGCGGTGGTTTTCGTGCCCGGCACGATCACCGACGGGACGCACACCCCGAAGGTCCAGGAGTCGGCGGACAACTCGGCCTGGTCCGACGTCGCCGCCGGCGACCTCGACGGCACCCTCGTCGACCTCGCCGACGACACCGCCCAGAAGGTCGGCTACCTCGGCACGGCCCGCTACATCCGGACCGTCGTCACCGGCGCCGGCAGCACCACCGGCGGTGTCTACGGCGCCCACGTGGTGAAGGGCAGCCCCCGGGTGGCCCCGGTCGCCTGAGCGTGATCGAGACCTTCGTCGCGCAGAGCCGACACGTCGTCGGAGCCGGGCCACTCACCCTCGAGGTGTTCTGGCCCGACTCCGACGGTGAGCCGGCCGACATCACCACCAACACCGCGACCTACTCGGTCGCGGATGCTGACGGAACCGAGCTCCAGTCAGGCTCGGCCAGCGTCGACCTCACTGCGGTCGGGCGCGCCACGCTCGCGCTCAACGCCTCGCTCACGACGCGCCCCCGATGGCTGACCGTGACCTGGACGCGCGACGACGGCGCGGTGCGGACCAGCACCCACGAGCTCGTCGGCGGCGTCTACTTCACGCTCGGCCAGGCCCGCGCCGAGGAAGGCGGGATGCACAACCCGACGACCTACCCCGACGAGTTCATCCGCCGAGCGCGCGACGCCGCCGAGCGGGAATGCGAGGAGATCTGCGAAGTCGCGTTCGTGCCCCGCTTCGCACGGGTCCGCCTCGACGGCACCGGTCGCGACGAGCTCGTCACCGACCACCCCCGGATCCGTCAGCTCCTCTCGATCACCGAAGACGGTGTCGCCTGGTCCGCCGACGAGGTTGCAGCGGTCATCGTCGAGGACGCCATCCTGCGCCTCGACAGCGGCTACTGGACCCCGGGTCGCGGCCGGTTCGTCGCCGAGTACCTCCACGGCTGGGACCGCCCGCCCGCCGACATGCTCACCGCACACCTCCGCCGAGCGAAGTACGGCCTCGACGCCACCGAATCCAAGGTCCCCGTCGGCGCGTTCTCCACCGTGTTGCCCGGCGGACAGCAGATCACCCTCCAGCGCCCCGAGGCGAAGCGCACCGGCGACCAGACGGTCGATGCGATCTACGCCCGACACAGCGACGACACCCCAGGATTCGGATGAGCGACCTCCCCACCACCATCTTCGACGTCTACGACGCCCTCACCGGCCTCCTCCCCGCCTGGGTGGTCGACGAGACCCTCCAGGGCGAGCAGTTCCTCGACAACGACGACAAGCCGGTCCACCGCTGGGCGCTCTGGATCGGCAACGCCTCCGAGGCAGGCTCCGAGACCGAACTCGACCGCGACCTCGGCGACCCGATCTCGCGCGACGAGCAGTTCTCCATCGAGTGGGCCATCGTCGGCAACGAAGGCCGCGGCGGACTCACCGCCGCCGAGCTCCGGGCCGAGATCCGAGCCCACCTCGAGCGCCTCCAGGCCCTCATCAGCGCCGACGTCACCCTCGGCGGGGCCTGCAGCTGGTGCACCGTCTCGGTCGAGTTCCTCGACCACGGCACCACCGACGCCGGGTCACTTGCCCGTGTTGGCGGCAGCTTCGAGATCCTCTCCCTGCTCGCCGCCCAGTGACCGCACCGATCGACCGCACCGTCGGCACCGGCGGCGCGTTCGTTCTCGACGGCCACGAGATCCTCATCCGCCAGCTTCGCGAAGCCGGCCGATCGACCAACCGCCGGGTCCGCAGCAGGATGCGCCGTGCCGGTACCAAGGCCGTCCTGCGCGCCAAGGCCCACGCCCCACGCCTCGATGGCCACCTCGCCAGCACCATCAAGCTCGGCATCGATCGCCGCGGCGTGTTCATCCGAGCCGGCGGCAAGGGCGCCCCCTACGCCCACGTCTTCGAACAGCCCGGCGTCGGCTCCTTCGGACGCAAGCAGGGCCGCCACCCCGTCTTCGCCCGAGGCGAGCGCCGCACCTGGACCTGGGTCGCGCAGCCCCGCCGAGCGTTCATCGAGCCCGCCATCGACGAGTCCCACGACGACGTCGCCACAGCGATCGCCGCAGCAGCAACCGACGCCCTCCACGGCGCCGGCATCCCGACCACCTGATCTCCCCAACCCCCCGAGGAGGACCCATGGGAGCCAACACCAACGCCAAGCGGGTGACCATGCGTCACCCCCACGAGGACATCAAGAACGACCTGGTCTGCTTCGACTTCCAGGCCGAGCACTGGGCCACGAAGGGCTGGGAGCTCGTGGAGGAGGAGAACGACGAGGAGACCACCGCCGCCATCGACACCGCCGAGGCCGAGGGGCCGAAGCCCGACGCGACCGCCGCCGACGAGCCGACGAAGCCGGCGCCGGCCAAGAAGGCAGCGGCACCCGCCGCCGCCCTGAAGCCCGAGACGAAGGAGGCCTGACCATGGCAGCACGAACGATCACCCGTGGTCGCGGTGTGGCGATCTTCCTCGCCAGCGCGCCATCCGATCTCGCCGCACCGACGCAGGCCGAGCTGACCGCCGGCACCGCGCTCACTCCGAGCGTGCGAGCCATCGAAGGCTTCGACGAGAACGTCGCCGACCTCGACACCGCCGACCTCAGCGACGACTTCGACAAGACCGGCAACGGGACCACCTCGGCGCCCAGCTCGAGCATCACGCTCTACCGCGACGACGACGGCGTCGCCGCCATGCGCACCGCCCTGGCCGAGGACACCGTCGGTTGGCTGGCCTTCCTCTACGACGGCCAGGCTGAGACGAAGGACTCGAAGATCTGGCCGGTCCAGGTGAAGAAGCAGAACACCCGTGACCTCCAGGTCATGAACGAGGCCCCCACGGTCGTCGTCCAGTTCGGCCTCCAGGGCAGCCCGACCGAGGGTGTCCAGGCGGCGTGAGCACCTGGTCCGAGATCCGGGCTCGCAAGCAGCCCCGCGAGACCACCGTCGTGCTCGCGCTCGACGACGACGACGTGCTCGACGAGCTCGACCGGGCCCGTGCCGCTCTCGCAGCGGCCGAGGCCCGGTCGACTCGCGTCCCCGAGAACGACGATGCCCAGGCCGCTCTCGCTGCCGCTCGGCAGCGGCTCGATGACGCCAGCGACGCCGCTGCCGAGCACACCGTGGAGTTCCGGCTCCGCTCGATCGGCCGGGCCGCCTACGAGGAGCTCGTCACCGAACACCCCGCCGAGAAGGACCGCGGCACCTCGCAAGGCGCGCACCTGCTCGCCGCCTGCCTCATCGAGCCGGCCATGACGCTCGACGAGGCCCTGGCCTTCGTCACCGACCCCGAGTGGTCGATGGGCGAGGTTCGCGAGGTGGTCAACGCAGCGCACCAGATCAACCAGCAGGCCAGGAAGGTCGACCTGGGGAAATCCTGACGCCTCGATCGGTCGAAGAGCTCCGGCTGGCCGAGGCGTACCACCTGCCCCTCTCCACGATCCGAGGATCCGACGAGCCCGGCCGCTGGAGCGAGGCCGACCTCGACGTCCAGCTCGCCTATCGCAGCCACCTCGACGAGCTCTGCCAGTCCTGCGGCACCCGGCCAGCCGATCACCTCGACGACCGAGGGCGCCTCCGCCGTCCACCGATCTACCGCGCCGAGGTCCTCAGCTGCCCCGGGTGCGAGATGCGCGAGGAGGCGGCGAAGGAGGTGCGGGACGCCAACGGCGGCCAGATCCCTCGCCACCACCGCATCGTGCTGGTCCCCAACGACCCCGACCCCGAGGAGGCGTAGATGACCGCTGCCCTCGGACGTGGCCGTGGCCCGACCGTCACCGGGTTCCTCGTCGCCGACGCACGCCGCTGGTCACTCGGTCTCGACCGAGCCGCTCGCGACATGCGGGGCTTCAGCGACGAGGTCGCCCAGGTCGGCCTCGGTCTCTCCGCCGGCCTGGCCGGCGCGCTCGGTCTGTCGGCCGCTGCGGCCGTCCGGTGGCAGTCGGACTTCACCGGGGTCCGCAAGACCGTCGAGGGCACGCCCGCCGAGTTCGCCGAGCTCGAGGTCGCACTCCGGAGCCTCGCCGGTGAGCTCGGACTCCTGCCCGGAGAGATCGCTCAGATCGCCGAGTCCGCCGGTCAGCTCGGCATCTCCACGCAGGGCATCGACGAGTTCACCGACGTCATCGGTCAGCTCGTCCAGACCACGGTCCTCAACGCCGACGAGGCCGCATTCAGCCTCGCCCGGATCAGCGAGATCACCGGCCTCGCCGAGGACCAGTTCGACGAGTTCGGGTCGACGCTCGTCGCGCTGGGCAACAACTTCGCGGCCACCGAAGCCGAGATCCTCGAGCTCACCAACCGGCTCGCCTCCTACGGCGAGGTCGCCGGCTTCACCGAAGCCCAGACCCTCGCCCTGGCGACGGCCGCCGTCTCGGTCGGTCTGCCCGCCGAAGCAGCCGGCACGGCCATCGGACGAGCGCTCAACGAGATGTCGACGGCCGTCGCCGACGGCACTGACTCCCTGGCGACCTTCGCCGAGGTGGCCGGGCTCAGCGAGGACGCCTTCGCCGGGCTCTTCGCCGAGGACGCCGCCGCAGCGTTCAACGAGTTCGTGATCGGACTGGGACGCGTCGAGGAGCGCGGCGCCAGCGTCACTCAGGTCCTCGACGAGCTCGGCCTCTCCGACGTCCGCGTCGTTCGCACCTTCCAGTCCCTCGCAGGCGCCGGCGACCTCGTGAACCGCACCCTCACGACCGCCGAAGGCGCCTACGCCGAGAACAGCGCCCTCCAGGCGGAGTTCGCCGAGCGCACGGAGACCGCCGCCTTCCAGCTGCGCCAGCTCGCCGTCAACCTCCTCGACGTCGGGATCGCCTTCGGCGACGTCTTGCTGCCCGTCATCGGTCCCACTGCGTCCGCTCTCGCCGACGCCGCCGAAGCGATCGGCAGCATGCCTGGCCCGGCACGCCAAGCCGTGGTCGTGCTCACCGGCGTCACTGCCGCCTCTCTCGCCGCAGCCGCAGCGAGCCGACTGCTCGGCGACCGCATCAGCAACGTCCGCACCCAGTTCACGAACCTCCGGGCGGCTGGCACGACCGGCATCAGTCGAGTCACCGCCGGCCTCGGCGCCGCGGCTGGTGCCGCCGGCCTCCTGGCGACCGCGATCGGCGGTGCCGCCATCATCATGGGGATCCTCGGGGACGAAGCTCAGACCACCGGGGACAAGATCGACGGAATCCTCAGCACCAGCGCCGACGAGTTCCAGGCCGAGTTCGGCGAAGCCATCGATCGAATCGAGAGCTTCCTCGCCGGCGACTTCGGATCCGGCGGCGTCGGCGCCTCGCTGGAGCTCATCGAACTCCGGGACACGATCCGCGAGATCGGTGACGAGGGCACCGAGGCGGCGCTCGCTGCACTGTTGCGGCTCCGGGAGAGCATCGAGGGCGTCGATGACCCGACGATGCAGCTGGTCGACACCTACCAGTTGCTCGGTCGCGAGATCGACGACCTCTCGGGGAGTCTCCAGGCGGGCGACGACGCGATGGGGCTCGTGAACGAAGAGCTCGGGCGAGGCTCCACCGCCGCTGCCGAGGTCGAAGCTGCGCTCGGCGATCTCAGCGCCGGAGCGACCGACGCGAGCGAGGAGCTCGAGCGCCTACAGAGCGAGCTCGACGGCCTGATCGGTGTGGCGTCGGATGTCGCCGCGGCGAACCGTGACGTCGAGGACGCTCTGATCGAGCTGATCGATCACGTCGACGAGGCGGGCACGTCGCTCGACGACTACTCCGACATTGGGCGCCGGAACCAGGACATCCTGGCCGGCGCCGTCGATGCCGCTCGAGCCCACTCCCAGGCCGTCCTCGAGCAGACCGGCTCGGTGGACCAGGCCCGCCTCGCGTTCAACGGGCAGATCGGCGCGATCTTCGCCGTCGCCCAACAGCTCGGGTTCACCACCGCCGAGGTCTTCGACTACCTCGTCGCGCTCGGCCTGATCCCGTCGTCGGTGCTCACCGAGATCCTCGGCGACCCGAACGACGCGCTCGCCGCCGTGAACGCCGTGAACGCGGCGATCTCCTCAGTGCCCGGAGGCATCGAAGTCGCCTTCGGCGCCGACCTCTCCCCGATCGCCGCCGCCCTCCAGGAGCTCCGCAACGCGTTCAACGCCTTCGGCGTGATCCCCGGCATCGGGAACCCCAACGTCCCGATCATCGACGTCGGCGACGTCGGCCGAGTCTCCACGCCCGGGCGGGTGATCGATCGCCGCGGTGCCGCCAGCGGAGGCGGCGGAGGTGGTGGCGGCGGAGGCGGCGGGAGCGGCCCTGATGGACCGTCGGAGTTCGAGCTCACGCTCAACCACCTCCGGGTCGTCTACGAGATCGGGATCATCGACCGCGAGGAGTACCTCGCCGAGCTCGAGGTCCTCATCGCGAACGAGGCCGAGCTCACCGAGAACTGGCTCGAGGTGTGGCGACTCCGCCAACGGGAGCTGTCCGACATCGCGGCCGAGGAAGAGCGGGCCGCCGAAGAGGAGGCCCGGATCCTGGAGAAGCGGGCCGAGATGCTCGCCGACGCCGTCGATGACCTCAACGACGTCCTGCAGGACCGCCTCGACGACGCCACCGACCTCGCCCGGGACTTCGTCGAGTCGGTGCGGTCGAGCACGAACGAGGCTGGCGACATCCTCGGCCTCTTCGGCGGCGACCTCACCACGGTCACCGAGGACCAGATGGTCGCCCAGCTCGAGCACCGCCTCGAAGCCGCCCGACGGTTCTCCGACGGGATCCAGGCGCTGCGCGACCGGGGTGTCGGACCGGGCCTGGTCGATGACCTCGCCACCAGCGGGCTCGGCAACCTCGCACTCGTCGAGTCCCTCGCCACGGGCGGCGCAACCGACCAGATCCTCGGGCTCGTCGCCGAGATCGACCAGGTCGGCGCAGGGCTCGCCGGGTCGCTGCTCCAGGAACGCCTCCCGGGCTTCATCGACCAGGCCAACCAGGCGAACCCGCTGCCCTCGCAGCAGGCCGAGTCGATCGTGAACTTCCAGCCGACGATCTCGATCGTCAACGAGGAGGTCATCGGCGACGAAGCCGCTGCCGACCGGCTGATCGCCGGCGCGCTCGATCGGGCCATGGAGGATCTCGCCGACGAGCTGGTCGCCACGACCCGGGCGGGCGGATGACCGTCGTCTCGGTCCAGCCCGACGGGTCGGCGGCCACGAACTGGACCAATGTCGGCGGCGGCTCGATCCACGGCGCTCTCGCCGACGCCTCGGATGCGACCTACGCCGAGGCATCGCTGGGGGGGAGTGCCAGCCCGCTAGTCCTCGACTTCGCGTCGCCGTCGCTTCCGACAGGGTCGCGAGTGGTTGAGGTTCGGATGCGTGCGCGAGCCCGCCAGCCCAGCGGCGGTGCCAACGATCTGCGGGCCTCCTTGCAGCTCGCCGGCGCGATCGGGATCTCGACCCAGTCACAGATGCAGGTGCCGAGCTCGGCATGGACGTCCGGTGTCGTCATCGCTCGCTCCGCGAAGCTCGACGGCAGCCGTTGGACCGAGGCGGAACTGGCTGGCCTCCAGGTCCGGCTGCACGCGGGACTCCAGGGTGGCCTCGAGGTCGCCGACATCGACGGCGAGATCGAGTACGAGGACGAACCGACCACCAGCTCCGTGGAGCTGACCACGCCAGCGAGCGCGCTCGTCAGCTGGGCGTTCAGTGATCCCGACGACGGGGCCAACACCAGCGAGCGTGCTCGGGTCATCATCGTCGCCGACGGGACCCTCGACGCTAGCTCCAACGCGGCCGGCACGGCTGGGTTCGACCCGCTCACCGCCGCGGCGATCGTCTACGACTCCGGCGAGCTGGTCGGCAACCTCCGCAGCCACGCCACCGGGGCGAAGCTCGGCGGCGGGAACTACTGGGCGTACGTCCGAGCGGCGAAGGTCTGGACCATCGACACCGACACCTGGTGGTCGCCCTGGGCCGCCTCCGCCCTGACCCCGGTGATCGAAGCCGTCGCGAAGGCCCCCGAGATCGTCGCCGCAACGGTCGCCGCTGGCACCCCGAACCACGTCGACCTCCAGATCCGCCAGGCCGGCAACATCTTCCGGCTCGATCGCTCCCTCGACGCCCAGCTGGAGAACCCGACCAACGCGACGATCAGCAACGGCGAGACCACCGACGCCGTCGTCGGGACCGAGCACTCGTCGTTCACCCCAACCACCGGAAGCACGGCGCGAGCCGAGATCGACAGCACCGACCTCCTGCAAGCCAGCGCCGATGTCTGGTCAGTGGGCGAGACGTTCAGTGCCTCGCTCTGGGTCCGACACACCACCCTCTCGCAGTTCAAGTTCTTCATCCTCGAGATGGTGATCTCCGAACTCGGCGGCGGAACCCTCGCCACCGTGACGGGCAACGTCACCGCCGTCGAGACCGAGTGGCGTCAGGTCTCGATCACCACCACGCTCCCAGCTCTGGTCGGCTCGGTGGGCTGGTCCTTCGCTCTCGCCGTCGAAGTGTCCAGCTCGGGCGGCATCGAGTTCCTGCTCGACGCCCCGTGCATCCAGCTGGGATCCGACCCGGCCTGGTCGCCGGGCCTCAGCTTCATCGACCTCTCGACCGACTGGGTCGCCGAGCTGCAGCGATCCGACGACGGCCAGCGCTGGACCACCGTCCCCGGGTCCACCACCTTCGACTTCGCACACCTCGGAGTCGAGACCCTCACCGACAAGGGCAGCGCCGGACGCGCCAGCGCCCAGTACCGAGCCCGGACCCGCCCGTCGCCCGCCGGGTCCGCAGCAGATGGCCTCGACTCGGACTGGGGTCAGGCCTTCGCCATCAGCCCGACCGGTGCGCTCGATCGCTGGGACCTGTGGGACCTGACCACCGACACGCAGCTCGAGATCAAGGCCCGCCGCCACCCCGTCTCGAGCGCTGACCGGCACCACACCTTCGAACCGATCGGCCGCGAAGAGGGCATCACCCACTCCGAGGTCGAGCGCGGTGACATGGCGACGCTCACCGTGCGGGTGTACAGCAAGGCGGACTACGACGCGCTGCTCGCGATGCTGGGGAGCGGCCGGACGCTCCGGCTCCGCAACCACCTCGGTGAGGCCTGGTGGATCCGAGTGAACCGGTCCAACAACCGGGACCAGGTCCGGGCCCGTGCCGATGATCCGGACTGGTCCACGGCCCACTTCCACGACGTCACGTTCGCGTGGCGCCAGGCCGCCCCACCCTCCTGATGCGGCCCTACTCGACCGCCTACCCCGACCTGGTCGCCAACGGCGGCGAGCTCATCGCCCGAGCCGAGCTCCTCGTTGACGGTGTCGCGCAGCGCTCTACCGAGGACGGGTCCCTTGGGCTCAAGCTCACCGGTGGCTCGATCACCGCGGACCGCACGATCACCGGTGGCGGGGACACTCCGCAGGCTCGACCACGGCAGGCGAACCTGCAGCTCGTCGAGACAGACACCGCATCCGACGACCTCGCCACCGAGCTCGCACCCACCACCGGCCGGGAGCTGCGCATCACCGTCGGCCTCAGCGACACCGACCTCTTCACGCAAGGCGTGTTCGGGGTGTCATCGCGCCGCCGCCGCTACGAGCGTGGCGGCTGGACCTGGCAGCTCACCGGGTACGACCGTAGCCGTCGAGTCGCCCGGGACCGCTTCACCGACGCCTTCCAGATCACCGCCGGAGCCGCCTGCTCCACGCTCATCGACATCGTCCGCAGCCGGATCCCGTTCGACATCGACGTCGTCCTCGAGGCCTCCAGCGGCTGCGAACTCGAAGAGACCGCGTTCACCGTCGACGCCGACCCCTGGGCCGCCGTCCAGAAGCTCGCCACCGCAGCCGGGTTCTTCGCCCGCTTCGACGCCGACGGCACCTTCCGCACCGGCCCGATCGTCGACGACTTCGACACCCCGGTCTGGACCTACGCCAACGAGACCGTCACCATCGAACGCCTCGAGCTCGCCGACGACGACACCGAGGCCTACAACGGCGTCATCGTCATCGGTGACGGCTCGTTCCTCCTCTTCCCCGTCCGAGGCGAAGCCTGGATCGAAGACCCCGCCGACCCGCTCTACCGCTACGGGTCCTACGGCGAACGCCCCCTGATCGTCCGCAACGGGTTCGTCGCCACCGAAGACCAGGCCAACGCCGCAGCGGCAGCCCAGCTCAACCTGCTCCCCGGCAGCGGCGAGATCGTCACCTGGAACGCCGCACCCAACCCGGCCCACGAACTCGGCGACGTGTTCGCCGTGACCCTGCCCGACGCCGGCATTGACGACCGCTGGGTGCTCGACGCCTACTCGCTCGACCTCGCCACCGGCGCGATGAGCGGCACCACCAGGAAGCGGCGCAGTGCCTGACCCCCGCACCACCGGCCGCCGCATCGCACGAGCGCAACATCAGATCCTCCCCGTCGTCGACAGCGAGACCCGCCACGGCACCGTCACCGCCGTCGCATGGGTCTCAGGCAGAGCGAAGCTCACCGTCGACATCGAGGGCGGCGGAGAGGTCCCCGGCATCTACGCCCTCGGCCACTACCTCGGCCCCAAGGTCGACGACCACGTCCTCGTCGTCGGCTCCCAAGGCAGTTGGACCTGCCTCGGAACCCTCACCGCCGTCGGTCCACCGCTGGTCAAGATCGGCGCCAGGGTCGTCTCTCAGCTGATCCCGACGGCGACTGACCAGGTGCTCGCCTTCGCCGGTGGCGACGTGGGTATCGACACGCACGGGTGGGCTGACGCTGCGAACGAGCGGGTCGTGCCGACGATCGAGGGCTGGTACCGAGTCGTGGCGTCGTGCCGATCGACCGGCAACTTCGGGATCGGCGACCGGCTGGTCCTCAGCATCACGGTGGGCGGTGTCACCTACGCCGTCTCCGACAACGTTCACGGCGGAACCGCACGCATCGGCGCAGCCGTCGCCTCGGTCGTCTACTGCGACGGCACCGCGTCCGACGACATCGACGTCCGCATCTTCCAGAACACCGGAGGCGGCGCCACGTTCGAGTGGACCTACAGCGTCGAGCTCGTCCGCCCCGACGACATCTAGCCCCCCCCGGAGGTCCCAATGCGCCGTCTCCACCTCATCGTCGCGCTCGCGCTCGTGTGCTTCGTCCTCGGCGCCGCGGTGATCTTCAGCACCACGCAGACGTCTACCCCGTCACGGTCCTGGTGCGACACCGACACCTGGGACGGCGGGAACGTCCCCGGTGCCGCTGACCAGGCGGTAGTGATCTCCGAGGTCGTCGTCGACTGCGACTGGCTCGTCGGATCGATCCGCATCGAGCCTGGCGGCACGCTCCGCTGGGAGGGTGACGCCACACTCACGGTCGACGCTTCCGCTGGTGGTGACGCCACCGGTCGGGTCGAGGTCATGGGCGAGCTCGAGATGCGCCCCAGCATCGAAGAACGCCACGTCCTCGCCTTCGCCGGCATCGACGTCGCGAACTTCGTCGGCGGTGACGACGGGATGATGACCGACCCCGGCGGCCTCCACGTCATGGGCCCCGGCGAGCTCGACCTTGACGGTCCCGACCGCACCGCCTGGTCACGCACCGTTGAATCGCTATCGGGGGGTGATTCTGTCCTCTCGGTTGTCCAGGCAGACGGCTGGCAGATCGGCGATCGCCTCCACATCGCCCCGTCCGCGCCCGGCGACTTCGACGGGCAGGACGCCACGATCGCAGCGATCGACGGCACGACAATCACGCTCGACCAGCCTCTCGTCGACGACCGCCCGCTGATCGACGGTGCTGGCACCGAGGTCCTGAATCTCACCCGCAACATCGAGATTCGCGGCGAGAACGGCTACGTGACCGTGCACCCGTCGGCCGGCGTGCAGCACCTCGCCGACGCCGGCCTCGTCGGTCTCGGCGTGCCCGGGGTGACCGGCCGGTACCCGCTGCACCTGCACCTGCAGGGCGACACCAGCGACGGCTCCACGTTCTCCCGCCTGCTCGTGCTCGGCAGCGAGAACCGAGGGGTCGTGCCCCACGGTTCCCACGGCACCACCTGGACCGACACCGTCGTTCACGACACCCGAGGTCCAGGGTTCTGGTGGGACCGAGCCGTCAACCGGCCACGCGGCAACGAGATCAACTCCACGAACCGCACCGTCGTCGAGCGCATGGTCGTCTCCGGCACCCGGAAGCTGGTCGACCGCAACGACTTCCGCCTCGCCGCCTACGAACTCAACCGCGGCTTCGACAACGAGATCCGCGACTCGGTCGCCGTCGGCACCGCCGGCCGGAAGGACTCGAGCGGCTTCATGTGGTCCGAGGGTGAAGCCGTCGGCGAGTCCGGGGTCTGGGTCTTCGAGGGGAACCTGGCGCACAACAACGCCCGCCACGGGATCTTCACCTGGCAGAACACGTCGTCCCCGAACCACGTGATCTCCGACTTCACCGCGGTCCGCAACGGCGGATTCGGTGCGAGCCACGGCGCATACCGCAACCAGTACGAGTACTCCGGGCTCCGTCTGATCGAGAACGGCATCGGCGGACTCCTGATCCACTCGGTCAGCCAGGACACCTCGGGTCAGCGGTTCGTCGACGTCCACGTCGAGAGCTCCCCGCAGGGCATCGTCACCACCCGACACCAGCTCTCCCCGCTCGGCCCGACCTTCATCACCGACCCGACCTTCGTCGACGTCGACCGTCCGCTCGTGGCCGGCGGCTCGAACCAGCCCGACGACATCGTCGTCACCGGCTGGACGGACTGCCCCGAGTTCACCGACACCGTGCACCCGTCGAGCGTGTGGGTCGTCGACGGGACGGTCTGCACGCCGTGACCCTCTCGGTCCTCGGGACCGCTGCCAACGTCTTCGGTGGCGGCCCGATCTCGAACACCGAGACGATCCCCGGATCGCCCGTCGCTGGGGACTGGCTGCTCGCCCACTACACCTGCTCGAGCGGCGGGATCAACAACGCCCAGTTCGAGATGGAGGACGGCGCGGGCGACATCATCGCCGTCGGCGACATGCTCGTCGCCAACTTCGCCGGTCTCCAGACCTCGATCTACGTCGCGGTCCGCCAGCTCACGGCCGCCGACATCGCACAGGGCCAGGTGCGGCTGCGACGCAGCAACGACGGCCAGATCAGCCTCGGCGTCTTCCAGCTCGTCACGTTCCGCTCCACCGAGGGCATCGACTCCATCACCGCCGGGACCATCGGCACCGGCAACGGCACCTCGATCACCGCCCCCGGGTACAACGCGACCCCCGCTGCAGCGGTCGACGACTGGCTGTTCGCGGTCTACGGCACCGACCCCAACAACCCGGCCGTGACCTTCACCGACCCAGCCGGCTGGACCCGGGTCATCCAGAGCAACGGCAACATCCGCCCCGGCGGGCTCATCGTCCGTCGCGCTGTCACGGCCGCCGGTGCGCAGGCCGACGCCACCGCGACGATCAGCTCGACGGAGAACTACCAGGCCGTCCAGATCCTCGTGAAGGAGATCTCGGCCGGCGGGGTCGTCGTCGCCGGAGGCGGCTTCGAAGCCCTCACCGCATCGGACCTCGCCACCGCAACCAAGGTCGCGACCGGTGCCGGCGTCGAACAGCTCAGCGCGATCGAGCTCGTCGGCGCAGCGAAGCTCGCCGCCGGGGCTGGCCTGGAAGCACTCACGGACACCGACCTCGCCCAGGGAACGAAGACCACCGCCGGGGCGGGCATCGAGATCGTCACCGCCGCGGAGCTCGCCGCGGGACTCCGCATCGCCCTCGGCGGAGGCCAAGAGACCCTCGCTCTCTCCGGCATCGGCACCGGCAGCAAGCTCGCCACCGGGGCCGCCCTGGAAGCCGTCGCAGTCGCCGAGCTCGTCGCCGCGCTGCGCCTCGCTTCAGGTGCTGGTGTCGAGGTCATCTCACTCCGGGATCTGGTCACCGGGATCGACGTGCCCGACGGGGTCGTGCTCGGCGGAGGGTTCGAACTGATCGACCTTGCCGAACTCGTCGCCGGCACCAAGATCGCCGGTGGCGGTGGACTCGAAGGCGTCCCGATCGCAGGGCTCGGCACCGCGACCCGCACCGCGACAGGCAGCGGTGTGCACGTCGTCCTGGCCGCCGACCTCGTCGCCGGCACCAAGATCGCCACCGGCGCCGCAGTCGAAGCCGTCGCCGTCTCCGAGGTCGTGTCGGCCACGAAGTCCGCCAGCGGGAACCTCCTCGAGCTGATCTGCCTCGCCGAGCTCGTCGTCGGGAGCGAACCCGACCCGCACCACCGAGCCCCCGCGCATCGAACGACTGTGATCCCTGCGCAAATCCGCGTCTCGGTCATCCCAGGACAGGTGCGCCGCACCGTCATCCCGAAGGAGTCGTGATGGCCACGAGCAACGTCATGGACCTCGACCCCGACGACGGTGACTACTGGACCTGGGACGCCAACGGGGCCACCACCGAAGGAGGGCCCTGGCTCGAGGACGGCCAGACCATCGACCCTGCCAGCATCCAGGTGTTCCTGGAGGGCGGCCAGGCCGGCGGCCCGACCATCTCGAACATCACGAACGACGACACCACCGTCACCGCGTACATCGACGCCCCTGACGTCGAAGGCGAGTGGATCGTCATCTGCCGCGTCCACGACACCCGTAGCCCGGCCCGCAAGAAGGACCAGCGCCTCACCGTGCGGGTGCGAGGCACCGCCCACACCCCCTGACCCAGGAGCACCACCATGTCCACCTCCGTCGCAGCCAAGAACGCCGCCGTCGACGCGGTCACCGGGCTCATCACCCACCTCGACCTGCTCGACGACTCCGACACCTCGGTCGCCTCGGCCCGTGTCGCCGTCGAGTGGGACGCCGCCGCCTCCCGCATCGGCGACAACACCAACGCCGAGGACATCACCGTCACCGCCGGTGGCACCGTGTTCTGGGTCGCCGGCTACACCGCCCTCAGCGGTGGCACCCAGCACTCCAAGACGCCGGCCGGGTCGACGTTCAAGCGGCCCGCGCTCGTCGAGAACACCGGTGACCTCATCACCCTCCCCGCCCACGGGCTCAGCGACAACGACCGGGTCATCGTCGAAGAGCACAACGGCGAGGGCCTCCCCACCGGGCTCGCAGCCGAGACCTTCTACTACGTCGTGTCGGCCACCACCGACACCTTCCAGGTCTCCCTGACCGAGGGCGGCGCCGCGGTGACCATCTCGGCTGACGGCGTCGTCTACGTCCAGGACGCCATCCCGAACCCGTTCCCCTCCGGCGGGACCTACCAGATCGCCGCCGGGGCGCTGGACTTCCTCGCCGCCTGATCGGCGCCGGCTGATGCTCGAGCAGCTCCTCGCCGACGGCACCCGAGTCACCTACCTCGACCGCACCGACGTCGGCCTCGGCGCCGTCCCGGTACGCGGGCACGTGGTGCCGACATCCAGGTTCGTGGGAATCGTCGCCCACCACACCGTCTCGGTCGTCCAGGACTGGGACCGCGACGGGATCACCCACGGCGACCTCGACGACATCGGCCGCTTCATGCGGAACCTCACCCGGGTGCGGGCCGCTGATCTCGGCCCCGAGGTGCCGTACAGCTTCGTCGTGTTCCGCACCGACGATCCGAACCACGCCGTCGTCGCCGAGGGTCGCGGGCTCGGTCGCACCGGTGCCCACACCGAGGGGTTCAACAGCACCCGCTACGGCGTGGCCTACGCCGGCAACACCATCCACGACCCGGTCACCCCGGGCGTCGCCTCGGCCTACCGCTGGGTCGGCTCGCTGCTCGACGACCCGATCGGCGCGCGCCCGACGATCGGGCACCGAGACACCAAGGCCACGGCCTGCCCCGGCACGCAGCTCTACGCCGAGCTCGGCCGCCTCCAACCCCCGTTCACCCTCTACCTGGAGGACGAGATGACCCCCGAAGAGAAGCGCATGCTCATCGACATCCACGAGACGTTGGTCGGCTGGGTCGAGCGCGGGCCCCACGAGCGCTCTGGTGTGGCCGTGCACGATCTCGCCACGCCGATCCTGTCGATGAACGGCAAGGTCGACGCCCTCCTCGCCGGCCAGGCCGACCTGATCGCCGAGATCGTCCAGCGAGTCCTCCAGGCCATCCCGAACGGCGAGGGTGGTGGGGCCAGCGATGCTCAGATCCGCGCGATCGTGCGCCAGGAGCTCGACAAGACCCGGGTCAACGTGTCCGGCCGACTCGCCACGTGAACCTCGACGTCCTCCTCGTCGCACTCATCGGAGCGACTCCTCCGACCATCGCTGCGGTCGCGACGTTCCGACACGCCAAGGGCGCCAACCGGGCCACCAACCAGGCGCCCGCCGGCGAGCCCCGTCTCGTCGAGCGAGCCCAGCGCATCGAGGAACGACAGACCCGGATGGACGAGCGGCAGACCCGGATGGAGCTCCGCCAGGTCGCACAGGAGACCGCCATCTCCGGGATCCAAGACACCGTCGACGACATCCGCATCTCCGTGCGATCGATCGTCGACCGCCTCATCGACCACGACTGACCCACCCCAAGGAGACCCCGTGACCCCGATCCAGCGCCTCACCACCATCGCGAAGGCCATCGTCGCCGTCGTGACCCCGATCCTGTCCCTCGCGATCACCGACGCCGTGGCCGAGCTCTCGGTCTACGCCGACGGCCTCGTCGCCTCGGCGGCCACCGCGCTGCTCGTGTGGGCCACGCCGAACACCTCGACGCCTGAGATGGCGTGATGTCGGTTGTCGAGACCGCGCAACGCGCCTGTGCGCCGGAGTGGTGCGAGCAGGGCGGCCCGGAGCACGACGACATCTGCGACAACGCCCTGATGCCGCCGATGACGAAGCACCGGTTCGTCGAGCTCCAGCGGATGGCCGCCGAGCAAGCTCTGGAGTCGTACACCCTGAGCGTCGAGATGGACCAGTGCGACATGCCGGACGACTGGCATCGTCAGGGTGCCGTGGCCGACGTCGATGAGGTCGCCACGTGCTACGCCGGCATCGGGTCATGCGGTCGAGGGTGGTGCAACCACTCATGACCGCAGCCACCCGAATCGGGTGGCTCGCCAGCGTGATCGTCGCCCTCGTCGTCGGCCTGACCCTTGGGGTCCGGGTCGGGGGCGAGGGCGAAGTCGCGTCCGGGCCACCCACGACCACGGTTCCAAGTCCCACCACCGAGCCTTGGACTCCGACCACCACAACCCAAGTTCCGCCCACCACGACCCCGTCGGACCCGACCCCGTGGCCCGAGCGCGACGAGGTCGGCGTGCCCGACGGGCTCCTGCTCGCCCAGCAGCAGGCCACCGTGGTCGACGTCGACGGCACCGTGCTCGACGGGCGCCGCATCGTCGGCGGGCTCATCGTCCGCGCCGACAACGTCACCATCACCCGCTCCCAGATCGAAGGGAACCGCCGCCTCGTCGTCGAGTGCGACGGCTGCACCGGCTTACGAATCGAAGATTCGACAATCTTCGGCACCGGCGACGCCACCCAGGGCTGCGTCGGCCGCTCCGACTACACCCTGCGCCGGGTCCTCATCTCCGGGTGCATCGACGGCGCGAAGGCCAACGCCCGAGTCCTCATCGAAGACAGCTGGATCGGGGACCTCCGCCGGGTCGGGAGCTCGCACAACGACGCGGTGCAGGGCACCGGTGGCAACGACATCGTGATCCGCCGCAACCAGCTCGTGCACGACACGGGCGGCCAGACCTCGGCCATGAAGCAGTCCGCCGACCGGGCCCCGCTCACCAACATCGTCGTCGAGCAGAACCGGCTCATCACCTCGACGTGCCTCGCGCTCTACGTCAACATCCAGAGCGGGGCGTCGTGGCCGGCGCCGACCGGGCGCATCGTCGACAACGTCGTCTCGGGCAACACCTGTCCGGACTGGGGTCGGCTCGACCGCGGGCCCGGGCTCCTGATCGAAGGCAACACCGACCCCGACGGACTGGCGCTGGCCGCCTGACCCGGCAGTCAACCCTCGATAGCCTCGCCACTTCGCCCCTCGGCCTCTGGGCCGGGGGGCGTTGTCGCGTCCGGGGTCAGGTGCGTGGCCGCCAGAGCGCCACGGCAGCCCACAGGACCGAGGCCGAGATGAGCCACGGGCCAGCGAACTCGCCACGGAGCACGACCTGTTGGGTGAAGTCGAGGTCGAGACCCTCGTTGAGCGGAGCGCTGACGGCGATCACCGCAGCGAGGCTCATGAACCCGGCCAGCAGGAACAGCCACACGGGTGCACCGTCCCAGGTGCCGCCGTCGTCTTCGTCTTCCACGCCCACCTCCCACGCCCGACGCGAGGGGCCCCGGACCCGAAGGCCCGGGGCGGTCCCCGCATCAGCTCCAACCGATGCGCCCAGGACGGTATCGGACCGCTCCAGGGTCGACCATGACCGACCATGCTTGACCCCGAATTGGAGATGTGCCACCGTCATCGGTACTCCAACCGATGACATAGGGAGCCGTCTCGTCATGGCCTCGAACGACCCGCACCAGATCCAGTTCCTCCTCTCGGACGACCTGCGAAAGCGCATCGACGAACTCGTCGGCGTGCGCTACCCGACTCAGGGCGCCGCGATCGCCGACCTGATTCAGCTCGGCATCGAGAAGACCGACGCCGACGATCCCCTCTCCGAGGCCGAGATGCAGCGCGCCCTCCGGTTCAACGCCGCGATGGGCAAGAACGAGCCGAAGGCCCGAACGAACGGCCACGCCAACACGGCAGCCTGACATGGAGATCCTCGACGTCACTGAGACCGTCGAGACCCGGGAACGACCAGAACCCAAGCGCCGCCCGGCGACCCCGGGCGCGCTCTGGCGGGGCCTCTTCGGAAACCTCTCCCCGAGGGTCGCGCTGTTCGCTGCGGCCTGGGTCTACAGCTCCTGCCACCTCTGGTGGATCCTCCTCGACCTCGCCGGCGAAGACCTCCAGATCGGCAACTACAACCTGACCCTCGCCGGGGACAACTGGACCCACCCGCTCCGACGTCAGCCAGGCGAGGTGCCGACCGTCTGGGTCATCGGCCTCATCAGCTTCTTCGCCTTCACCCTGACCGTCACCTTCGTCAGCTGGTCCCGCCACGGACGGGGCCCGGCACGCCGATGGTTCTTCACCGGCATGACGCTCTGCGGCTTCGTGGCCTGGACCATCTACCTGCCTGACCGAGCATTCATCAGCTCGAGCGTGCTGGTGTTCGTCGTCATCATGTGGTCCGTGCTCAGCGTCGGATGGCGCCTCCGCAAGCAGGGCGAGAAGCTCGACTTCCTGGCTCAAGCCATGGCGTTCGCCGTGTTCACCCAGACCGTCTACCTGCTCCTCACCGGGTTCATCCTCGCCTACGGCCGCGGCACGTTCCTCCTGCAGCTCCCCATCGCGCCACTCTGGATCGTCGGGATGGGCGGCACCTCCATGGCGATCCTTGTCGCATCCAAGGCCGTGCTGATCATCGCCGCAGCGGTCCTCACCCCGTGGACCGCCACCAAGATGATCAAGATCTGAGATGGGGATCCGCAGCGCCTGGCAGCGCCTCACATCACTCCCCTCGGACCGCGCCTCCTACACCCCGACCCAAGTAGCGGAGCTGTGGGACGAGGCCTGCGCCGCCAGGGGCCTGGTCCGCAAGGTCGGCATCGGAGAAACGAAGCGAGAGGAGTGGCCCAGTCTCGGCGCGCCCGAGCTCGTCCGAGACGGCCTCTACATCTTCGCGGTGCAGTGCCCCATGGGCGGCCAGATCGAAGACATCGCGAAGGTCGCCGCCGGTCTGGCCGAGGACCTCGAAGCCACCCACATCGAGGTCCTCGCCGACAACGGCCTCGGCTCCCGACGGGGACGCCTCGCGATCGATCTCCGAGCACGACCCACCGGACCTCTGCTCTGGACCCCGACCGGCGACCGCGACACGCCCTACATCTGGCTCGGCCAGACCATGAACGGCAAGACCCTCGTCCAAGCCGTCCCAGGCGAACGAGAACCCGCCCCGCACGTCCTCATCGCTGGCCTCACCGGTGCCGGCAAGACCGCTCTCACCACGATCATGATGGCTGGCTACCTGGCACGTGGTGGCGTGCACATGTACCTCATCGACCCAGGCGAGGTCGACGCTGCCCGATGGCTTGACGCAGCAGAGGAGCTCGGCGACCGACAGGTCTTCACCGGCTGTGCCCTCGAGTCCAAGGACTGGGCCAGCGTGCTCCGGCAAGTCGTCGAACACGCCGAGGCGAACCGCAGATGGATCCGGTCGCACCGCCGGTCCAGCCTGTACCAGTGCCGTGACCTCCAGGGCCGACCGGCCCCGATCGTCGTGTTCATCGACGAGCTCCACCAGGTCCTAACGAACAAGGCAGCAGCGCGACTCGTCTGGAAGCTCGTGAAGGAGCATCGCAAGGACGGGGTCATGGTCGTGGCCTCCACCCAGACCACCGGGCATCGCTCGGTCGACACCGAGATCCGTGCGAACTTCGCTGCCCGGTCCTGCGGGCACCTCTCCCAGCGCAGCGACGTCGAGGTGGTGATGGGCTCGTTTGCGGACCAGACCCCTGCGCACTTGCTGCCCATCAACAGCGGCCAGGCGTTCATGATCTCCGCCGGGATGAGCGTGCCCCAACGAGTCCAGTACGCATGGCTTCCTGACGACCAGATCCCGAGCGTCGTCGAGCGGTACGCACCACGACGCGCCATGCCCGATCCCCGCGAGGGGGGTGGACCGGAGGGGGGTGGAACCGGCCACACCCCCCCGTTTCGACCCACAGAGACCGAGGGCCCCACCCCCTACCTCACTCACCCCCCTCAGGATTCGGCGACAGCGACGGAGACACCCCTCAGCGACGAGATCGAGCACTGGTTGCGGGGTCAGGTGCCCAACGACCCGGAGACGGCCTCTCAGAGCGTCACCCCGCAGCGGGATGAGCCGCCCGCACGCGTGCACCTACCTGATCATCCACTCGCCCGGAAGCGAGACGGCACCGTCGCCTCGACAGCGCTCGCGCTCTGGACGAGCCTCGCCGGCGAACACCCGCGCTGCGTTGGCGACCGATGCGGCAAGCAGCTCGACTGGTCGAACCGCGCCGACCGGCAGGTGATCGTCGTTCCGGTCGACGGTGACCGCGCGAACCTCGAGCCATCCAACCTCGCGCCGATGTGCCGATCGTGCGCCGGGAAGCACCACGGCCGCCGAGCGGCCTGATGCGCGTCCTGCTCGTCGTGGTCGCAGCCGCAGCCGTGTACCTCCACACCGTCGGTCTCGTGCCCGACACGGTGGCCGTCGCCAACGGCACCCACCAGGTGCCCGACGACGTCGCCGACGCCGTGCACCGCCACGTGCCGCTCCTGCACCAGGGCTGGACGCTGCGGATGATGGCCTGCGAATCGGCCTTCGATCCCGACGCTCGCAACGGCAGCCACGTCGGGCTCGCCCAGCACGCCGAGCGGTACCTCGCCGACCGGGTCGCCCGCCACGGCGACGGCGCCACCCTCGCCGAGTTCTACACCGACGTCGACGTCCAGGTGCTCGTCACCGAGGGCCTCCGGTCCGAGCTCGGCCGTGCGCCCTGGTCAGAGTCGGAGTGGTGCTGGGCATAGCAGTCCCTGCTGACCACTCTCCGCGCACCGAAACTGCCTGCTCACAGGTTCGCATGACACGCTCGCGATAGCTCGGGCGGGCGGGAAACAACAGGCGGAGGCCGTCCCTCCGAGTGGCCCCTGGGCCCCGGCAGACGGTGGCCTGTTGCGAGGATCCGACTGACGACGGCCCAGGGGCCGCACTCATCGTCGCACGGGTCAGTCGCCGCGTCCCCTCCTCACGGCCGGTAGCGGCGACCATCCAGGATCTCGGTCAGGTCGTCGGTTCGTAGGGTCACGTTCGTGTACGCCTGGAACCCGGCCCACGACCGATGCCGAGACGCGAGCCGGGCCCGTTGCGGGTCCTTCGTGCGCTCCAGGACGTCGAGGACCATGCGGTGGCGGAGCGAGTGCAACGACATGCCGTCGTGCGGGCCGGTCTTGATCCCGGAGTCATAGAGCGCGGTCGCGGTGATGCGGTAGATCCACGCCGGCTTGAGCGCCTCATCGGTGACGAAGGACCGGAACAGCGGCCCGCTCGAGGCCGGATGCTCGGCGAGGTAGCTGATGAGCGCGATCCATGCCTCCTCGGGGACCGGCATCACGTCGGTCCACCCGCCCTTCCCGCGGATCACGAGCTGCCGGCGGCCGATGTCGATGTCGCCGATGCGGAGACCGGCGAGCTCGGCGCGCCGCAGCCCGAGGTGAAGAGAGAGCAGTACGATGGCTCGTGCTCGTTCGTCGGGGCACGCCTCCAGGAGGCGAGGGACGGCGTCTGCGGGGATCGCCCGGGGGATCGCCGGCCGTTCGGCCCGGATGGTGAGACCGGCGGTCGGGTTGGCCTTCACGATGCGCTGGTCGATGAGCCAGTCGCCCCAGGCTCGCACGATCGAGAGCCGGGTACGGAGGGTGGTGTCCTTCGGGATGCGGCCGTTGCGTCTGCTCCGCAGCCACTTGGACACGTGCTTCGGGCGGACCTCGGTGACTCGCTTCGGCGCAGCGCGCTGGAAGTCGTGGAGCACCCACCGGGAGGTCTTCGAGGTGCTCTCCGCCCAGGAGAGCCGATCCCGCTCCTTCACGTAGCGGCGGATCGTCGTTGAGGTGTTCGGGCCGCGTCCCACCTGAGCGCCTTCCGAGGCGGTGGCCCGTTGCGAGGGACGGTCAGAATGCCCGTCACCTTCCGTGATGTCCAACGGTTCAGGTCACGCTAGGTAGCGACTGCCCAAGGGAGCGCGTGCCGGGCGATGAAGTCCGTACCCTCGTCGAGGAAACGGAGGGCCTCACGTGGGGAACGCACAGTACATCTACACGATGCGTCGGGTGTCGAAGTTCCACCCGCCGGACAAGGACATCCTCAAGGACGTGACGCTGGCCTTCTACCCCGGGGCCAAGATCGGCGTCCTCGGCCACAACGGCGCCGGCAAGTCGTCGGTCCTGCGGATCATGGCCGGACTCGACGACGAGTACACCGGCGACGCCCGACTGACACCGGAGTTCAGCGTCGGCCACCTCCCCCAGGAGCCGACGCTCGACCCCGAGCGCGACGTCATGGGCAACGTCATGCAGGGCGTCGCCGAGATCGAGGCGCTCCGCCAGCGCTACGACGAGGTCCTCGCCATGTGGGGCGACCCCGACGCCGACTTCGACGAGGTCGGCAAGCTCCAGGCCGACCTCGAGGACAAGCTCAACGCCGTCGACGCCTGGGAGCTCGAGCGCAAGGTCGAGATCGCCATGGACGCGCTCCGCCTCCCCCCGGCCGACGCCGACGTCGACCACCTCTCCGGCGGTGAGCGTCGCCGGGTCGCGCTGTGCAAGCTGCTGCTGTCGCATCCCGACCTGCTGCTGCTGGACGAGCCGACCAACCACCTCGACGCCGAGTCGGTGGCGTGGCTCGAACGGACGCTGCAGGACTACACCGGCACCGTCATCGCCATCACCCACGATCGCTACTTCCTCGACAACGTCGCGCAGTGGATCCTCGAGCTCGACCACGGTAACGCCTACCCGTTCGAGGGCAACTACTCGGGGTGGCTCGACCAGAAGCAGTCCCGTCTCGCCGCCGAGGAGCAGAAGTCGTCGGCCCGCCAGCGCACGCTCCAACAGGAGCTCGAGTGGGTGCGGATGTCCCCCAAGGGGCGCCGCTCGAAGTCGAAGGCCCGCCTGGCCGCCTACGACCAGCTCGTCACCGAGGCCCGCGAGGACGCGAAGCAGCGCGAGAAGCTCGAGATCGTCATCCCCGCAGAGCAGCGCCTGGGCGACAAGGTCATCGTCTTCGACCAGGTCTCGAAGGGCTTCGACGACCGCCTGCTCGTCGACGAGCTGTCGTTCCTCCTTCCCCCTGCCGGGATCGTGGGCGTCATCGGCCCCAACGGCGCCGGCAAGACGACGTTGTTCAAGATGATCACCGGCCAGGAGCAGCCCGACTCCGGCACGATCGAGGTCGGCGACACCGTCGACCTCGCCTACGTCGACCAGAGCCGCGACGCACTCGATCCGGCGAAGTCCGTCTACGACGAGATCTCCGAGGGCTACGAGGTGCTCAAGATCGGCAACCGCGAGGTCAACGCCCGCGCCTACGTCGCCAGCTTCGGCTTCAAGGGCTCCGACCAGCAGAAGTCGGTCGGCGTGCTCTCCGGCGGTGAGCGCAACCGGGTCCACCTGGCGAAGACGCTCAAGCAGGGCGGCAACGTGCTGCTCCTCGACGAGCCCACGAACGACCTCGACGTCGACACCCTCCGGGCGCTCGAAGAGGGCCTCCTCGCCTATCCGGGCTGTGCCGTGGTCATCAGCCACGACCGCTGGTTCCTCGACCGGATCGCCACCCACGTGCTGGCCTTCGAGGGCGACTCGCAGGTGCGGTGGTTCGAGGGCAACTTCTCGGAGTACGAGGAACAGCGCCACGCCGAGCTGGGCACCGACGCCGACCAGCCCCACCGGATCAACTACCGACCCCTCGTCCGCGATTGACGGTGACACATCGACGTAGCGTCTCCTTGACACCACCCTGAGAGATCAGATGGCCGAGGGATACCGCTGAGAGTGAAACGTCCCCCACGCCTTGCGAACTCGCGACTAGTGTGCTCCGTGGAGTCGGTGGGGCGATCCTCGTCGTACGGCTTCAGCCGAGAGGCCAACGGACGACAGGAGCCGCGATGCCTGCAGCGAAGACCACCAAAGCGACGACCGCCAAGCGACAGCAGTGGAAGAGTCGGGCGGTCATCCGCCTGATCGATGCGGGCAACTCCGCCTACTGCGCCCACTGCGGCGAGCCCATCAAGTTCCGGGCCCGCATCCGGGCGTACCAGGTGATCTGCAACGTCTACGTCAAGAACCGCTGGGACCGCGTCGAGCACTACCACGAGCAGTGCTACGACGAGGCCGGCGCGCCCTACGGCGACCCGCCCCAGGACTGACGCGTCGCGCCACCCTCGCTTGGCGGCGTCAGACCATCGGGTCGCGGGCGATCGCCACCAGGGTCCGAGCGATCTCCGACGGCGATCGGCGCCCCTCGCGGTACCAGAGCTGGGTCGAGTTGGCGGCTCCCAGCACGAGGAGTCGGAAGACGGTGGCGTCCACGGGCAGGTCGAGATCACCGATCAGGCCGCGCCAGCGATCCTCGTATCCCTCGCGGGCGTCCCGGAGCTCGTCGACCAGCTCGGGGACGTTCTCGGGCAGGACGCTCACGATCACCCTCGCGTACGGCGACGGAGCGAGCACCGCCTCGATGTGTCCGACGGTCGCCGCCTCGATCCGGTCCCAGGGATCGTCCGACGCCTCACCGAGGCAGCGATCGACCGATGCGTCGACCTCGGCGACGCCCCGTTGGTAGACGGCGAGCAGCAGGTCGGCCTTGGTCCGGAAGTGGTAGTAGGACGACCCCGGGCCCATCCCGACCGCACCCGTGACGTCACGGACCGTCGTGGCGGTGTAGCCGCGCTCCGCGAAGAGCTCGGCGGCTGCGTCGAGCAGCTGCCGGCTCCGGTTGTTCTCACGGGTGGGACGGGGCACCACACCTCCGACGACGTCGACGACCGCCCACCAGTGTCGCCGGTCGCGGACCGGCACCGGTCGATCTCCGCTGGTCAACCGGTGCTGGATCGGATGCGTTCCGGTCGGAGCTCGATCATGACCAGCGCCCCTGGCGGAGCCGCCCGCCACGCATCGACCGTCGCGGCGAGCTCGGGCTTCGAGAGGTCCCAGTAGCGGGGCGCGAGCACGTCGGCGGCGAACCGGTTCACGTCGCCATCGTGGTCGAGCACCGCCGCCCCGTCGAAGCGGACCCACGCCGGTGCCTCGTCGAGCTCGTTGACGACGAGCAGGCTGATCCGTGGATCGCGGCCGATGGATCGGACCTTCGGCGCCGACGCATCGGAGAAGCAGCGGACCGCGACGCCGTCCCAGTCGAACCACACCGGCGCGCCGGTCGCTGTGCCGTCGCGGGTGGTACGCAGCAGGATGCCCTGGCGGGTCGGCTCCAGGAACTCCTCGATCTGCGCATCGGTCATGGCGGGCATCGGGGCCCCTCTCGTGGTCGTCGGGTCGGTCAGTCGAGCCGCTCGAGCAGGAGCGCCATCCCCTGGCCGGCTCCGAGGCACATCGACACGATCGCCGTGCGCTCACCGGTGAGCTCGAGGTGACGCATCGCCGTCAGGGACATCCGGACACCCGTCGCGCCGGGCGGATGGCCGATCGAGATCCCGCCGCCGTAGAGGTTGCAGGACGCTCGGGACACGCCCAGCTCTCGTTCGGCATGGAGGTTGACGACGGCGAACGCCTCGTTGATCTCGAAGTAGTCGACCTCGCCGATCCGCATGCCACGGCGATCGAGGAGCCGACCGATCGCCGGCACCGGCCCACAACCCATGATCCGGGGCGACACGCCGACGACCTGCCAATCGACGATCCTCACCCGCGGAGCGAGCCCGAGCTCCTCGGCGCGATCGCGCCGGGCGACCACGACGAAGGCGGCACCGTCGGTCATGCCGCTGGAGTTGCCGGCCGTGACGCGACCGCCTCGGCGGAAGACCGGCCGCAACGAGTGGAGCGCCTCGAGCGTCGTGTTCGGACGCGGGAACTCGTCGACCTCGAAACGGCGCCAGCCGTCGCGACCGGCGGGGACGTCGAGGGGGGCGATCTGCTCGGCGAGGAAGCCGCTCTCGATGGCCTCGGCCGCTCGCTGCTGGCTCTCGAGCGCGTAGAGGTCCATGTCGGCGCGGTCGTAGCCGAAGTCATCCGCCAGGTTCTCGGCCGTCTCACCCATGAGGGCGAGGTCGAAGGGATCGCGGTAGCCGTAGTCGATCGTGTCGACGACCTGACCGTGACCCCGCCGCATGCCCCAACGAGCATCGACCAGCGCGTACGGCGCTCGGGAGGCGTTCTCGTAGCCACCGGCGAGGGCCACCGTGGAGTGGCCGGTCATGATCTGCTGGGCCGCGCTCACGATCGCCTGCGTGCCGGACCCGCACGCTCGCGACACGTCGAGCGCACACGACTCCTCAGCCAGCCCGGCACCGAGGCCGATGACCCGACTGGCGAAGTAGCCCCCCTGGTCGACCGGCATCACGTTGCCGCACACGAGGTGGTCGACCTCGCCAGGGTCGAGGCCGGCCTCGTCGAGCGTGGCGACCGCGGCGTGGACGCCGAGATCGGTCCCGGTCACGTCCTTCAGGGATCTCCCGAAGTCTCCGAAGGGGGTGCGCCTGCCGCCGCAGAGCACGATCTCGTGAGGTGTGGGGCCGGTCACCGGCGGGCTCCTCCCCTCGGGCGGGACGCCCGCTCGATCACCTCGTCGACGGCGTCGCCGAGGGTGCGCTCGCCGCGGTGGAGTTGACCCCCGAGTCGTGCGAGTGCCTCGTCGTCGACCACCCGCCGAGCCAGCTCGGCGATGGCCGTCTGGCGCAACGACTCGGTCGCCCGTCGCCGGGGTCCGTCCGATGCGACGCCGGCGGCGAGGTGAGTGGCGTCGATCGCGTCGGCGAGGGCGGCCACGCCGCCGTCGTCGATCGCGGTGGTGAGGAGCACCGATGGTGTCGGGCGACCGGTGGAGCGCAACTCGAGCACGGACTCCAACCGGCGAGCCGTCTCGGCGGCGAGCGGTTGATCGGCCCGGTTGACCACGAGCACATCGGCCACCTCGAGCAGGCCCGCCTTGCTCGCCTGCACCTCGTCACCGAGGCCGGGCGCGATGAGCACGACCGTCGTGTCGGTGAACCGGCTGATCTCGACCTCGGACTGACCGGCACCGACGGCCTCGAGCACGACGTCGTCGAAGCCGGCGGCGTCGAGGACGTCGAGCATCGACGGGACCGCGAGCGAGAGGCCACCGAGATGGCCTCGGGCGGCGACGGAGCGCACGAAGACGCCGGGATCGCCGGTGTGTCGGCCCATCCGGATGCGATCGCCGAGGATCGCGCCGCCGGAGACCGGGCTGGACGGGTCGACGGCCAGGACGGCGACCGTCCGGCCGGCGGACCGCAACCTCGCGACGTAGGCGTCGACGAGGGTGGACTTCCCCACGCCCGGCGGGCCGGCGAAGCCGACCACCCGTGCCGAGCCGACGAGCGAGTGGAGTCGACGGCGGAGCGCGTCCGCCTCCGCCCCTCCCGCCTCCAGTGCCGAGAGCGCCCGGGCAACCATCGTCCGGTCGCCACATCGAAGCCGATCGAACGGAGACCGCGCGGCCGTCTCGACGGCACCGGTGCCGGTGCCCGTCACGCGACCACCAGGGGGTCGCCGAAGCCGAGCTCGTCCCGGAGCGCCGCGACGATCTCGCCGTGGGTCACGCCGGCCTCGGCGGCATCGACGACGCGGGCGAACACGTTCTCGTCCTCGCTCTGAGCGGCTCGGCGGAGGGCCGTGACCGCCCGATCGACGTCCGCCGCGCCGCGTGCCTCCTTGGCAGCGACGAACGCCTCGACGTGGGCGCGCATCACGTCGGGGTCCGGCCGCACCGGCGACGGCGCCGTGCCGTCGTCGTCGTGCTCGTAGCAGTTGACGCCGACGACCCGCTCCTCGCCGTCGTCGATCCGCTCCTGCGCGGCCATCGCTGAGCGCCCGATCATCTCCTGGACCATGCCGGAGCCGACCGCCTCGTACATGCCGCCGGCGGCGTCGATCCGGTCCATCACGGCGAGGATCTCGGCCTCCATCTGATCGGTGAGGTGCTCGACGTAGTAGGAGCCGCCGAGCGGGTCGATCACGTCGCAGAGGTGGGCCTCCTCCCGGAGGATGTTCTGCGTGGCGACCGCGATCCGGGCCGTCTCCTCCGTGGGGCAGGTGATGGCCTCGTCGTATGCGTCGGTGTGCATCGACTGCAGCCCACCGAGGATGCCGCCCACGGCCTGGACCGCGACCCGGGCGATGTTGTTGAGCGGCTGCTGGGCGGTGAGGTCGACTCCGCTCGTCTGCCCGTGGAACTTGAAGCGCCACGAGCGGGGTTCCTTCGCACCGAGCCGCTCCTTCGCGACGCGGGCCCAGATGCGTCGACCGGCCCGGAACTTGGCCACCTCCTCGAAGAGCGAGATCGAGATGTCGAAGAAGAAGGTGAAGCGGGGCAGCACCTCGTCGGCGTCCATCCCTCGCGCCCGGCAGTCCTCCGCGTACTGGATCGCGGTCGACAGCGTGAACCCCATGGTCTCCGCCGGTGTCGCACCGGCCTGCTGCATGTGCTGACCGACCACCGAGACCGGGTTCCAGTTCGGCACGACGTCCGTGCAGTACTCGACGTGGTCGACGAGCAGCCGCCGGGAACCCGCCTGGGACAGCCGGTAGAACATGTGGTTCGCGACGTAGTGCGAGATGTAGTCCGACTGGTTCGAGGTGCCGGTGATCCGGTCGAAGGGCACCCCCCGCCGCTTGGCGACACCGAGCACGAAGGCGAGGAGCGTGAAGGGCGTCGGGTCGTTCATCGCGGTCGAGATCTCGCTGAGCGGCACGCCACCCAACGCGACGTCCATGTCGTCCACGTGGTTGACGACCGTCCCGCAGGTGCCGAGGAGCGGCAGCGGCACCTCGTCGCAGTCGATGCCTCGGAAGCCCGAGTTGCACGGCAGCAAGGAGATGGCCGTGGCGCCGTGGGCCAACAGGGTCCGGACGCGCTCGTTGTAGTCGGCGGGCGTCCCGAGTCCGATCAGCTGACGCTGCGTCCAGGTACGCCCCCGGTACATGGTCGGATAGATGCCTCGGGTGAACGGCGCCTCACCCGGGAAGCCGAGCCGCTCCACGTAGCCGGAGCCGTCCCAGTCGTCCGGGCCGTACAGGGGCTTGATCTCGATGCCCGATCGGTTCCGGATCGCACGCTCCATCGGCAGTTGCCGCTCGTAGGCGTCCTCCCAGCGCTGCTTCGCCGCCTCGAAGCCGGGCAGGCTGAGCTGTGTGGGCGTCACGACGCTCATGATGCGAACCCCTCACGATCGAGCTTGCGGCGTTGCGCCTCGCGGCCCAGCGCGGCGACCGCGTCGACGATCCGCTCACGCGAGGAACCCGGACCGAACACGTCCCGGACGCCGGCCTCGACGAGGGCCGGCACCTCGGACTCGGGCACGATCCCACCGACGACGACCGCGACGTGGTCGAGACCGCCGCCGCGCAACGCCGCCATCAACTCGGGGACGATGAGGTGGTCGGTCGCGAGCGATGAGACACCGATGACGTCGACGTCCTCCTCGAGCGCGAGCTCGACCACGGCGGGGATGTCCTGCCACGGCGGCGTGTAGACCACCTCGTGGCCGGCGTCGCGCAGGAATGCGGCGACGAGTCGCGAGCCCCGGTCGTGGCCGTCGAACCCGATCTTGGTCACGAGCACGCGTAGCGGGACCTCTGGCGAGCCGACTCGCGTCGGCGTGGCGGTGTGGTCCATGTCCCCTCCTCCGAACCCCTGGACACGGTTCTAGCCGCGAGGAGGCTATTAGACAAGCGCTTGTTCAGTCAGACCGACGACCGCCGAGCAGGACGGGTTCGAGCGATGACCCGGCCGGAGCCCGGAGGGTCAGGTCGGTCAGGCGAGCAGCGAGCGGACGAGCCGCACGGCATCCTCGACCGCCGTCTCGGCGGTGGGGATGCGCAGCTCGGGTGACTCGGGCGCCTCGTAGGGATCATCGATCCCGGTGAAGCCCCGGATCTCACCGGCCCGGGCCTTCACGTAGAGGCCCTTCGGGTCGCGCTGCTCGCAGACCTCGAGCGGCGTGTCGACGAACACCTCGTGGAACGGCAGATCGGCCGCCGCGTGGATCTCTCGGGCCCGCGATCGGTCGGCTCGGTAGGGACTGATCACCGGGACCAGCGCCACGACGCCGGCGTCGGCGAACAGACGCGCCACCTCGCTGACCCGGCGCACGTTCTCGGTCCGATCCTCGGCCGAGAAGCCGAGGTCGCCGTTGAGCCCGTGACGCAGGTTGTCACCGTCGAGGAGGTAGCAGGGCTGGCCGTCGTCGAGCAGCGACCGCTGCACCGCCGTGGCGATCGTCGACTTGCCCGAACCCGAGAGCCCGGTGAACCACACCGTCGC